>JAILIB010000113.1 GCA_024695505.1 Saccharofermentans sp.
ACTCGAAGAGAACGAAAACGAATTCTTCAGCGAGAACAATGAGAGATATTTCCATCTCGTATGCCAGAGAGTACAGACTCTTTACGACATGACGACTTCGCTTTCGGAGTACACGACGCAGATAAGAGACCTTAACCAGGCACAGATCGATATCAAGCAGAACAAGATAATGACGATCCTTACCGTCATTACGAGCATCTTCATGCCCCTTACGCTCATCGCGGGATGGTACGGCATGAACTTCGTATACATGCCCGAGTTCCAGTCACCGATCGCCTATCCGATAGTGATCGCCGTCAGCGTCATGATAGTAATAGTCAGCCTTATCTTCTTTAAAAAGAAGAAGTGGCTTTGAGACTTTAATGTGTTGTTGTATACTTCACAAAAGGAAGACTAATGACCTGAAAGGTCTCGTCGGAGGGATAGCATGGCGTTTCTGCCAAAGAAGATAACATCATCACAGATAATCGTTCTCGGCTTTCTGGGAGCGATCTTATTGGGAGCTCTTCTCCTCATGCTCCCGTTTGCAACAGCTGACGGAAAGGGCGCAAGCTTTGCCGATGCGTTTTTTACCGCAACATCAGCCACATGCGTTACGGGACTGATCGTCCAGGATACAGCCACATACTGGTCCGGTTTCGGACAGGCCGTCATACTCATCATGATCCAGATCGGAGGAATGGGCGTCGTAACCATCGCGGTCGCCGTTTCGGTTGCCTCCGGCAAGAAGATAGGACTGATGCAGAGGAGCACGATGCAGGAAGCGATATCCGCACCGCAGATGGGCGGCATCGTAAAACTGACGGGTTTCATCCTGATCACGACAGCGATAATAGAGGCTTTGGGAGCAGCTGTCATGGCACCTGTCTTTATCAAGGAGTTCGGTTTCCCCAAAGGCATCTGGTATGCGGTCTTCCATTCCGTTTCGGCATTCTGCAATGCGGGATTCGACCTGATGGGAGCTAAGGAGAAGTACTCATCGCTCACATATTTCATTGACAACCCTTTGATCAACATCACCATCATGACGCTGATAATCGTCGGCGGTATCGGTTTCCTTGTCTGGCAGGACGTTAAGGTCAATAAGATCCATCTGCACAAATACCGTATGCAGTCAAAGCTCGTCCTGATCACTTCAGCGGTGCTGATAGTGCTTCCGGCGATAGCTTTCTTCGTTTCCGATTTCTCAGGCATGCCGCTTCGGACCAGGATACTCAGTTCGCTCTTCCAGTCGGTAACCACCAGGACAGCCGGGTTTAACACAGCTGACCTGACTCAGATGAACTCGGGCAATACTGCCGTCATGATCGTTCTCATGCTGATAGGAGGCTCTCCCGGATCGACGGCAGGCGGTATGAAGACCACAACACTGGCTGTTCTCATACTGACGGCGGTTTCCGTATTCAGACGCAAGGAACACACCAATTTCGCGGGAAGGAGCATTGCTGACAGCGTTCTGCGCAATGCCATCGCGATAGTTACCATGTATGTCAGCCTTTTTCTCGCAGGCGGTGTCATCATAACCGTTACCGAAAAGCTTCCCATGATGACATGCATGTTTGAAACGGCATCGGCGATCGGAACGGTCGGGCTTACGCTCGGCATTACACCTTCGCTCGGACCGGTCTCACGCATAATACTTGTATTTCTCATGTATATAGGCAGAGTCGGCGGACTTACTCTGATCTTCTCGGCACTGACGACGAATCAGAGCAACATGGCGAGACTGCCGCAGGAAAAATTAACAGTCGGATAAGGAGAAAAAGCAATGAAATCAATCTTATTGATCGGACTCGGACGTTTCGGAAAATATATAGCAAAAAAACTCAATGACCTGAATCACGAGGTCATGGCTGTTGATACGGATGAGGACCGCGTGAATTCGATACTTCCGTTCGTAACGAATGCGCAGATAGGCGACAGCACCAATTATGAATTCATGGAGTCTTTGGGCGTTGATAATTACGATGTCTGCATCGTGGCGATCGGCGATAATTTCCAGAACTCACTTGAGACCGCGTTCCTTCTGAAAGAGCTTGGCGCCAAGAAAGTTATCGCGCGTGCTTCCAAGGGAACGCAGGAAAAGATCCTTCTGCGCAACGGTGCCGACCAGGTGGTCTATCCTGAAAAGCAGCTCGCTGCATGGACGGCGATCACGTGCACATCAGACAGCATCATTGACTATATCGCTCTCAACAAGGAATTCGCGATCTTTGAGCTCGCAGTTCCCGCAGAGTGGTATGGAAGGACCGTAATCGAGATCGACATCCGTAAGAAATACGGAATCAACGTTCTCGGAATAAAGAAGGACGACAGGCTTAATACCAGCATTACGCCGGATACGGTTTTCGAGCCCAACACTTCAGTCCTCGTGCTCGGACAGGACAAGGCGGTTCATAAGGCATTCAAGGTATAAGGATCAGACTTCTTTTCCGGTCCGGATGCTGAGGACGATTATAGCGGCGAAAACGAGG
>JAILIB010000143.1 GCA_024695505.1 Saccharofermentans sp.
TGATGCGTAACCTTGAAGGAAAGTTCATCTGGGTCAAGCTGATCTTCAGCCGTGCGCAAACGTTCAACGAAGACGATTACCGTTTCGTCTTCATGGTCCAGGACATTCATGACGATTCCATGGAGATGCTCTCCACGCTTCAGACTTACGAAGAGAAAGCAACAAAGGATCCGCTTACGGGTCTTTACAACCACGGCGAGATCGAGGCCCAGCTCAACAATGCGATCGCACACCGCCAGAAGAACGCTGATCCTATCTCCATCATGATGATCGACCTCGACCACTTCAAGAAAGTTAACGATAACTACGGTCACGCCGTCGGCGATACCACACTTCAGCATTTCTCTAAGATCCTTCTCGACATCGTACCCGAAGAGAAGATCCTTGCAGGACGCTGGGGCGGCGAGGAATTCGTCATCGTATGCAGAGACAAAGATGAAGCAAAGGCAGCAGAGCTCGCAGAGACGATCAGACAGAAAGTCGATCAGTATCTCTTCCCTGAAATAACTCATATCACCTGTTCCATCGGTCTCACGGAGCTGAAGGCCGAAGACGATTTCACGCAGGCTTTCAACAGGATCGACAAAGCCGTCTATACTTCAAAAGAAGGCGGAAGGAACAAGGTCACGATCCTCTAAAAGTTCTGAGCAAGCAAAGAAAAACTCCCCTGCCGGGGAGTTATTTATCTGATAATCACCAATACGATCAGATCGTCGAATAGATGTCGTTTGTTCCCATCTGTGTCGGAGCCTTCATCTGACGGAGCAGGTAGCATTTCTTACCCTTGGAGTTAACATAAGGTACCGCGCTGTTGATGGACTTGGCTGCGATAGCCTTTTTATACTGCTCCTTGGATGTCTTATCGCTCTTATAGTTCGGAATGTTGGAACTCCACCACTTCTTGACTGCAGCGGTAACTTTCGATTTGAAAGCGCTGTCCTTCATGTTTAAGCACTTCAGCATCTCGGCTTTGGAAAGTTTCTTGCCAGTCTCTCTGGAGACGTTGTAAACATAGTAGTTTGAGCCGTCCTCGCCTGCATCGAGATTAACGGTTACGAAAATGGAAACGTAATTCTTTCCAACGTAATAAGAGTACTTGACTACGCTGTCATTCTTCTTGGCTATCGGGCCGAACTTATCGGCGATCTCCTTATTTATTGCAGAAGTGCTGATGCCCTTGATAGTAACCTTAGGATATTTAGTCGTGAACTTACCTTGTTTCTTGATCGAAAAAGTCCTGCTGTATGCATTGGTAACGGTCGTCTTACCTATCGACTTAGGCGTAGGCGTGGCAGACTTTTCAGCAGAAGTCTCCGTCGCCTTTGTTTCGGAAGTCTCCTGCGTAGCAGTCTCTTCGGAAGCAGTAGTCTCTTCAGTAGTTTCTTCAGTAGTTTCAGCTGTTGTCTCAGAAATGCTCGTCTCAGACGTACCGGTATCAAAAGTGATCACGGAAGCTGCCTCTGATGAAGGCTCGACTTTCTTGGAATTACATCCTGCCATCGAAACGAGCGTGCATGACGCCAACAGTAATGCCATTATCTTTTTATTCATTTGTTTTACCCCCAAATCTCAGGTTTTATGCAAGACCCATCCGGCCGGCTATGCTTGCGGCAAGTCCGACGTAATCATTGCACTGTCCCGTCGCTTTGCCTCTAAGTTCTGCACAAGTAAGATAAGCATATCTTTCAGTGAAACTGTTCTCGAATGCTTCGATATCAGAATCAGTTCCACCCATCTCCCTGATATACTGCTCTGCTGCCAGAACGGCTCCGCATTTACCGTCTACGGATCTCGGGCGTGGAGCTTCAGTCTTTTTCGCATCGTTTCCGAGACAAAGCGCATCGTAAACTGCAATGGCACAATTCATACCACTTCTGTGGCTGTTTCTGGCTACTGTCTCATAATCGATCATAAAACGAATATCCTCCGCCATTTACCAAAGCAATTATAATCATTATGTGAAAATACTTTTAGGCAAAAAATACGCAAAACCGCGCGTCTTGCTTATTCAACCTCAACAACCTTTGCCCTCAAGTCCAAGATCAGCTTCGTGCCTTTTCCGACAGTGGATTCGGCGGAGATCTTATGTCCGAGATTGCCGGCGATGCGTTTGCAAAGGTAAAGACCTATTCCGCTAGCCCTCTTGTCTTCCCTGCCGTTAAATCCCGTGTATCCGTTTTCAAATATCCTGGGCAGATCTTCCGCGCTGATACCTATTCCGGTGTCTTCTATACACAAGACTCCGGGCTCGTTCATATAGATGCGCACCGATCCTTCAGACGTGTATTTAACAGCATTTGAAATGATCTGTTCTACGATGAACGAAAGCCACTTTGAATCGGTGACCGCCTTGTATTCCACCGGCTCATACTCGAGCTTCAGCTTCTTCAGTATGAACTCTCTTGAAAACTTGCGGATCGCGGGACGCACTATCTCATCAATGTCATATTCCTTTATCAGATAGTCGGTATTGTTCGAGTCAAGCCTTAAGAAAGTAAGGGCCATTTCAACATATGCTTCAATGCGGCCGAGATCGCCCATGAGTCTTCTTGCTGACTCAGTGTCTTCAGACTGAAGATTGAGACGCATCGCTGCGATCGGCGTCTTTATCTGATGCGCCCACACCGTGTAGTATCCGACCATGTCGGTATAGTCCGCATAAGCCTTCTGCTCAGCCATTTTGGCTTCTTCTTTCAACTTTTCGATTATCAGCTGATAATCTTCTTCAAGCCTGTTTTTCGGCACGGGAAGTTCTTCAGAAAGGATCCTATCATGACGCTTAGAGAATATGACGAAGTCGAAAACCATCGCGATAAGCCCGATGACAATCGTAAGTATCAACGGATACAAAACCGCAATTGCAGGCATGTCGAAAAGCAGATAAGAGGAAGCGAATATCCCCATTACCGCGGCACAGCCAACGAACAGCTTCACGCGGTATTTAAGATAGCTTTTGAAAAGCTTCATTCCTCATCCTCCAGGATGTATCCGACGCCGAACTTCGTCTTGATGAAATCCGTAAGGCCCGCGGCTTCAAGGGTCTTCCTCAATCTTCCGACATTGACGGTCAAAGTGTTCTCGTCAACAAAACTGTCGGTCTCCCAAAGGACTTCCATGAGCTTCTCACGGCTTACAACCTTGTTCTTGTTCTCCAAGAGGGTTAGAAGGATCTTATACTCGTTTCTTGCGAGTTCGATCTTCTTTCCGTCATAAGACAGCGAATTATCGTTGGTATTGAGGACCGCACCCCTGGCCTTCAGCGTGAAAGAACCCTGGTTGAAATCATACACGCGCCTGAGAAGCGCCTGCACCTTGGCTATGAGGATGCTCTGGTCAAAGGGCTTGGGGATGTAATCGTCAGCACCCATGTTCATCGCCATGATGATATTCATGTTGTCCGTCGCGGATGAAATAAAGATGATCGGGACATTGCTGGTCTTCCTGATCTCCCGGCACCAGTGATACCCGCCCATGTAAGGAAGCGTTATGTCCATGATTATCAGATGCGGTTCGATCTTGGAGATCTCGCCCAAAACATTGCGGAAATCAGACACGACACTGACATCCATCTCCCACGGAGAAAGACACTGCACAATGCCGTCCGCGATCCCTTTATCATCTTCAACTACGTAGATCTTATACATAGCAAGATTATAACACTCTGTATTTTGCAGTTCGTGTTAAACTGTTGGATAAAAAAGACAGGAAGAACGGTTATGGAATACATAAGACCCGATTACGATAACTGCCTCGTCAACCTGAGCAACTCGATCCTCAGATATTTTGGCGTGCAGACAACGGCATCCACGCTTAAGCTTGCTGACAAGCTTCTTGATCACGATTACAGGAACGTGATCGTGATTCTCATGGATGCGATGGGAACATCCATAATCGAAAAGCATCTGGAGCCTTCCGGGTTCTTACGTTCGCACCTTGCAGGAAACTACAGTTCGGTCTTCCCTCCGACGACAGTTGCGGCGACGACATCCATCCTGTCCGGCCTTTATCCCAACGAGCACGGCTGGCACGGATGGGATATGTTCTTCCCTGAGCTTGGAAAGAACGTAACCGTTTTCTCTAACACGGAACAGCTCACCGAGGACGGGAACGGGTTTATTAAAGAACCGGCTGCTGCAGCTGATTTTCATGCAGGATTCAGATACTGTCCTTACAAGAGCATAATCGAGAAGATAAATGAGGCAGGCGGAAATGCCTATATCTCAAGTCCTTTCGCTGAACCGAACCCGCAGGATCTTGATGCGGTATTAGAACGCGTGGAAAAGCTCTGTAAGATGCCCGAAAAGAAATTCATCTATGCCTACTGGGGCGAGCCTGACAGCACCATGCATGCCAAAGGTCCGTACAGCAGCGAAGCACATGATCTCATGGTCTATCTTGAAAAAAGGATCGAAGAATTCGCATCCCGCCTTCCTTCAGACACCCTTCTTCTCGTCACCGCCGATCACAGTCAGACTGCGTGCGTTAACCGCTGCATAATGGACTATCCCGTGATACTTAAATGCCTTGTGCGCCTGCCTTCTGTCGAACCGCGCACACTGAGCTTTTTCGTAAAGGATGAATACAAAGAAGAATTTCCTTCTATATTCAAAAAGGCTTTCGGTGATAAGTTCTGGCTCCTTACCAAAGATGAAGTCCTCGATAAAAAGCTTTTCGGGACCGGAAAAGAACATGCGCTGTTCCGTGACATGCTCGGCGATTACATAGCAATCTCCGTAGCAAACGAAGCGGTCTTTGCAACTCACATCGAAGCGGAAAAGATGCCCGGCGGCCATGCAGGTCTTACCAAGGAAGAACTGGAGATACCTTTAATTGCGGTCTCTTCTTAAAGGCTTAACTCCTGTCACACGCAAAAGCCGCCCCCTTAAGGGACGGCTCTTGTAACGGACAAATACAGAAAGGAGTTTTTCCTTTTTGCAAGCGAATTCTACCAATGCGCTATTTCTTTGTATGTCTGTTTGCGGGTATGTTTTTATTATTTCCGTTCGCGAAAAGAGCCAAACAAAAAGTCCCGCGGGTGCGGGACTTTAAGCAGTTTGTCACTTATGCCTGATGTAGTGGTTTTTCTCCTTGGACCAGGATTCAACATCCAGGTATCTGAGAACGGGGAACACATAGCTTATCTTGCCGCCTATCTTCGGTGTCATACCATCCAGGATCAGATCGTGGCCGTACTCATCTTTTCCGACATAGAAGAATACATCGCCGTGATAAGTGTCAGTAACGCAAAGCAGATCACCCGGCTTTATGTCCTTGTAAGAGACGGGCTTTCCGGTCTTATATGCCATCTTATGCGAATTGTGCGCGACCTTCTTGTGGTGGTAATTCTTGAATACCCAGACGGCAAATCCCGTACAGTCGCACTTCTTCTTCGACTTTCCGCCGAGTTTATACGGCCAGGTAGCCCCTATAGTATAGAAATAGAACTTCGGCGGTCCTCTGTGCGCGGTAAGATAGTCGGTTGCTTTCTGATTGGCAGGGAATGTCTTAAGGCACCAGTTTGCGAACTTGTTGCCTGTCGTAACCACCTGCGGCTTCGGGAAATCCGTCATCCTGATAATGGTTTTGTCAGTTTTGGATTCGACACCATTAAGATTCGGATCAGGGGTTTCACCATAGTCAACCACCTTGATCTGAATGGCGGTAATGTTATCGCCGATCTCGTCAGTACCGCTCTTTAATCCGTCCTTGGTCCAGGCCATCCATCCGTTTTTGGAAGTCTTGACCCTGTAGTAGATACTATACTTGGGTTGGAAACTGTAGTAATAGTAACCGGGATAATATTCTTCAATGCCATCTTCCTCGTTGTAAGAATACCATCCGTAATAAAGCGCTATCCTGATGTTCTCGATAGTTTTGCCGGCATCTATTATCTGCAGGTCAAAATCAGCATCATAAGAATCCGTATTGTCATATATCTCGTTACCGAAGTAAGGCTTATCGGCACAGAGTTCCAAATGACCTGATTCAATCTTTTTCACTCCGACGGCAATTCCGGTGATCGGTTTTGAAACATTCAATACCGCACCGTCAGACACGATCTCAGACCATCCGTCAGCGGTCTTGACCGCATAAGAAACTTTTGCGCCTGCCGGCATTTTGAAAACTCCCCTGCCGGGAAGAATGGGAGTGCCGGGTTTTATCTCAGAGATATCTACGTCGGTCGTGATGCCATTTAATTCAGCCTGCGGAGCAGCACTGTTCTTCTTAACGAGTACCACCTGGATCGCTTCCACACTGTACGGAAGCTCGGTAACACCGCTTGTAGCTCCGTTCTTTGCCCAATCGAGCCATCCGAATTCAGGAACATATACCCTGTAATAGATATCTAAGTTTTCAGCAGCCTGGCCAGTCAGTTTGATTTGGACAGCATTTATATTCTTACCCTGGATTCCGGCGGTCTCACCATTAGATGACCAATTCGTTTCCCATCCGGAGTCTTTTGTGTAAGTACGGTAGGAGATTCCGCCCTTGTACTCGCTGCCCGAAAGGTTCATCTCGATGCTGTCGATCTTCTTCCCCTTGCCGGCCGCTCCGGACACACCTCCGCTTACAGCACGCTTGGTTTCCCAGCCGCTATTTTCTTTATGTGTTCTGAAGCTTACATTCGTAGGCGTTCCCTGACCTAAAGGTACTATACGGATCTTTATTTCTTCGATCTTTTTAGGTTCGCCGATCGAACCTGCCACGGAGCCTTCTGAAACAAAGCCCTGAACGTTGCCGTATTTCTCAAGCAAAACGGCATATTCGACCATGTATGTTTGAGCAAGATCACCCGTAAGCTCCATC
>JAILIB010000160.1 GCA_024695505.1 Saccharofermentans sp.
GACCTTCAGATCGAGACGAGGACTTTCAAAAGCATTGATGAACTGGTAGAGGCCATGCCGTATCTTGCACGCTATAAGGACTCGGAGGTAATAAGCGGCAGCGACATTAAAGGCAAGGGCGCCAAAGTGCGTGAAATAGCTGAAGTCTGTCCAAACTATAACAAGTCGTATGTTCTTCCTTTGGATTACAGCATAGCTGACTCTGACGGATCCTCCGGCATGAGTTCCTGGACCTGGAAATACAGCATCTATGAATATAAGGACGGAAGCTGCCGGTTCGTCATTCTTCAGATCCCGAGATGACATAACCACTGTCGCTAAACAAAGCCCCGCAGCCGTGGTATTATTGTCCCGTATATGTTTTGCTTGTGCTTTGGTGAGGCCTTGGCATGACAGGAACGGAACAAATAAAAAGGATGGATTTCATAAGTAACTGGAATTCAGGTTTTCGGCGTGCTGGTAATATCTGTACTCTACACATTGATAATCACCCCGCTTGAGCTTCTGTTTGAAGTGATCTTCTCGATTGCAAACAGGCTCATTGGCAATGCAGGGCTGTCGATAATATTCCTGAGTCTTGCAGTAAACTTCCTCGTCCTTCCCCTCTACAAGAGAGCTGACGAACTCCAGGCCGAAGAACGTGATATCCAGACAAAGATGGCATCACGCCTCAAGCACATCAAGTCAACCTTCAAAGGTGACGAGCGCTTCTTTATGGTCCAGGAGTATTACCGCATAAACCACTACAAGCCCGTTTATGCGTTGAAGAGTTCTGTTTCAGTATTGCTTCAGATACCGTTCTTCATCGCTGCATACAATCTCTTATCAAGCATGCAGGGGCTTCAGGGAATGAGATTCGGCTTCATCGCAGATCTCGGCAAGGAAGACGCGATGTTTTCTATCGGCGGTTTCCCAATTAACGTTCTTCCTATCCTGATGACGTTGATAAATATAGTTTCCGGAATAATCTATGCCAAAGGTCATCCGGTAAAAGAAAAAGCTCAGGTATACGGCCTGGCAGCGGTCTTCCTTATACTGCTCTACAGGTCACCTTCGGGACTTGTATTCTACTGGCTCCTCAACAATGTATTCTCGCTCGTTAAGAATGTCTTCTACAAGCTGAAAGATCCGAAGAAGGCATTGAATATTGTCCTTGCTGTCGCAGGTCTGGCGGTCATTATCTCATCACTGATAAGGACTGATCTTGACGCAAGGCAGAAGGTTCTTCTTTCGGCAGGCGGATTGCTCCTGGCACTTCCGCTCGCAGCAGGGTTCATCAGGAAAAAGGAAGATCAAAAAGCAGTTCAAAAGAATACAGGTGCTTTTGTTGCAGGAACCATTCTGATGGCTTTGATCACCGGCCTTCTGATCCCTTCCACGATCATCGACGCATCTGCGCTTGAGTTTGTTGATAATGTTCAGCTTTCAAATCCGATACTTTACGTTGTTAACTCCATGTTGCTCTCAGTCGGAAGCTGGGTACTTTGGGGCGGCGTTTTCTATTTCTTCATGAGCGAAAGATCCAAAGCTTTATTCTGCAAAGCTATATGGATCATATGCGGCATTTCCGTCGTCAACTACATGTTTTTCGGCACTAAGCTCGGTACGATGTCTTCAACACTGCAGTATGACAGATCACCTTCTTTCAGCGTAAAGGAATATCTGATCAACATCCTGGTCTTATTGTTAGCCGGTGCCGTATTATATTTCCTGCACTCCAAGAGTTCAAAGATCACCGGTCCCGTTATCTGCGTCGGTATCCTTGCCGTTATGGGCGTCGGACTTATAAACTCTCTCGGAATATTAGGAACATATTCGGGATATTGGAGTTTCTGGAGCAATTCCAAGCCTTCGGCAGAGATGCCTTCTATTCCTTTGAGCAAGAACGGAAAGAATGTCGTCGTTCTGATGGTCGACCGTGCACTGGGACCGCAAGTGCCTTATATCTTTAACGAGAAACCGGAATTAAAGGAGAAGTTTGACGGCTTTACCTACTATCCGAACACCATATCTTACGGACCTTGTACCATCGTAGGCGCACCGTCATTGTTCGGCGGTTATGAATACACACCTGAAAAGCTGGCTGAGAGAAATACTGAAACCATGGCCAAAAAGCACGACGAATCTTTAAAGGTAATGCCCGTGCTTTTCAGGAATAACGGTTATTCCGTAACCGTATGTGACCCGCCTTTTGCAGGCTACAAATCCTATCCTGATACCACTATCTATTCCGATTATCCGGGGATTAACTGCTATACGACCACAGGCGCTTTGAACTATCTTGATTGGGATAACAACAGCGAGACTACCGCCAATCCGATCGGGCGCATCATTGAAATGCGCAACCGCAACTTTTTCATGCTCTCTCTCATGAAGATATCTCCTGTCATTCTTCAGGAAACGATCTATGACGGCGGAATCTACAACGAAGCCGTCTCAATGTCCGGGGATTCAACCGCTTTTTCGATCAACCAGTCGAATGTAACCGTCTCAAAGAGCACGGGTTACAGTATCTATTTCCTCAATGATTACGCAGTTCTCAAAAACCTTGCAAACCTCACTGATCTTAACAGCAATGAGAATACATTTACCATGATGACTCTCGATTCAACTCACAGTCCGTGCTTATTGCAGGCTCCTGATTATGTCCCTTCTGCCAATGTCGATAACACCTCGTTTAACGAAACCATGTTCCCGAAATATACGATCAACGGCAGGACGATGGGAATGAATACTGTTGATCAGGTCACACATTATCATGTAAATATCGCGACTTACATACAGTTAGGCGAATGGTTCGATTATCTGCGTAAGGAAGGCGTATACGACAACACGCGCATCATTCTTGTATCTGACCACGGAAAAGACCTGAACCAGTTCGGCATCGAAAGCAACGGCCAGAACCTTGAATGCTTCATGCCGCTCCTGATGGTAAAGGACTTTAATTCCAAAGGTTTTACGGTCAAAGAAGATTTCATGACCAATGCCGATACTCCGGTCCTGGCAACGGCAGGACTGATCAGCAACGCCGTTAATCCCTTCACCGGCAAGCCTTTGACGTCCGAAGCTAAAAACGGAACGCAAACGGTCCTTTATACCGAGGAATGGAATCCCAGCGAAAAGCACATCTATAATTTCCCGCCAAGTCCCCATTTTTCATTCAACGGCAAAGACCCGTTCTCCGCAGATAAATGGAAGTATCTTGGTGAATGGTGATGTTTCAGATTCACTTATCCAGCAGATAAGCGTCATCAGGAGCTATACGGTTTTCTTTTGTAAAGACAAGCCAATCAGTAATGTCGGAGAACGGATAAGTTCCCGTGTCGCCTTCCTTGATCCCGGAAACGTAGTATGGCTCCTGGGTCAGTTGCGCCACGATCTTGTCTTCCTTCACATCCTTTAATTCAAACCAGATATGCTCTCTCTGCGGCTTATCACCGTTCCAGTACTCCTCGTCGGTTATCAGGCCTATCTTGACGATAACGGTATTCTCTTTATTTTCAAACGCCTTGAGCATATAAGGGATGCGCTCGATCGCAAGGTCGCTCATCCTCTTTGTCTCCTCAGAGGAAAACATGTACATGGGATTCTGATCCAGGAACTGGTTGAAATCCTGAACCGGCGTATAGCGTTTCTCCTCTTCGTCCTTGTCGTTCTTATAGATCATTAGCACGTAAGTATCTTCGCCATGCACTTCGTCTTCGCGGTCTTCTTCCGTGCCGATAGTCGCATCAGGATAGAATGTGAGAGCCTCGCGCCAGTCAACGGCCGTCAGCGTCAGGACTTTGCCCGCCGCCTGTCCGATAAAAACGCCGTCGCCCGGTTCTATCGGTTCATCGCTTTCCAGCATGCGCACCGCAAACGACTCGATCATCTTGTAGTGGTCACCGAAGAACTGCTTGTTTGAACATAAGATCTCAAGCTCATAAAGACCGCAACGCTTAAGCCCGTGCGTATGAAGCCATACTTCTTCGCCGCCGTCCGATATCGCCTGGACCGTGAAAAGATATCTCGGCGCGGGAAGCACGTTTGATCTTGCAGCCAGTGACACCCATTTTCCTGACAGCAGTTTCTCTGACGGACAGTCAAGAACCGCAAGCATTTTGGGGAACAATGTGTCGATGAAACGGAGCTGGTCATAAAAGCACCTGTTGCTGTCACCGTCAAAATCCATGCATACGCTTAGGCCTACCGTCGCCTCGTCGAGCATCTTGAATTCTTCTTCACTGAAAGCATGCTCGGGCCTTACAAATTCGGGAATGTCAACGTCTACCGGATTTATAGCGACCTGATACTCCGCACCGTCTATCTCGAGATCAACTAACATGCCGCGTTCATCATCAACATGAAGATCCTTGATCCTGATATGTTCATTCTTTGCAAGATTATCCATGAATACCTTAGGATCTTCGAGATCCTTTTCATTCATCGGTATAACTATCATGTACGACGGTTCTTTCATCATCTCTCCCTCAGCATGTCATTTCTTCGCCTTCAGTTCCGTTTTGCGTTCGTACATCAGTTCATCCGCACGCTTGAACACGTCATTGTAGTTGTCGTCCGCCCCGGGAACAAAGACGGCCATTCCGCTCGATACGACCACGAGACCTTTTTCCTGGTTATCATCGATCATTTCCCTGAACGTCTTGTCCAACTCTTCCCTGATCTCGTAATCACCACCTTTGAGTATGACGACGAACTCGTCTCCTCCGATGCGGAATACCGGGCTGTGCTTATACTGAACGCATATCAGTCTGCAGGCACTCTTTATGTATTCGTCTCCTGCCTCATGTCCCTGTGTATCATTTATGGCCTTAAGGCCGTTCAGATCAAATACAACGACACCATATTCCTTAAGTGTTCCTTTATCCACGTCAGATTCAAGTTCCAACAGAGCCTCAAGATAAGCCGTCTTGTTCTTGACACCGGTAAGGCCGTCCCTGTAAGCCTTCTGATTTGCCATCTTCATCTGCTGGTCCTGTTCTTCGGCTCTGTCTTTAATTACGAAAGTGTGGATAAGACAGGTACCGAACAGACACCCCATCGAATAAAACGGCATCAGCGGATAGAACATCTGCAGATAGATAAATACCGACATCATGATCCCTGAAAGGCCTATGGTCCTGTAGTGGCGCTTTTGTTTTCCTTTTGAGCGGAAGGCTTTGACGATCGAATAGACGGATGTGACAAAGAACAGCACCATCTGCATGAAAAGCGTAATGTGCCTTCCGGGCATCGGCATATATTCCTTGTCTTCACGGAACCAGAATAAGACGGGCTTGAAGAGATTAATGATGAGCGCCGCCACCTCGAACAGGAATATTATCCAGCCGCTGGTAACCAGGACCTTGCCGAGTTTCCCCTTGCTCCCTACGAATTCAACGACGGTCATCGTCCAAAGCAATACTGACAAGACCATCGCGAAAAAGAAAAGGCATGTGTCGATAAAAGTCGGGATCACCCATCGCTGTTCATAAAGGAAACCCCATAAAGTATCAGCTGCATAGAAAGCAAGAATCGAAAGAAGATACTGGCGGAATCTGACATACACCAGATTATTGCCGGTCTTTTTGACCTTCTTGAGCGATTCGTAGTTTATGATCACATGGACGATCAAGGCCATTAACGCTACGCTGGCATAATACATCTGTCCACCATCCGTTCAAATTATAATAATTTTATTATATATGCAAAAACTGACAATTTGAATACGAAGACGGTCACTTTTCTCCAAAACGGTTAAAGCTCACACGTTCCTCAAAAGCCTTTTTGGGCGGTACTTTGAAGTCTTCAAGAGCCTTGCCTACCGGCAGGATGCAGACAACGCCCAGGTCTCCGGGGACACCGATAACTTCCGCGATCCTGTCACAGATACGGTCGTCATCCGTGATGTGGCCTTCATACCAGCAACTCTGATAACCGAGTTCAACGATGGCAAGAAGCATATTCTCGATCGCGGCCGAATAATCCTGGGTCGCAAAACACTTGTCACGGTAAGCGTTTATCCTTTTCGAAAGAACGACTATCATGGCAGGCGCAGTCTTGGCAACCGGCGGATCGATCAGCGCCTTGATCTTTTCCAGCATTTCCTTATCATCAACGATCACCAGTTCAGTCGTCTGCTTGTTGCAGCCTGAAGGTGCGTTAATGCCTGCATTCGCGATGGCGATGAGATCTTCTCTCGGTACAGGCTCTTGAACGAACGCTCCGCGGTAGCTGTGCCTTGCCTTCATGGTTTCCATGGCGCTCTTCAGGCTCATCACATATATCTGGCACGGATTTGCCGCATCCCAGTATTCCTCAAAGACCTCTAATTCCTTGAAGCCCAGGCTCTTATAGAACTCATTGGTTATGTCGTAATCCTCATACACGCCTGAACGGACGGTCTTGACCTGGATAAAGTCATACCCGTTCACTGAAGCATAGGCTTTGGCAGCGGCAAAGAGTTTCCTGCCGAAGCCGTGCCTGTGGAAATCCTTCTTGACGCCCATGACGGCGAGTTCCATGGTCTCTTTACCGGTCTCCTTAAGGCAGAGAAATCCTGCAGGAACATCATTTTCGTATGCTGCCCAGAATGGCTGATCTGCCGATTCCCTTATATACTGCTCGCGGCTCTCATCGACCTCGAACCATTCCTTCAGTGCCTCAAGGACTTCGCGGGATATCTTTCTCTTTTCATCCTTATCTTCGATAAAACGGATCATGTCATACCTCTCCTCTTATTCAAATCTGCCTTATTGTACCATTGCACGGAAACCCTTTTTCAAGTAATAAGTTATAATCGTGAAAAAGAAAAAGCCAAGCAAAAACCGGAGCGTTCTATGAAAAACAGCAGGCAAAAAATACTTTCAGCACTTCTCGCGACAGCCTTGACAGTGCCCGTTTTAAGCGGATGTAACATTGTTACACGGCAGGAACCGTCTGTAAGTTCCTCTTTATCAGAAACAACAACCGCCTCTTCTGCAGTCATGGAATCCTCCGAAACGGCCAAGGAAGACATCGTAGTAAAGACACCGGAGGAAAAGACCGTGATAGATACAGAATATGTCCGTCTGATCGACGGCGTAAAGCCCGAGATGATGCAGCCCGGTTACTGGATAAAGGAAGGCAGCAGCAAGGTCCTCATGACGCCTGATGAGATCGCGGAGTTCAACAGGAACAACCGCGGAGTCATCACCGCAAGCGATAAGACCAAATTCCCCAAGCTCGACGAGTTCCCGGAAACATTGGACGGCAAGGTACTCCGTTCTTTCCTCACCGACTGTGCAAATGCAGCGCCCAAGGACCCGTCCAAGTTATATCTGAACGGCAAGCCTACAACCGATGAATACTGGAAGGAACTGATAGCTAAATCCAACATCGAAGCCATTCCGGAAGAGATAAGCGTAAAGTTCGGCTTTACGGTAAAACGAATGACGATAAGGCTCTTCCCCACCGAAGACCGTGTCTTCGAAAAGACTTCCGACAGATACTACGATGCAATGATCTTCTCCGAATGCATGCCCTACATGCCCGTAGCGGTGCTTCACGAGAGCAGTGACGGCGAATATCTTTATGTTGTATTTGACAGCTATGCCGCATGGGTACGCAAAGACGCCGTAGCACTTTGCAAAGACATCAATGACTGGAAGCAGCGCCAGAACCCAGGCCAGTGGCTCGTTGTAACAGGACGTGAGATCAGGCTCGGCAACGATCCGTACAGTTCTAAGACAACAAATCTCGTATTGCCGATGGGCACGAAAATGGAACTTGTTCCCGCGGATAAAGCGCCCAAGAGCACTCATCAGCGCACAACGTTCGGGGATTATGTCGTAAAGGTCCCCACCAGAGGAAGCGACGGCAGTCTCAAGGACGAATATGTCCTGATCCCCGTTTCAGATGATGTCAACGTCGGCTATCTGCCCCTTACATCAGAAAACATCGTCAGACAGGCATTTAAGCGTCTGGGCGACAGATACGGATGGGCCGGTGATCTTCAGGCCAACGACTGCACGGGCATTACAAGGGAGATCTACCGCTGTTTCGGCATTCTCATGCCCAGAGTCGGCCAGTCCAACGTAAATGGTGTTTACAAGGTCAACATGAGCAAGATGGATTCAAAGCAGAAACTTGAAGTTATCGAAAAACTTGCTCCCGGCAGTCTTATCTCCATGCCCGGCCACATGATGATCTACCTCGGGACAGTAGACGGTAAGCCCTATGTGATCAGTGCATGCGGAACGTTCGTACAGCCCGCTCCGGGTTCGACGGAAGCTCTGCATCCGAACAGCGTTATCTTAAACAGTCTTTTTGTAAGGACCAAGAAACTCAAGACATGGCTTGATGTTTCAACGACCGCGCTGACGATGACGCCCGCCGAAACCTGAAGCTGCGTCCGTCAACGTCCATATAAAGTTGAAGTCCCTAAATAAAAGTAATAAAATTTTAATTTGAGAGCTATTTGTTCTCATTGATATCTATGTTCGTTGCGGAAGGAGACATTATAGTTCCTTAAGGATTATGACATTCCTATCAATCCTCTATACGCTGATAATAACGCCTCTTGAGCTTCTGTTTGAAGTGATCTTCTCGATCGCAAACAGGCTCATTGGCAACGCCGGTCTGTCGATCATTTTCTTAAGCCTTGCAGTAAACTTTCTCGTCCTTCCGCTATACAAGAGAGCAGACGAACTTCAGGACGAAGAACGCGAAATACAGGCAAAGATGGCTTCGCGTCTCAAGCATATAAAGTCAACCTTCAAAGGCGACGAGCGTTTCTTCATGGTCCAGGAATATTACCGCATAAACCACTACAAGCCCGTTTATGCCTTGAAGAGCTCCGTCTCAGTGCTCCTGCAGATACCGTTCTTTGTTGCGGCATACAATCTTCTGTCAGGCATGCAGAGTCTTCAGGGAATGCGGTTCGGATTCATACCAGATCTTGGCAAGGAAGACGCTCTTTTCATGATCGGAAACTTCCCGGTCAATGTTCTTCCGATCTTAATGACGCTTATCAATGTTGTCTCGGGAATAATCTATACAAAAGGGCATCCGGTAAAGGAAAAGATCCAGGTTTACGGACTGGCGGCGGTATTCCTCGTACTGCTCTACCGTTCACCTTCGGGACTTGTCTTTTATTGGCTGTTGAACAACGTATTCTCACTCGTGAAGAATGTTTTCTACAAGCTTAAAGATCCTAAGAAGGCATTGAGCATCATCCTCGCTATTGCGGGCCTCGCTGTAATTGTTTCAACGCTGATAAGGACTGATCTCGATGTAAGGCAGAAAGTGCTGCTCTCGGCAGGCGGCGTCCTTCTTGCTCTCCCTCTCTTGTCGGGATTCATCAGGAAGAAAGACAAAAAGGCCTCAAAGACCAGCATTAAAGCCGATACTGTCACATTCTTCACCGGAACGCTGCTAATGGCGTTGTTTACCGGTCTTTTAATACCTGCTGCCGTTATCGATTCTTCAGCACAGGAATTCATAGATATAATCAACCCGTCTAATCCGGTGATCTATGTCATCAACTCAACGTTTCTGGCTTTGGGCAGCTGGGTATTGTGGGGCGGTGTTTTCTACTTCTTCATGAACGATAAGCTCAAGGCTTTGTTCTGCAAAGCGATATGGATAATATGTGCCGTTACAGTGGCAGATTACATGCTTTTCGGCAGAAACCTTGGTGTTATGTCTTCTACGCTTCAGTACAATCTGACACCATCATTCAAGGTCTCTGATTATCTGATCAACGCTTTGGCAATTACCGGCATTACAGCCGTTTTCCTGTTCATCTATTTGAAACTGCAAAAGATCATCAAACCCGTTCTGATCGTAGGCATTCTTACTGTCTTTATGGCAAGTCTGATGCCTGTTCTCGGTATATTAGGTACGTACACCTGGTATAAGAACTTAAGCAATCCTTCAACTGAAATGCCGTCAATCCCTTTAAGCAGGAACGGTAAGAATGTTATCGTTCTAATGCTCGATCGTGCTGTAGGGACACAGCTTCCTTACATTTTTAATGAGAAACCGGAACTTAAAGAGAAGTTTGACGGGTTCACATACTATCCGAATACTATTTCTTACGGTCCGCAGACTAATTTCGGTGCTCCGGCTCTGTACGGCGGTTACGATTACACTCCCGAAAAGATAAATGAGAGAGCTTCAGAAAGCCTGGAGAGTAAACATGACGAGGCACTGAAAGTAATGCCTGTTATTTTCGCGAACGAAGGATATAAAATTACCATCTGCGATCCTTCCTATGCCGGCTACAAGTGGATCCCCGACCTTTCCATATACAGCGACTATCCGTCTTTTAATTGTTATATCACCAATGGCAGGTTCAACTATTTTGAAGGAGAAGGCAGCAGTTCAATTGAAATGTCTAACCGGGTTAACTCGCTGAGGAACCGTAACTTCTTCATGTTCTCGCTCATGAAGATCTCCCCTGTCATTCTGCAGGAAACGATCTACAACGGTGGTTTGTATAATGAAACTTCAGGTAATAAAGGCAATCTGTATGTGTCTTCAATTGTCCAGAAAAAAGACGGCATCTCGATCGGAACCGGATATGATAAAGTCTTCCTTGAATCTTACACCGTTCTTACCAAGCTCCCTCAGATCACAAATATCACCGACAGTTCCGAGAACACATTCTTAATGATGACCAATGAAACAACACATTCTCCATGTCTTTTACAGGAACCCGATTATACCCCGGAATTACACGTCGATAACACCAAGTATGACAGCGATATGATCTCACGTTATACCATCAACGGCGTAACAATGCAGATGGTAAACGATCACCAGGTTGCGCACTACCACGTCAATATCGCATCGTATATCAAGCTCGGTGAATGGTTCGATTATCTTCGCGCAAACGGTGTTTATGACAACACAAGGATAATCATTGTTTCAGACCACGGCAATGATCTGGAACAGTTCAAACTGTATTGCAACGGAACAGATCTCGAGAGTTTTATGCCGCTGCTGATGTTCAAGGATTTTGGTGCTAAAGGTTTTACTGTCAATGAAGATTTCATGACCAATGGCGATACGCCAACGCTGGCTTCATCCGGTCTTATCAAAAATCCCGTTAATCCATTCACGGGGCACCCGATCGATTCCCACGAAAAAAACGGTCCTCAGACCGTATTCTACTCAAGGAACATAAATATTGAAATTAACAACGGCAACACTTTCCTTCCGGGATCATGGTTTGTCATGAACGGAAATCCTCATGACCCCAATAACTGGAAATATGTGGGAGATCATTAACATTTTCAGATCTTTGTCTCAGTGTTTTTCTGACTCAAACACCATCCTGATTGTAAGCATGCCGCCATTCAGTTCAGCTGTGATGCTGCCGCCGGCAGTCCCGATGAGTTCTTTTGCTATGGAAAGGCCAAGTCCCGTGGAATTGCTGCCGTCCGTGACAGTGTAATACTTATCGAACAGTTTGGAAACCTGGACCGCTGTGAGTCCGGGCGCATCGTTAGTAACGGTTACCACGCCGTCAACTGTAAGCTTAACAGACAATGACGTACCGTATTTCGCGGCATTGCTGAATACATTGTCAAAAATGCGCATTAGAGTCTTGCGGTTACTGACAACCGTTACCTTTTCGGAAGGAAGATCAGTCTCAGGGACGATCCCCTTTGAAGTGAATTCTTTGTAGAAAGAGATAAGGCTATTTTCGATTATGTTCTGAAGATCGAGCGGTTCCGACGACAATTGAGAATCGTACTGCACATCAGAAGAAACGGAATACTTGAAGAGTTCACCCGTCAGGTCCTTGAGTTCCGAAGTCCTGTCCTTGATGCGTTCAAGGTATTCTTTGCGTTTATCTTCATCACTCTCGTTTTCGAGCAGATCCACATATGAATTGATTGCAGTAAGCGGCGTCCTCAGATCATGGGAGATGGCGGTCACGTTCTCCTTCATCCGCTTGTCGCCGTCTTTCAGGAAAACACGTTCCTCATGGAGTTCTTGCAGCGCTCCGTTCAGATCATTTGCAAGCTTGCGCGCTGCCTTATCTGAAGTTGTGAGCTGAAATACCGAGGAATTAGTTCCATCCAGATGATCTTTAACCTGTTCGTCTATCTCGCCAAAAGCGCGTTCCAGAACGAGCACCTTAATGATAAGGGCTGTTACGGTTACCGCTAAAGCGATGCATATGCAGATCAGAATATAAGGCCACATGAAAGGATTATATAATATTCCTTCGTTTAACGGCAACGCATCCGGCTGCGGTCAGGATGATTATATAGACAGCAGACACAGCTATATATCTGAACAAGACACCATCCCTATAAATCGGGTACTGCCCCCAGACGATCACTTCCATAGGGATCATTCCGATGTTCATTCTCCATATGATCCTTGCCAGAGCAACTTTGGCATCACCGGAATATTCGGGATTCGGTTTGTCTGTCATGAAATCAGAATATAATGTTCCGTCTGCTTTGCGAACTGAATACAGATTGAAACCGTTGACGGGGGAATACCATTCAAAGCCTGAGTCGCTTTCCTTGGCCTTGGAAAAAAACGCCTGATACGAGGTGATGTTCACCAGATATTTCGAATCAAACGCGGCAGCTTCCATCATTGTGTTGCCCACCATGCCATACACAACAACCAAGACCACCATGACAAGAAGCGCTTTCAGCGGACGCTGGACAAGGAATACTACCAAAACGGCAAGTGAACTTATAACAAAACCGACCAAAAATTCTGCCAGGAACAGAACGGCAAAAGACGGAAAATAAATAATGGGGTACAGTCTGTTTACCAATGCATAAGCAGCCATTGAAAGAATACCGATAAGAGAAAACACAAACAACAGAACCGCATTGATCACCAACGAAGAAAGGAATACTTTGCGCTTGCCGGCACCGGCAGCGATCATATTGCGTATCGCTCCTTTCGAATACATCTCACCGAAAAAGATAACATCATACAGCACATGTATTATCAGCAAAACTATTCCTGCAAAAGCTGTTATCGTATTAACAGTAGACAGGTTATTCATTGAATCCTTATATAAGATATCTTTCCCCGGAACATTGTGGACAAAGATATCGCCGGCAATATAATGCTTTCCGGCATTGAGAGCATCTTCCTTCTCAAATTCGACAGTAACGTTCTCATCATATACAGAAGGCACATGATTCTTCATCTTCGACCCTAAAAGACTTATTATCAGCAGCGAGAAGATGATGCAGGCGCCTATTGCGATGTAGAAAAAGATATCGTGTGTTGCTCTGTAGAGCATTGATCTGATCAGCTTAATCATGGTAGCACCTCTCAATCGAAATTTCGTTTGCTGACGATACAGCATCCGCCCGCCAGTATTAGCACCAGATATGCTGCGGAGAACACAGCGTATCTTGCAAACAATCCGTCACGGTACATCGGATAGATAAAGAACATATTGATCTCAAACGGAAAGTTCATGACGTTTGCACGATATAACGCGCGAGACACGGCAGCCATTGCATCACCCGGATAGTAAGGATTTGGCTTATCTGAGAGAAAATCAACAGTCTCATTGTCTTCTGGATAATAAACTCTCCCGACACGAAAATCATCAACGGGGAAATACCATTCTCCTTCACCGGCAACTTTATATCCGCCCTCTGCGAAACTCTTTATCTGCTCGTTGTCATAATTATACGGTCTTGCGAAGACTGCATCATTTCCAATCAGACTGATAATGCCCAGAGCAACGATTGCACCGCAGAATACAAATGACACGACAGGAACCTGGTCGACAAAAAGGATCAGGATAAACAGCGATGTAAGCATAACGGTGACAAGCAATCCGGTAAGAACAGCTGCAATAAAAGCAGGAGCATAAATAATAGGATAGAATCCCGCGATAAGCGTGCATGCCGCAAGAACTGCAAATACCAGGATATACATAAACAGGCACATTAGCGCATTCAAGATAACGGAAACAAGATAAACAGACACTTTGTTTGTCTTAACGGTTACCATGTTTCGTATCGCACCGTCTGAGAACATCTCTCCGTAAAAGACCATTACGAACACCGCATCCGCTGCAAATATGATGAGCAGGACCATTGCCAGAAGTTCACTGACAGAGCCGCAATTGGCGATGGATACTTCATATTCAGTCATCTGTCCCTGAAGGAAATTGAAATGCCCCATGTAGACATTCTGAGTAAACTTACTGACGATAAGCGGGTCCTCTTCTTCGAATTTTGCGAATTCAGTCACATCTCTCTCGGACTCATGGTCATGATGTGAATATTCAGTATGATTGGTAAAGCATTCGGAATACTTGCCGTTTGATCCGCCGAAAAACAACGTGAACACTTCCAACAGGATTAATGCAATTATGATAAGCCATACCAGCTTACTGTGAATAAGACGGTATGTCATTGATTTAAATACGCGTGACATATCATCCCTCCAGAAGATTAATGAAATAGCCTTCCAGGCTCGTATCAGCGTAATTGAATTCGAGCAGTTCGCAGCCGGCTTCTTTTGCCAATTCATTCATGACGGTCAATGTAATTTCTCCCCTGACCGTAAGTTCGTTATCGCCTTTTATCTCATATGCAAAGCCTTTATCATCGAGCAGTCTGCAAAGAACAGAAGCATCGGTAACTTTCGCATGTATAGTCTTTCCCGAATCTGTATTCAGTTCTTCCGCGCTGATCTGTTTGATGATCTTTCCTTCATCTATGAATGCAAAATCTGTGGCAACCTTTGCAAGTTCATCGAGCAGATGGCTCGATATGATGAACGTCATTCCGCGCTCTTTGTTGAGCTTTAAGATAAGTTCCCTGATGACTACGATGCCCTGGGGATCGAGTCCATTGATGGGTTCGTCAAGGATTACGAGATCCGGGAAACCGCAAAGAGCGACCGCAAGTCCTAATCTCTGGCGCATGCCAAATGAATATGACATGACAGGCTTTTTGCCGGCTATCTCAAGACCCACAAGATTGATTATCTCAGGGATAGTCTCATAAGAAGTCAGTCCCAGATTCATATACTGGATCTTCAGGTTCTCATATGCATTGAGAGTCCTGTAATAAGCGGGTGTATCGATGAGGGCTCCGATAACGGGGCAAGCGATCTTAAATGTTCCCTTATTCTGTTCCTGAAGGCCGGAGACAATTCTCATCAGCGTAGTCTTACCGGCACCGTTCTTGCCTATAAGTCCGAAGATAGAACCCTTGGGAACTTTTATAGAAACATCTTTCAATGCTTCGTGCTTTTTATACTTCTTAGTAAGTGAATCTGTTGTAAGGATATAGTCCATGGTTTTCCACCTCCATACTCAGAGGATATACCATGAAGATTTCCAAAAAACAGTTAAGAAACAGTTAACCTGAATCCTATTCCCCAGACCGATTCTATTTCGCCGCCAAATCCCGCCTGTTTAAGCTTTCTTCTAAGGTTGCTCATATGAACTTTAAGCGAGTCTTCAACAAGATCAGGAGTGAATTTGGCAGCCGCTTCGAGCAGTTCCGTTTTGGAGATGACGCGGTCGCTGTTGATGAGAAGAACCTTGATTATCGCGTATTCGGTCGGCGTAAGTCTTACGGGTTTCCCGTCGACCGTAACGCCGTGAGATGATTCGTCCATCGTAAGATTCGCAAACGTGAATGACTGCGTTTTCTTCTTGAATTTCAGAGCAACTTCTATCCTTGCCAGGAGTTCTTTGTTATCGAAAGGTTTGGTCAGGTAATCAACGCATCCGAGTGAAAGAAGATCGACCTTGTCGTCAACGCTGCTCCTCGCGCTTACGGCAATGACCGGAGTACCGTCAGGAACGATCTTCAGCAGTTCTTCTCCAGTCGTATCCGGGAGCATCAGGTCCATGATGATGAGATCCGGAACGGTCTTTATCTTCGGTTCTGCCTCTTTCCCGTTAAATGCGCACAAGACTTCATATCCGTTCTTCTTTAAGAGACCGGACATTATCTTATTGATATCCTTATCATCTTCAATAATTAAAATGCGCGCCATTTTTCACCTTTAACACTATCGTTATTGCTCTCTTTTCATAAAACAATATAACATCAGATTCAATTTGCCAAGCATCTTGAAAAAACGCATTTCGCAAAATTTAAGAGACTTTTTGTCGTATATACTTGACATTTTGTAAAGAGCGTATTACGATATGCTCATCAAAGGGGGATACGACCATGAAAAAGAAATTAGCGATAATTACCATAATCATTGCAGGCTCAATTCTCTGGGTGCTTACGGCCCTGGCAGTATGTCTCAGAGGTACACAGACCCTTGCATTTACAGACACTGTACAAGAAGCCGGAAGCGGCATCACATACGTAAAACACAGCAGAACGCCCGTTGACTTTTTACCCGTAGGCAATGAGTGCGAGTTTGAGATTACAGTTGACGGTCCAGATGAAATAGTTCCCACGATAAGCATCTCGCTTGAGTCCTCCAAAGCGGAACCGATCTTCACAAAGACCGCGAAAAACGGTACTTTCAAGACAGGCAAGCTTAATGTCGGCAACAAAAAGATCTTTCTTAATTTCGATTATGAACCATTGCCCGAATTGGACGAGAATAAAGATTACGCCGTCAGATATACGATCGAACTTACTTCAGGCAACTAT
>JAILIB010000161.1 GCA_024695505.1 Saccharofermentans sp.
CATGGAGATCTCGGATGCGCCCTGGTTAACGATCCTTAAGTTTATACCTGCGTTTGAAAGGGCGGAAGCGGCTCTTGCCATGATACCGACTGAATTCGCCATTGCCTCACCGACGATCATTACGATGGCGAGATCGTGGTCGACGCTGACCTTGCAGCCAAGCTCGTTCTTGATCCTGTCAACGATGATCGCTTCCTTCTCGGGCGTGAAGTACTTCTTGCGGAGAACGATGGTGACCGTGTCGATCCCTGAAGGAATGTGGTCGATCGAGATGGCTTCATCGGAGAAGATCTTCAGGAGAGCTGCAAGGAAACCGACCTGACGGTTCATCATGTACTTGCTGACGGTTACGGTGCAGAAGCCCTTGTCGCCTGCGATACCCGTTACAAGAGAGTCGTAGTGCGATCTCTTGGAAACGATCCATGTTCCTTTTGCAGAAGGATTATTGGTATTCCTGATGTTGAGCGGAATGCCGTTCTTGAAGACAGGGTAGATGGCTTCCTCGTGAAGGACGCTGAAACCTGCGTAAGAAAGCTCGCGCATTTCGTCATAGGTGATCTCAGTGATAGGGAAGGGGTTCTTTACGAGGTTCGGATTGACTGCGAAAACGTTGTCGACGTCTGTCCAGTTCTCATAAACTTCCGCATTAAGAGCAGCTGCAAGGATGGAACCCGTGATGTCGGATCCGCCTCTGGAGAAAGTGATGATCTCTTTTTCCTTTGAAACGCCGTAGAAGCCGGGGAATACGAGGAGGACGTCCTTCTCATCCTTGAGCTTTGCGAGGTTGTCATAGGTCTCATCGAGGATGACTGCCTTTCCGGCTTCGTCATGCTTTAAGTAAAGACCGCACTCCTCGGGATTGCAGTATTTTGCGTTGTGGCCTTGTGACTTAAGATAGAAAGCGACAAGCCTTGCGCAGCAGTCTTCGCCCATGGCCTTGACTGAATCAAGATACTTGATGTCGTCTGTATAATCAGCTGCGGCGATGGTTTTAAGCCTGTTCTCGATGTCGGGCAGGACCTGCTTTACGTCGAGTTCGTCTGCGATCTCTTCATAACGGCCGATGACCTTCTTAAGCTCTTCTTCATAAGAGTTGCCGGCAAGGCGTGCCTTTGCGACGGCGATCAAAAGGTCGGTGACCTTGATGTCGTCCTTGGTACGTTTACCTGGTGCGGAAACGACCATGACCTTGCGGTCTTCGTCTGAAAGGACGATGCTGCAGACCTTCTGTATCTGGAAAGCATTGGCGAGCGATGAACCGCCGAATTTTGTAACCTTCATAACGGGTATTACTCCTTAATCTTTATAAACAGTCATAATATAATATCATAAAAGCAGAATGTTTACTTTTTGCATATTTGACTATAAAATTCTTTCGATTGTAATAATTCGGCGGTACTTGAATAAATGAACATCTTCAAAGCAATGAAGCCTGAAAAGGTATATGTCTCCGTAAAGGCGGTCCCGTGGGTCAGCCTCAGCAGCGAAGGCATATCGGTTGCATTGCTTGATTTTGACAATACTCTGGGACCCGATCACGCGACTGAACCGACTGATTTTTCGAGGGAATGCGTCAGGGAGATCCAGGATGCGGGGATCAGGTGTTGCCTAGTCTCAAACGCCAAGTCCGGGAGAAGCGCGGGGATCGCAAAAGCCCTGGACATCCCTTGCGTTACCTATGCGAGAAAGCCTGAACCTGTCGGAGTAAGGCGGGCTTTGGAACTGATGAAGGCCAAGCCCGAAGATGCCGTCATGATAGGAGACCAGATCTTTACGGACGTGATCGCGGGCAATCTTGCGGGAGTCCGCACATTCATGGTCGAGAAGCTCTATCCTAAGGAAATCTGGTACGTTGCGCTCAAGCGCATCCCCGAAAAGCTCGTCAGGCTTATAGGGCGCTTCTGACAAAAGACTTGCAAGAAACAGGGCTTTCAAGTAAAATTACTTAGTTTAGCATTAATATTTTTATATAAAGGAGCTATTTTATGATAAGCGCAGGAGATTTCAGAAACGGTTTATGCTTTGAGATGGACGGCCAGGTCTATCAGGTCGTTGAATTCCAGCACGTTAAGCCGGGTAAGGGTGCAGCATTCGTAAGAACCAAGTATAAGAACGTCAAGACAGGTTCCGTCGTTGAAAGATCTTTCAACCCTAACGAAAAGTTTGAGCAGGCTCAGCTTGAGAGACGCGACATGCAGTACATCTATGCAGACGGCGATCTCTACTACTTCATGGATACTGATACTTATGAGCAGACACCCATCCATTCCGACAAGATCGGTGACGGCACAAAGTTCCTCAAAGAAGAGATGATCTGCAAGGTCGTTTCCTACAAGGGCGATATCTTCCAGGTTGAGCTTCCTATCACAGTTGAGCTCGAGATCACAGAGTGCGAGCCCGGCGTAAGAGGCGATACGACAAACAACGCAAACAAGTACGCTACA
>JAILIB010000182.1 GCA_024695505.1 Saccharofermentans sp.
TTGCGGCAAGACAACGCTCATCAACCTTCTCATGCGTTACTATGAGCCCGATTCAGGCGACATCCTGATCAACGGAAAGAGCATAAAGGACATACCGAGGTCTGAACTGAGACATTACATTGGTTTTGTTTCCCAGGACACTTGGCTGTCTGATGATACGGTAATGGAAAACATCAGGTTTTCAGGTCCTCAGATCACCGAAGAACAGGCAATCGACGCCTGTAAAAAGACAGGCTGCGATTCATTTATAAGAAAACTGCCAAAGCGGTATAATGAGACGATAGACAACGAAAGGGATGACATTTCCGAAGGACAGAAGCAGCTCCTTACGATAGCCAGGGCAATGGCCTCGGATCCTTCGATAATGATCCTGGATGAGGCTACTTCATCCGTTGACGTTGTTACCGAAGTCCGCATTCAGAAAGCCGTCAGGGAGCTTCTGAACGGCAGGACGAGCATAATTATCGCGCACAGGCTCTCGACCATCACGAGCTGTGACAAGATCGTCGTCATAGACGGCGGAACCGTGTCTGAGATCGGAACGCATGAAGAGCTTATAGCGAACGGCGGATTCTACAGCAGGCTCTATGCCTCGTATATATCCGGGTAAAGGAGTATAAATGGCAAACTACAAGTTTGAAGAGTTCAAGAAATACATAAACGGCAGGAAGGCCGCTGTCATCGGCGTCGGAATATCCAATACGCCTTTGATCAAGTGGCTTGTTTCATTAGGCTGTGTTGTTACTGCATGTGACAAACTTACCGAAGAAGATCCGGTCCTCAAGAAGAACATAGATGCTATCACGGAGATCGCTCCTGACATCAACTGGTCTTTGGGCGAGTCTTATCTTACTCATCTGAGGGACGATCACTATGACATAGTTTTCAAGACACCGAAGATGCGCTTTGAAACGCCGGAACTTCAGGCTCTGAAGGAAGCAGGTTCCATCCTGACTACCGAGATGGAGCTCTTCATGAACCTCTGTCCTGCAGAGATATTCGCCATCACCGGTTCTGACGGCAAGACCACGACGACTACGCTTACAGCCGAGATATTAAAGCAGGCGGGTTATAAGGTCTGGCTTGGCGGAAATATCGGAACGCCTCTGCTTGACCGTATCGCAGAGATCGAACCTGATGATAAGGTAGTCCTTGAGCTTTCTTCGTTCCAGCTCCTCGGTATGAGTACTCCTGCGGATGTTGCCGTCGTAACGAATATCACGCCGAATCACCTTGATTTCCACAAGGATTACGATGAATACATCCAGGCGAAGGTTAACGCTTTCAGAAACCAGGGCCCCGTCGGCAAGGTCATCCTCAATGCAGGGTGCGATCTTACCTATGAGATGAAAGACATTGCAAGAGGCAGGGTAAAACTCTTCTCCGCAAATAAGGGCAAGGTCATGAGGACGGATTCGCCTTTGTATCCGAGAGCATATACGGAAGACGGAAGGCTCGTATATGAGGAAAACGGTGAGATTATAGATATCTGCGGAATGGACGAGATCTTCATTCCCGGACTTCATAACGTGGAGAACTTCCTGGCTGCCACATGCGCGGTCATTGATTACGTAAAGCCTGAAGACATTGCTTATGTTGCAAAGAACTTCAAGGGCGTTCCTCACAGGATCGAGTTTATCAGGGAACTTGACGGCGTAAGGTGGTATAACTCGTCTATCGACACGTCTCCGAACCGTTCACTCAACACCATGAAAGCATTGGCTATGCGTAAGGAAAAGGGCGTTCTCATCTGCGGCGGAGCCGACAAGAAGTGTCTTTACGCTAAATTGGGCGATGCTATCCTGAACGTATGCGACAGGATCATCATATACGGATCAAATGCGGATCTGGTAACGGATATCATTGCAAAGGAAGCTAACGGCCGTAAATACGAAATCTACAGGATACCGGACAGGAAAGGCGACGTTTATGAGTTCCCCAAGACAAGGGACAACGTTGTAAATGCTTACAAGGAAGCGATCGCAAAGGCCAGGGAATGGGCCAGACCTGGTGAGATAGTGATAATGAGCTCGATCGGAACGTCTTACGATCACTTCAGGCATTTCGAACACAGGGGAGACATGTTCAGAGATCTGGTCAACGGACTTGAGTAACCACGAAAAGCCTTAAAAGGTTGACCTTTTCGAACGATTTATGATAAAGTATCGAAAATTGAATAGATAAATGCTGTGAAGGGGAATATTACTTCATCAGAGCGTCTTTACAGAGAGTCTGCGGGCGGTGCGAGCAGATAAGAAGCGGAGAAAGGAACTCACCCCGGAGCATTCGGTTGAAAGCCATGCGGCAATTAGACTTGAACGGATTGGTCCCACGTTACAGGGACACTGATATCGGATCTTATTCCCGTATCTTGTGAGTGCACAGCATCGCTGTGAAATAGAGTGGTACCGCGAACGCCCCTTCGTCTCTATACAAGGAGACGAGGGGCTTTTTTGTACAAGGAGGTACAGCGGTATGAACAGTTCGAAATACGAGGCTAACCCTACGGTTACCATGCCGAACCGCAAGTGGCCGTCAAATGTTATATCCAAAGCACCGATCTGGTGTTCCGTTGATTTAAGGGACGGAAACCAGGCTCTCGAAGTTCCCATGACTCTCGACCAGAAGGTTGAGTTCTTCGCATTCCTGTGCGAGATCGGCTTCAAAGAGATCGAGATAGGCTTTCCCGCTGCTTCCGAGACAGATTACAATTTCTGCCGTCATCTGATAGATAACAACCTGATCCCGGACGGTGTTGCAATACAGGTCTTAACTCAGTCGAGACCGCACATCATAGAGAAGACGATGGAAGCCGTAAAAGGCTGCAAAAAAGCGATAATCCATCTGTATAACTCTACAAGTACGCTGCAAAGAGACGTCGTGTTCGGGTTTGCCCCCGAGGACTGCATCGATCTGGCTGAAGTCGGCGCAAGGCTCATCATGGAATACATCTCCAAGGATGAGAGCGGTACTGAATTCATTCTCGAGTATTCGCCTGAGAGTTTTTCTTCCACAGAGCCTGAATTCGCAGTGCGCATCTGCGATGCCGTATTGGACATCTGGAAACCTACCAAAGAACGTAAGGCTATCATCAATCTGCCAGAGACCGTTGAGTACCAGACTGCTAACGTCTTTGCGGACCAGGTCGAGTATTTCTGCACTCATACCAAGTGGAGAGATGAGATAATCGTGTCTTTACATACGCATAATGACAGAGGAACTGCCGTGGCAACGTCCGAATTCGGCCTGATGGCCGGTGCCGACAGGGTGGAAGGTACTCTCTTCGGCAACGGTGAGAGGACCGGAAACGTTGATATCATTACTCTCGCGATCAACATGCTGATGTTAGGCGTTGACCCCGAACTCGATTTTTCGGACATGAATAACGTAATAGACGTTTATGAAGACTGCACCGGAATGAAGGTCGAGCCGAGACATCCGTGGGCCGGAAAGCTCGTATTTACCGCGTTCTCAGGCTCGCATCAGGATGCCATCAACAAGGGCAGAAAGAAGATGGAAGAGCGCCATTCCACAGTTTGGGCTGTTCCTTATCTGCCCATCGATCCTGCAGACGTCGGACGACAGTACGAGCCTGTCATCAGGATCAATTCGCAGTCGGGAAGAGGCGGTATCTCTTATGTCATGGAAAAGCATTTCGGTATCCATCTGCCGAGAACCTTCCTGCGCAGCTTCCTGCCTGTGGTTAAAGCGGCAACTGAGGAAAACGGCATAGAGAACGAACTGACGCCTCAGCAGATCTTCGATCTTTTCGATGACAAGTACATCAACGTTCTGGAGCCTTACGGATTAAAAACGTTCTCAGAGACGCAGGATTCCGAGCAGATCTCTACGGTTGAGGCTGTTATCACGGACAATGGCGAGCCTGTTAAGATCAAGGGAACCGGAAACGGTCTTCTTGATGCGTTCGTGACTGCGTTTAAGACCTATACGGGCCTGGATTTCGAGATCAAGGACTATTCCGAGCACGCTATGAAGAGCGGTTCAGATTCCGCGGCTATAACATACATTGAGATATTGAGCAAAAACGACGGAAAGACCTATATCGGAGCGGGTGTTTCAAGCTCTGTCACAAAGTCTTCCGTCCGTGCCGTAGTTTGCGCATACAACCGAATGATAAAAGTGATAAGATAAGACGGTCAAATTTTGGTTTGGAGTCTTAAACTTTTATGTGGGATTATTTTGTAGCCTTTGTTTTCGGCGTTGTAGAGGGAATCACGGAGTGGCTTCCAGTAAGTTCTACGGGCCATATGATCATATTGAACGAGTTCTTAAAGCTCAACGTTTCGCCTGAGTTTTATGACCTTTACCTTGTCGTTATCCAGTTAGGCGCGATATTGGCCGTTATGGTCGTTTTCTGGTGGGATATCTGGCCTTTCGGCATCAAGCGCAACAAGTATCCTTTGTCTGATTCCGGTATCGGCCGCTGGATCATGAAGGATAAGTTCATCATGTGGTTCAAGATAGCCGTGGCTTGCATTCCTGCTGCCATTGTAGGCGTTCTTTTCGATGACTGGCTCGATGAGCATCTTTATAACTATGTCGTAGTAGCTATCGCTCTTATTGTTTTTGGTATTGCTTTCATCGTTGTCGAGCACATCATGAAGAACAAGGAATTCAAGATAAAGACAGTAGGCCAGATCAACTGGGGCCACGCCTTTATGATCGGTATTTTCCAGCTCCTTGCGGCAATATTTCCTGGCGCTTCGAGGTCAGGTTCCACTATCGTCGGTTCTCTCGGAATGGGCATAAAGAGGGAAGCGGCAGCGAAGTTCACGTTCTTCCTCGCGATCCCTGTCATGTTCGGCGCCAGCCTTCTTAAGATCGTTAAGTACAAAGGCGACGTACAGAGCAATGAGATCGTGCTCTTGGCTATCGGAATGATAACTGCGTTCGTAGTAAGCCTTTTTGTCATCAAGGCTTTGATGAGCTTCATCAAAAAGCACGGATTTACCTGCTTCGGATGGTACAGAATTGTATTGGGGATCGTTGTTTTGATCCTCGGACTTACCGGAGTTATCGGTTTTTAAAAAGGAAAACGAACTTACAGTTTTTTTGTCCCCAAAAATCAAGCATTTATTACAAGTATAACGCGCGCGTTATGCTATAATTTTAAACTGAAAAATAATGCGTAGAGGTATCAGTTCTTTTGCATAAGTACATTTTCAACAGCCGTGACGTGGCTGCTTATTTCAAATATTTCTCTGTTCCGAGCTACCTTGAGGTATCTTACATGCAGTATATCTTCAACCTCGGGAACAAGATCCTGGCAGAACCCCTGACCAGGGATTTCGAGCATTTCAAGAAAGAAGTGTTCAGGGAGCTTTATTTCCTGTGGGCAAACGGATTTGAAGGTGAGAGATCAGACATTTCAGCCATGACCGCTGACGGCCAGCTGGCTCTGATCTGTGATCAGGAATGCATAAATCTCGAGTCTTATATGAAGCTTATCTGCCTTCATCTCATATTTTCGGGCAATCTTCCGTACATCAACCTCAATTTCACCGGAATGATGTATCAGCTCGGACTCAAATGTGATGTCAGTCTTTATGAGGAGAATGTCAGAAGGATAATGGAATCTTTAAGGCTCGTGGCATACGATTCTTTCGGTCATGCCTTTGATCTTGGCCTCGGGGTGCCTGACGAACTCTTAAGGATATCCCTTAACGAGGAATTCAAGGCAAGCCTTGTTAACAGAAACTTCAGGGACAGCCTCAAGAGCGAGCAGCAGAGCTGGCTTGCCGAACTTAAGGAGAAGTCCCTCAAGGTATTCGGAAGCATACCTGCAAGACGCAGGACGGGAACCGGCACAAGGTCTGTTGACACGAGATCTTCGTCGGGTCCGGTAAGTGGAGCGAAATATTCAGATACGGCATCCCAGATGCCGGCAAATAAAGTCCAGCCGAAGGGCGCACCTTCGTCCGGAAACAGATAATAGCGGTAATTTGGAGGAATTCAGATGGACAAGTTCTACCGTTTAGGGCTTGATATTGGTTCAACAACGATCAAAGTCGTTCTTCTTGACGATGAGAAGATAATCCACAGTGAATATAGGAGACACCATTCGGACGTTTCCGGCCTTCTTAATGAGCTTTTTGAAGAGCTTAACGAGAAGTTCCCCGGAATATCCGTTGACACCGTAATAACCGGTTCGGGAGGTCTTTCAGTCGCCAACTGGCTTGGCCTTAAGTTTACGCAGGAAGTTATGGCTGAGACTGTTGCTATCAGGAAGTATCATCCTGAGACAGACGTCATCATCGAACTTGGCGGTGAGGACGCCAAGATCACATATATGCACCCCGTGCTCGAGCAGCGTATGAACGGTACCTGCGCAGGCGGTACAGGCGCTTTCATCGACCAGATGGCATCGCTCCTTCAGACTGACGCTGACGGTCTGAACAACTTCGCAAAGGATTACAGATCACTTTATACCATCGCTTCAAGATGCGGCGTTTTCGCAAAGAGCGATCTTCAGCCGCTGATCAACGAAGGCGCAGCAAAGGAAGACCTTGCAGCATCCATCTATCAGTCTGTCGTTAACCAGACCATTTCCGGTCTTGCGTGCGGCAGGCCGATCAAGGGCAACGTTGCTTTCTTAGGCGGACCTTTGTATTTCAATTCAGAGCTCCGTAATGCTTTTGAAAGGACGTTGGCTGAGAAGGTCGATTCCTTCTGGATGCCTGATGACGCCCAGATCTACGTCGGTCTCGGTGCCGCGCTTTCGGCAGAGGGAAAGAATCCCGTCAAGCTTTCCGACCTTCTCGAGAAGCTTAAGAACCGTGACGGTTTTGTTCCTGACATCATAAGGATCGATCCGATCTTCAAGAACGAGGAAGACAAGAAGGCATTTGACGAGCGCCACAAGAAGGACATGATCCCCGTCCTTGAGTTCAAGGATCAGAAGGGACCTTTGTTCCTTGGTCTTGACGCAGGTTCGACCACTACTAAAGCCGTCGTTATCAACACGAGGGGCGAGCTTGTTTACACGTACTACGCAAGCAACAAGGGCAACCCCGTCATGAGCGCCGTCACCATCATGAAGGACATATATTCGAAGATGCCTTCAGACTGCTATATAGCATATTCATGCGTAACCGGTTACGGTGAGAACATTATCAGGGCTGCACTCAATATCGATCTCGGCGAGATCGAGACGATGGCTCACTTCCAGTCCGCCAAATTCTTCTGCCCGGACGTTGATTTCATTATCGACATCGGCGGTCAGGACATGAAGTGCATGAAGATCAGGAACGGCGTAATTGATTCCATAATGCTCAATGAGGCCTGCTCTTCAGGATGCGGCTCTTTCATACAGACATTCGCAGAAACACTGGGCCTCACGACTCCCCAGTTTGCTGCAGCTGCGCTCGAATCCAGAAAGCCTGTAGATCTCGGTACGAGATGTACGGTCTTCATGAATTCGAAAGTAAAGCAGGCACAGAAGGAAGGCGCTTCGGTCGGCGATATTTCCGCAGGCCTGTCATATTCAGTCGTCAGAAACGCGCTTTATAAAGTCATTAAGATCCGTGACACCGAGCAGCTCGGTAAGAACATCGTCGTTCAGGGCGGTACGTTCCTCAACGATGCCATCCTCCGCTGTTTCGAGCTCGTATCCAACAGAGAGGTCATCAGACCTAATGTTGCGGGACTCATGGGCGCATTCGGCGCTGCTCTCATCGCGCAGAAGCGTTCCAAGGACGGCTCTGTTTCAAAGGTCCTCGGAAGAGATGATCTTGATTCGTTCTCGATGGAGACTGAGAATACACAGTGCCCCGGCTGCACAAACCACTGCAGGCTTACGATCGCCACATTCTCCAACGGCAGGAAGTTCGTATCGGGCAACCGCTGCGAAAGAGGCGAAGACATAGCTCTTGATAAGGATCCTGGCCTCCAGAAAGAGAAGATCCCGAATCTTTTCAACTATAAGTACAACAGGACTTTCAGGTATCAGCCGCTCAAGCTCGAGGACGCTCCGAGAGGCGAGATCGGTATCCCGAGAGTTCTTAACCAGTATGAGAACTATCCGTTCTGGTTTACCGTTTTGACCAAGCTCGGATTCAGGGTATTGGTCTCTGCAAGGTCTTCTCACAAGCTCTATGAGGAAGGTATGGAGACGATCCCTTCGGAGTCCGTATGCTATCCTGCAAAACTTGCGCACGGCCATATTGAGAACCTTATCTCCAGAGGCATTAAGACGATCTTCTATCCTGACGTTCCTTATGAAAATCTTGAGAACCGGGGTTCAAACAACCACTACAACTGTCCTATCGTTTGCTCTTATCCTGAGGTAATCCGCAACAACGTTGAGAACCTCAAGGAGAAGGAGATCCGTTATCTCAATCCTTTCATGCCGCTCGATAATCTTGACTGCGTAGCCGAACAGCTCGTAAAGATCTTCGATTACACCGCGGTATCACTTAAAGAAGCTAAAGCTGCCGTTGAAGCGGGTGCTGAAGAGTATTTCAACTTCAAGGAAGATATCCGCAACAAGGGCGTTGAGATCCTGAAGGAGATGGAAGAGAAGGGGATGAAGGGCGTTGTCCTCGCAGGCAGGCCTTATCACATCGATCCTGAGATCAATCACGGCATCCCCGAGATGATCAACTCCCTTGGCCTTGCAGTGCTTACGGAAGACGCTGTTGCAAGACCCGGCAGACTTAAGAGACCTATACGAGTAATCGACCAGTGGATGTATCACACGAGGCTTTACGAGGCAGCGGCATATGTAATCACAAGGCCTGACCTTGAACTCGTACAGCTTACAAGCTTCGGATGCGGTCTTGACGCGGTTACTTCTGACCAGGTACAGGAGATCCTCGAATCTTCAGGCAAGCTCTATACGCTTCTCAAGATCGATGAGGTCAGCAACCTCGGAGCAGCAAGGATAAGGATGAGGTCTCTTGTCGTCGCAATGAACGAGCGTGCTGAGCTCGAGAACGGCGGCGGTACCGTTGAAAAGCTCTATCCTTCGCCTGACGCGCAGCCTGATGACGCTCCCTACACGATGAGAAGGGTTGAGTTTACAAAGGAGAACAAGAAGAACCACACCATCCTTGCTCCGCAGATGGCACCGATCCAGTTTGAGTTCGTGGAAGCAGTTTTCCATAAGCACGGATATAAGCTCAAGCTCTTAAAGCAGGCTACAAGGGAAGATATCGAGTGTGGTCTTAAGTACGTCAATAACGACGCATGCTTCCCGACGATAATCGTTATCGGCCAGATGATCAACGCGATCCTCAAGGGCGACATCGATCCTAACAACACGACTCTCGCGATCACGCAGACGGGCGGCGGCTGCCGTGCTACAAACTATGTCGCGTTCCTCAGAAAAGCTCTGAGGGAAGCAGGATATCCGCAGATCCCCGTTATTACGATATCTGCACAAAGATTTGAAAAGAATGAAGGCTTTGAATACACTGCCGGTTTCCTCCTTGATGCGGTCAAGGCTTTGAGTTTGGGCGATATGCTCACGACACTTCTTCTCCGTGTCAGGCCTTACGAGAAGGTCGAGGGTTCAGCCAACGCGCTCTATTCCTTCATCAACAAGATCGGACGCCGCATGCTCAATCCCAAGGGCGTTTCTGACGACCTTACCGTACGCTATGACAAGATGATGCCTAACAGCTACTATTCGAAATCTCCTGAGCAGAAGAAAAAGATCAGGGACTGCCTTGCCGATATCGGCGTTGACATGGAGAACGTTCCCGTCATCACGAAGTACAAGGCATTCATCAAGTATGCCGTTCAGAAGTTTAACGCTCTGCCTCTCAGGGACATTCCGAGAAAGCCGAGGGTCGGACTTGTAGGCGAGATCCTCGTTAAGTTCCAGCCTGATGCCAATAACAACGCAATAGACGTTATCGAGGCAGAGGGATGCGAAGCGGTTCTTCCGGGCGTACTGGATTTCTTCCTGTACTGTGCATATAACCCGATCTGGCAGGCTGAAAACCTCGGCAAGAGCAAGAAGACCGGATACATCATGAAGCAGGGCATCAAGTTCCTCGAGTCTTTGAGAAAGCCGATCAACAGGGAATTCAAGGCTACCGGCGGCAAGTTCATGCTTACCGAGAGGATACAGGAACTCGCCGAGAAGTCTTCGTCAGTCTTAAGCTGCGGCAACTCCTGCGGTGAAGGCTGGTTCCTGACTGCCGAGATGATCGAGCTCATCCAGGACGGCGTACCGAACATCATCTGCGCCCAGCCTTTTGCGTGCCTGCCTAACCATGTTACCGGCAAGGGCATGATCAAGGAGCTCCGCCGTCAGTATCCGAATTCGAACATTATTCCGATCGACTACGATCCGGGCGCTTCTGAAGCTAACCAGCTCAACAGGATCAAGCTCATGATCAGCACCGCTCATACGGTGAGAAATAAGGAGATCGAAGACGCGAAAAGATCCGGAAACGCAACAGTTGTCACGGAGGACTGATAATGGCCAGACTGCTCCTTGTTGACGGTAACTCGATAATCAACCGTGCGTACTATGCCGTTATCGGCCGTGCGCCCATGACCGCGCCTGACGGAACTCCGACAGGTGCAGTAAACGGGTTCTTCAATTCCATCCTCGGAGTGATCGGTGAGTACAAGCCTGACAACATCTGCGTGCTCTTCGACAGAAGAGAGCCCACTTTCAGACACAAGATGAGCGCTGAGTACAAGGCAAACCGCAAGGGAATGCCTGACGACTTGGCGGCCCAGATGCCTGTCGTAAAAGAGATCCTCGATCTCTGGGGCGTATCAAGGATGGAACTCGCGGGATATGAAGCAGACGACCTGATCGGAACGCTCTCAAAGATGGGCGAGAACGAAGGCATGGATGTCTTCATCTTCAGCGGCGATCACGACGATTTCCAGTTGATATCCGACAAGGTTTCCGTAGTAATGCCGCAGTCGGGCAAGGACAAAGACCCGAGAGTGCTTTTCGACAGGGAAAGATTTGAGACCACTTACGGCGTAAAGCCTGAAGTCTTCGTTCAGGTAAAGGCTCTGATGGGCGATAACTCGGACAACATCAAGGGAGTTGAGAAAGTAGGCGAGAAGACCGCTTTCAAGCTTATAGCAGATTACGGTTCGTGTGATGGTGTAATGGCAAATGCAGACAAGCTTTCACCTGCTCTGAGCGCGAGGATCTCCGCAGCTGGTGACCTTCTTGCGATGAACATTAAGCTCTGTACTATAGACAGGGATGCTCCCGTACCGTTTGGCCTTGATAAGACAGCGTTTGCAGGCACTCCCGAAGATTCACAGGCGCTGTATAACAGGCTTTCTGCGCTGTCCCTTAAGATGCTCATTAAAAAGCTCGGCTTAGGCGGCATGCAAAGAAGCGAGGCAGCTGCTCCCGCACAGGAAATGGATGAGGCTTCCAAGGTTGTAATGGATAAGCTGGGAAGCCTTCTGAATGACGGATTTGAAGTCGTTATGGGAAATTGCGAACTTCCCAAGGGAGAACTTGCAGCCGGTGTTGATTTCGTCACGACGTCAAACGGCAAATATGTGCTCCTGCTTGATTTTGATAATGCAAAACTCTTCTGCATGACAGAAGACGAGGCACAGAAGGTTTTCTCAAAGGGAAACATAATCCCCGCGGCATATGGTTACAAGGACAGATCAAAGCAGATCGACAAACCTCTTGCTGCTGTCAGATCCGTTTTCGATATCGAGATATGCGGATATGTAATGAATCTCATTGAAGGCAAATCTGACCTTGAGAGGCTCTACGAATATACGACCGGATCGCTCTATCCCGTAGTTGAGGAAAAAGCAAAGGCAGTTCAGCTTTCTCTGTTTGATGAGCTTTCCTCAACGGTTAATGATGAGGAAGAACTCAAAAAGGAAGGCAGACGACTCTGCTGCATTACGGCAGTGGCAAAGATACTTTCGCATAAGCTCGAAAGCGAGGAGAAGATAAGCAGGCTCCTCTACGATATCGAGTTCCCGCTTGTGATCACTCTTGACAGGATCGAGCGCGCGGGTATGCACGTATCACGTGAAAGACTTGACGCTCTCCATGCTGAATATACTAACAGGCTTGAAGACATTGAGGCTCGTATATTTGACCTGACCGGCGTACATTTCAACATCAATTCGCCGAAGCAGTTGGGCGATGTCCTCTACGGCGAGAAAGGCCTTAACCTGCCTCACGGCAAGAAAGGCAAGAACGGTGCTTATTCAACCGGCATAGACGAACTCAACCGTCTCAGGGAATACCATCCGGTGATCGAAGAGATAATCAAGTACAGAGAACTCTCTAAACTTGATTCCACATATGCAGCGGGTCTTGTCCGTTCCATCAGGAACGACGGGCGCATCCATACGACCTTTACGCAGGCTATGACAAATACCGGAAGGCTTTCTTCCACCGAACCGAACCTTCAGAACATTCCGATTCGTTCCGATGAGGGATCGAGGCTCAGGGAAGCATTTACGGCCTCTGAAGGCTGTGTGCTGGTCGATGCGGACTATTCGCAGATCGAACTCAGGCTTTTGGCGTCGCTCTCAAAAGACGAGATAATGTGCTCTGCCTTTAACGAGGGCGAAGACATACACAGAAGGACCGCAGCAAAGGTATTCGGTGTTAACGAGGATGCCGTTACTCACAAGATGCGTTCCATCGCAAAGACGGTCAACTTCAGTATCATATACGGTATTTCCGATTACGGCCTTGCTACAGACCTTGGCATCGGATACAAAGAAGCGGCTACTCTTATCAAGGAATACGAGAACCAGTTCCCGGGCATCATGAAATACCTTAACGGTCTTAAGGAGAATGGTGAAAAGAACGGTTATGTTGAGACTGAGTTCGGAAGAAAGAGGATCCTCACTGAGCTAAAGAGTCAGAACAGGAATGTCAGGAACTTCGGCTTCAGGGCTGCGATGAACACTCCTATCCAGGGTACTGCCGCTGACATAATCAAGATCGCGATGAATAAGGTTAATGAGGCTCTTGAAAAAGAACTTCCCGATGCAAAGCTCGTAATGCAGGTGCACGACGAACTCATCGTCGAGTGTTCCGAAAAGGATGCCGAAAAGGCAGCAGAGATTCTTAAAAGAGAGATGGAGGCAGCGGCAACTCTTTCAGTACCGCTCGTTGCCGAAGTCGGAACGGGAAAGGACTGGCTTAGCGCTAAATAATGTTTGTATTAGGAATAACAGGCGGAATAGGAAGCGGAAAGAGCACCGTCAGCGGGATACTCAGAGAAAAGGGCCTTTTGGTCCTTGACGCTGACGAGATATCCAGGAACGTCACGGAACCCGGCGGAAAGGCCATTCCCGCGATAGCGGAAAAGTTCGGCGCAAGGGCCGTAAACGCCTCAGGCGTAATGAACCGCAAGGCCGTATCTTCGATCGTTTTTTCTGATAAGAAGAAGCTCGACGAATTGAGCTCTATCGTGCATCAGTATGTTTTTGAGGAAATGGAAGACCGTCTGGAGAAGGAGAGGGAGAAGGGTACAAAGTGCGTTGTCCTGGACGTTCCTATCCCGGTCAGAAAATTTACCGACATGTGCGATCAGATCTGGGTAGTTACCTGTGATGACGAAGTCAGGCTTGCAAGGCTCGCAAAGCGCGGCCTTGACAAGGACGAAGCAAAACGCAGGATCGACATGCAGATGACTGATGACGAATACTGTTCTTTAGGCGATTTCTCGATAGATAATTCGTGGGATATGGACAGCCTTAACGACAAGGTCAACACTCTCATCAGGGACCAGCTTCATTCCAGGGGGATCAGGATATGAACACGGGAGCCGTGATCACAGCATCTTGCTTTACCTTATTCTCAGTAGTGATACTGATATGCCTGATCTTTTCCAAAAAGCCTTTGTTTTCGGGAAACCTCAAGAACTATTTCAGGGCGGTTTCCGCGGTCTATATTTCCGGCACGGTGCTTATCCTGTTTTTGGCTTTCGCGCTCAAAGGTGTTCCGATGGTATTTATCCTGATATCGGAATTTCTTATACTTACCGTGTTTATAGTCACTTTTGTGTTAGCAATAAGACTATCCAAGATACTTTCCGAGAATGCTTCAAAGAAGGCTGAAGAACCCGTAAGGGAAGAGGTTTCCGATGAATAAGCACATAGCAAGGGTACCCCGGTACATCAGCGGCTTCCTGACAGCTCTGGCGGGAGTGTTTTTCATATTGTTCCCGGAAACTGTCTCCGGTGTGCTTGGCGTGCTCTGGGGCATTGTTCTCGTCGTGGCCGGTATCGCCGGTGCGGTGGATTATGTGATATCCATCAAGCAGTTCAAGGAAGAGAACTACGGCACTGCCGCAGGTGCTGAGATCGTTCTGGTCTATTCGATTATCATCGCCATTCTGGGAATAATATTCGTATTAAGGCCGAACCTCGTCATGCAGTTGCTCTCTTTCATTGTAGGTGTGTTCTTCATTATCGACGGCATAGTAAAATTCAGGCACGGTACGCTCGTGCCTGATACAAAAGATCCTATGTGGTATGTGATGCTGCTTCTCTCGGTGGCTCTCGTCGTTGCCGGAATAGCTCTGCTTATCAACCCGTTCAACGGTACCATGACGGTCATCCGTTTTTCCGGTGTTGCATTCATTATCAGCGGTATCGAGAGTATCGCCGAAGAATCCTGGAAAAAGAGATAAGCTTTTTATACGTTGAATCTGAAGACTACTACGTCTCCGTCGTTCATGACGTATTCCTTGCCTTCTGATCTTACAAGACCCTTTTCCTTAGCAGCGTTATAAGAACCGCATGCCATGAGGTCGTCATAAGCGACGACTTCCGCGCGGATGAAACCTCTTTCAAAGTCTGAGTGGATCTTTCCTGCAGCCTGCGGAGCCTTGGTGCCTCTCTTGATCGTCCATGCGCGGACTTCCTTGGGACCTGCCGTAAGGAAGGAGATGAGGCCTAAGAGCGTATATGAAGCCTGGATCATCTTATCAAGGCCTGCGCTTTCGATTCCGAGGTCATCAAGGAATACCTGGCGGTCTTCAGGATCGAGCTGGCCCAGTTCTTCCTCAATCTTTGCGGATATGACTACAACGCCCGAGCCTTCCTTCTTGGCGATCTCTTCGACCGTATGAACGTATGAGATGTCAGGGTTCTTGATGTCATCTTCAGCGATGTTTGCGCAGTAGAGGACAGGCTTCATGGAGATGAGCTGGAGGTCACCCGTGAATTCAAGTTCGTCATCAGTGAACTCGATCGATCTTGCGCTCTTGCCCTCTGCAAGTGCGGCAACGATCTTTTCATAGCAGGCGAGCTCGATCTGCATCTTCTTGTCGCCGCCACGGAGCATCTTCTTTGTCCTTTCGACTCTCTTTTCCATGATCTCCAGGTCGGAGAGGATAAGCTCGATGTCGATCGTTTCAATGTCTCTTGCGGGATCCGCATTTCCGTTGACGTGAACGACGTTGGGATCGTCAAAGCATCTTACGACGTGAACGATAGCGTCACACTCTCTGATGTTAGAAAGGAACTTGTTGCCAAGGCCTTCACCTTTGGAAGCGCCTGCAACGAGACCCGCGATGTCAACGAATTCAACAACTGCGGGAGTGTATTTTTCAGGGTTATATATCTCGGCGAGCTTGTCGAGTCTTTCATCAGGGACTGCGACTACGCCCACGTTCGGTTCAATGGTGCAGAAGGGATAATTTGCGGCTTCAGCGCCTGCTCTTGTGATTGCGTTGAATAAAGTGCTCTTTCCTACGTTCGGAAGGCCGACGATTCCCAATTTCATATATAGGTACCTCTTTTTAATTTATACCCGAGCATTATATCACACTTGCTTTGTCGGTTTTTGTCGGTTTTTGTCGGGTAATTCGGGCCTTTTGGCGTCGTATTCTAAACGAGTATCACAAAGGAGGTCCGTTATGTCTTCTAAACCGTCTGTTGCAAGGATCTATTCCGGCTTTGCCAGGGGAACTGACTGCGTTATTTCTGAGCTTGAAGTTTCTGTAACACCGGGGATCCCCACATTCTCTGTCATTGGCCTTTGCGATTCATCGATAAGGGAATCGCACGGAAGGATAATGTCTGCTTTAAGATCGTCCGGATTTTCCATGCCCAAAGGCCATGTGACGATCAGCATCAGTCCCGCTTACATGAAGAAATCCGGTTCGGGTTTTGATCTCGCGATGGCTGTCGGTATACTCTTTGCTTCAGGGCAGATCCCGTATAAGTCTGACCGTAAGACTTATGCGGAAGGCGAGCTCAGCCTTGACGGAAGCGTGAAAGGAACCCCCGGTGCGGCATTAAGGCTTAATAAGGCGGGAAGCGAAGGTTTCCAATATGTCCTTATACCGGAAGATGAAAGAAACAGCGCCCGGTGCACTGGATTTGAAGGACGTTGTGTAAAAGACCTGGCTGAAGCCTGCTCTGTTTTTGGTTTAGCCGGATATGTACCTGAACGGTTTTCGCTGGATAAAGGATCTGAGAGCGGGGAATTAAAGACAGACATTTCAATGCTCAAAGGCCAGGAGAAGACCAAAAGAGCGATCATTCTGTCTGCCGCGGGATTCCATAACATGCTTCTCATGGGGAGCCCCGGATCGGGTAAGACCATGGCCGCAAAGATCCTGTCCGGAATCCTTCCGCCGCTGGATAAAGGCGAGACAGGCGAAGTATATGCACTATATGAAGCGCTTGAAGGACCCGCTGCAAAGCTTAGTTCTGACAGACCCGTAAGGTGTATCAGTCCGGATATAACGCCCGGAAAACTCTTGGGAAATGCAATGAGCATGACTCCGGGAGAGATGGCACTGGCAAATCACGGAATTCTTTTTGCAGACGAGATAATGGAATTCCCGTCACAGGTCCTGGACCTGATGAGAAAGCCTCTTGAAGAGCGTGAAGTCAGGCTCTTCAGGAACGGGATAACTTACACCTATTCTGCGGACCTGATATTTGTCGGTGCAGGGAACCCCTGTAAATGCGGGATGTTCTATGAGCCGGGATCAAGGTGCAGGTGTTCGGCCGGCACAAGGAAGCGGTATCTTACGAGACTTTCCGGGCCTTTTCTTGAGCGGATAGACATCTTCAGCGAAATGCGGTCGATCGGAAAAGATGATTTGGCGCTGATGTATGCTGACAAAGGTTCGGCAGAGAGTCCTGCGGTAAAAGAAAAGGTCGAAAGATGCTGGAAGATCCAGAACAGCCGTTACGGCGGAAAGATCTTTAATTCGAGCGTCAACCCTGCAGATCTTGCAGATGCAATGGAACTTTCGAAGGACATTCTCTCTTACTGTTCCGAACTGGCTTCAAAGGGACTGTTTTCAGCGAGGGGATATCAGAAGACGCTGCGCCTTGCCAGGACCATTGCCGATTATGAAGGGCGAGCAGACGTAACCAGAGCGGACGTCTCTGAAGCGGCAGTCTTCAGGGCACACGAATTGTAAGGAGAAACGGTATGGATTACAAAGACGGCGAGATGAGGGATTTTTACTATACGGCAGTGCTGATGAACACGCAGGTTGATTACCGCGTGATACGCGAACTTTTTGAAAGAGGTGACATAGAAACGCACAGGGACCTGTATGGACTTGCCAAGATGCCGTCCTCAAAGATCAAGGAACTGCTCCTTAGTCCGCAAAGCGAGAGAAAGGTCAGAGACTGGATGGAATCCAAAGGCAAAGTCGAAGCGGCATGCGGAGAATACATGCAGCTTGGCAGACAATACGGAATAAAAGTCGTTTCTTCGCTGAACAGGATCTATCCTGTTAATTTCAGGCTTCAGACAGGAATGCCGAAGGTCCTTTACTGCAGGGGAAGAACGGAACTTTTGAACCAGTGCTCAAACCAAGGTTCGGTTGCGGTAGTGGGATCAAGAAACGCCAGCGGTTATGCTCTGTATGCAACCGAACGGTTCAGCAGCGAGTTTTCTTCAAAAGGTATAACTATCGTTTCGGGAATGGCCCTGGGAGTTGACAGGAAGGCTCACGAAGCGGCGCTTCAGGGGAGCGGCAACACGATCGCGATCCTAGCCGGAGGACCTGACAACGTATATCCACCTGAAAACGCCGAACTTTATAAGCAGATAGTGAGTAAAGGCCTGGTGATCTCAGAAATGCCGCCCGGCCAGCAGCCTTTGAGACAGTACTTTCCTTCAAGGAACAGGCTGATAGCAGGTTTATCTGACTGCACCCTGGTAATGGAGGCGGGAGCATATTCGGGAACTCTTCATACGGCTTCTTTTGCCGCCGTACAGGGAAAGGAAGTATTCGTCCTTCCGAATAATATCTATTTTGCGAATGCCGAAGGAGGTCTGAAACTTCTGGAAGACGGCTGCTGCGTGCTCTATTCTTCCGACAACGTGATCGATTCAGTGTCACAGGCCATTGTGAGAAGAAGGCTTGAATACCCTGACCTGATGGAGTCCGAAGAATCGGGCGGTAAAAGGACTGTCCCTGAAGCATCAAACCGTGAGAAGCTGGACATTATCAGGCTGAAAGCCGACAAAAACCCTGATGACGTATCAGATGAGGAATGGGAGGCGCTTATCGAGGACGAACTGACCGTAAAGTCATTGGACATAGACAGTCTCTGCAATTCTCTTTGTCTCCCTTTTTACAGGATAACAGACCTTTTGATACGCCTTCAGATGTCCGGAAGGGTTGTCCTCGAAAACGGAAAATATGCGTTGACATTTCGATAGCTTTGTATAATGATGAATATATTTATTTATTATATAGGAAGTGCGAAATGGGTAAAAAATTAGTGATCGTCGAGTCTCCGGCTAAGTCGAAGACAATCAGCAGATACTTGGGAAGTGATTATCAGATCACGGCGTCTCTGGGACATATCAGGGATCTGCCTTCAAACAATCTCGGTGTTGATGTTAAGAACGGCTTCAAGCCTCTTTACATCACGATGAAGGGAAAGGAGAAGGTCGTAAGGGATCTCAAAGAGCTCTCTGCCGGATGCGACGAGATATTCCTCGCAACGGACCCTGACCGCGAGGGTGAAGCTATTGCATGGCATCTTGCGAAGGTCCTGAAGATCGATCCCGATTCAAAGTGCAGGATTACTTTTAACGAGATCACAAAGTCCGCAGTACAGGAAGCTATCAAGAACCCCAGGACAATAGACATGAATCTTGCCAATGCTCAGCAGGCAAGGCGTGTTTTAGACAGACTCGTCGGTTATGAACTCAGCCCGCTCCTCTGGCAGAAGGTCAGAAAGGGTCTTTCGGCAGGACGCGTTCAGTCTGTCGCAACCAAGATCGTAATGGACCGTGACGCTGAGATCGACAGTTTTATTCCTGAGGAATACTGGCTCATCAAGGCTCTTGCAACACCCGGAAAGCAGTCTGACAAGTTCCTTCTCGGTTACTACGGATACATGGAGAACGGCAAGGCCGTTAAGGATGACCTCAAGAACGAGGCTGACGCAAAGAGCGTTCTGAAGGATGTCGGATCAGGTCCTTTGGTCGTTGATTCCGTCAAGAAGGGCAAGAAGGAGAGAAATCCCTATCCGCCGTTCACGACTTCCACGCTCCAGCAGGAAGCTTCAAAGAGGCTCGGTTTCTCATCCAAGAAGACGATGTCCATAGCCCAGCAGCTCTATGAAGGCGTTGAGATCTCAGGCGCAGGCCAGACTGCTCTCGTTTCCTACATCAGAACTGACTCCGTAAGGATCTCTGACGAGGCCGTCGCAGCATGCAAGGACCTGATCAAGAAGAGATTCGGTGACGAATACTGCTCAGGCTACAAGCGTGAATACAAGAACAAGAATTCCGCACAGGATGCGCATGAAGCCATCAGGCCCACGCATTTCGACATGGATCCTGAGAGCATCAGGTCATCTCTTACGAACGATCAGTACAAGCTCTATTCGCTTATCTGGGACAGGTTCCTTGCAACTCAGATGGCTTCCGCAAAACTCGATACCGTTACGGTACAGGCTTCCTGCAACGGAAGGATCTTCAGGGCAGCAGGCGAGACCGTTATCTTCAAGGGATTCCTCATCCTTTATGCAGACGTTGCTGAGGACGTTAAGAAGACTGATGAATCAGACTCCAAGGCTAAGATCCCTCAGCTTGAGGACGGCATGAAGCTTGAAGTCCTTGATTTCAACGCTTCTCAGAAGTTCACGACTCCGCCGCCGCACTATACTGAAGCTACGCTCATCAAGGCGATGGAAGATAATGGTATCGGAAGGCCTTCAACATACGCTCCTACGATCACGACGATCCTTGAGAGGAATTACATCGAGAAGAACGGCAGGATGCTCCTTATCACTGATCTGGGAAAGATCGTAACGAACCTTCTTAACGATAATTTCTCCGAGATAGTAGACGTTTCGTTTACCGCCGGAATGGAAGACAGACTCGATAAGGTTGAAGAAGGCGCTGAGGAGTGGGACAAGGTCTTAGAGGATTTCTATCCTGAATTCGATTCCCAGGTCAAGGCTGCCAAGGATTCGATCGAGAAGGTTGCTTTTGAGCCTGAAAAAACAGGCGAGACCTGTCCTCTTTGCGGAGGTGAGCTCCTTTTTAAGGAAGGAAGATATGGTAAGTTCATCGCATGCGAGAACTTCCCTGAGTGCAAATACACTAAGAACATCGAAGTCGCAGCTAAAGGCAAGTGCCCTCTCTGCGGATCAGGACTTTTGTCTCACAGATCCAAGAAGTATAAGGGCAAGGTTTTCTATACCTGCGACAAGAAGGGTTCTGATCCTGAATGCAGTTTCATTTCCTGGAATCTCCCGATAGAAGGAAAGGTCTGCCCGGAATGCGGATCTTACATGGTCCTCAAGTACTTCGGAAAGAAGGTCTATCCGAAGTGCGCGAACAAGGATTGTCCTACAAATGCAAGAAAGGGAAAAGGCGGAGGAAAGGGCGATGACGCAAAAGCCGAGTGATGCTCCTGCCGTAACCGTTGTAGGAGCAGGACTGGCAGGCTGCGAAGCCGCTAATCTCCTTGCTTCCATGGGCGTAAAAGTAAGGCTTTGCGAGATGAAGCCCATGAAGATGACGCCTGCTCACCATAGTGAGGATTTTGCCGAGCTGGTCTGCAGCAATTCCCTGCGTGCCGCTTCGCCTGAGAATGCGATCGGACTCCTGAAAGAGGAATTGAGGCGCCTCGGATCGCTGATAATGGAGGCTGCGGACAAGGCGCAGGTTCCCGCTGGCGGAGCGCTGGCTGTTGACCGTCACGAATTCTCGTCTTACATAACCTCAAAGATCAGGAACAATCCTAATATCGAGATCGTTGACGGCGAGATACTGAAGGTTCCCGATGAAGGGATAGTCGTCATCGCGACAGGACCTCTCACGTCCGGCCCTCTTTATGAGGACATCTCAAGGCTGACCGGTGATACCGGAATGCATTTCTTTGACGCGGCTGCTCCTATCGTGTCTTCTGATTCGATCGACATGAAAAAGGCCTTCAGGGCTTCAAGATACGGCAAGGGCGGAGATGACTATATCAACTGCCCGATGACGAAGGAAGAATACATCAATTTCAGGAATGAACTCGTTACTGCCGAAAGAGCCGAAGTCAAAGACTTCGACAAGGAGATCGTGTTTGAGGGCTGCATGCCGATTGAGACGATGGCTTCCAGAGGCGAGGACACCATGAGGTACGGTCCTTTGAAGCCTGTCGGACTTGTTGATCCCAAGACAGGCAGGGAACCTTACGCATGCCTTCAGTTAAGACAGGACGACAGGGAGAGTACGATGTATAACCTTGTCGGATTCCAGACAAGACTCAAATGGCCTGAGCAGAAGCGCGTTTTCGGCATGATACCCGGACTTGAGAATGCAGAATACGTCAGATACGGCGTAATGCACCGCAATTCGTATCTCAATTCGCCCAAATGCCTTTCTTCCCATTATTCACTGAGAGAAAGACCCAACGTGTTTTTCGCAGGACAGATAACGGGCGTTGAGGGATACATCGAATCGACCGCTTCAGGATATCTCGCGGGATATTATGCAGGACTCATGGCGCTTGGAACCGAAGTGCCTTTTGAACCGTCTGCCGATACCGCGATCGGATCCATGGCTCTTTATGTATCAGATCCTTCGATCAAGCATTTCCAGCCGATGAACGCGAATCACGGCATTATGTCGCCGATCGCCGGAAGGTTCAAGGGAAAGACAGGTAAGAAGGACAGGAACCGCGCAATAGCGGACAGGGCGCTTGAAGAGATAGAACTCATGAGAAAGTTTGTCGATTCTCTGTGCCCGGGAAATAAGCCCTAACAGGCTGAAAGGAGACGGAAATGCCTGATTTTACGCTTTTGCCGGATCAGATAATACTGCTTATCCAGATAGCGGCAGGCCTTTTCGTTGCGGCTTTCCTTTCGTTTATCTATGTAGCTCTTACATCGCTTATGAGCCTTCTCCATTTAAAGAAGATCGCCGGATCTGACACGGATAATCTTCTGGTCTGCGACGTTGCTTATTTCCATTGCCGCGGCAAGAGGGATAACCAGGAGGATTCGTTCTATATCTCGCCTCTGGAAGACTCGTTTTCAAACGGTGTCATTGCGGCCTGTTCGGACGGAATGGGAGGACTTTTGTATGGCGAGGTCGTTTCCCGTTATGTTGTTGAGCGTTTGGAAGAATCTTATCCTTTGAAATTTGATGATCCTGAAGCAGTATCTGAAGAGATAAGGAAGATCTCGTCTGAGGTCTACGAACAGTATCACCTTGGCGCAGGCGCGACTCTTGTAATGACACACATCATGAAGAACATGATGAATTTCTACAGCGTCGGTGACAGTAACATAATCCTTTTGAGGAAAGGCAGGGTAACGCTCCTCAATCACAAGCAGAATTACATTTCGCTCCTTATCAGAAAGCTTGCCGAGGGCGGTATGGATACAACTGAAGCGTACAGGAATTCAAGGGCAAAGGCTCTGATCGATTTCGTCGGAAACACCGAGACCAATGTCATGCATACTTCAAAGCCGATACAGCTCTATGAGGACGACATTATAATCGTAAGTACAGACGGCGTTACCGATGCCGTGTCTTTAAATAAGATGAAGTCTTTGCTCCTGCCGGATTACAGCGCACAGCACCTGGCGAGGCTTTTGAAGAGTGCCGTAAAGAACAAGAAGCTGCCCAAGCAGGACAATTTCTCGGCCGTTGTGATAAAGATGGATAGGAGCATTATATGATCGAGTACTATACTTTCAAGCACAGGGGAGAAAGCGAATCATATAAGGATGAGGTCTATCTGACTGTCGTTCCTTCGGTTACGGTCGCTGTCTTCTACGGAAGCGTCCACCGCGACAAAACTGTGGTTACTCCCGAAATGTTTTCGGGACTCCTCGCGGAAGTCAGTCCCGATCTTGACTTTAACCGTATGTGTTCGGTGCTGAATGAGCGCCTTCCGGGTAATGCGGAATATCTTGTTCTCAGGATAGAAGGAAAGAGCATCGCATGCTTCAGAAGGGGCGGCGTTTCCGCAAAACTTGTTATCAACGGCGACCTGAGGATGCTGCCGAACGGCATATTCGGACTTAATGACGGAGACAGGCTGGTCGTTGCGACTGACAAGTTCTTTTCATGCCTAACTGATGAAGGCATCCTTGCGGATGCTCTCGTTACGGATTCTTGTTCAGAATGGATGAACCTGATGGTCAGACGTATCTCCGACGTCAATCAGCTCAAATGCGGAAACCTTTCAGCGGTTACGCTTCTTGTGAAATAGTCTTATAGTATTCGTCTCTGAAATCGCCGAGACTGTCGTTTAAGATGGCTTCTCTGACACGCTCCATCAGTTTTAACAGATAGTGGATGTTGTGATAGGTGCAGAGCCTTAGTCCAAACATCTCATTTGCCTTGATAAGGTGTCTTACATAAGCTGCAGAATAGTTCCTGCAAGCATAACAGTCGCATTCAGGATCCATCGGACCGAAGTCTCTTGCGTATTTCTTGTCTCTAATGATCTTTCTTCCGTGGTCGGTGAGTATCGTTCCGTGACGTCCCATTCTCGTAGGAAGGACACAGTCGAACATGTCAACGCCTCTGCATGAGCCTTCGATCAGGTAATCGGGAGTACCAACGCCCATAAGGTATCTGGGCTTGTCCTCAGGCATAAGGGGAACCGTGCAGTCGATCATCTTGAGGAACAGATCCTTTGGTTCGCCGACGGAAATGCCGCCGATGGCATAGCCCGGGAGATTGCGTGACGTGATCTGTTCTGCGCTTATCTTTCTCAAGTCTTCATACATGGAGCCCTGGATGATACCGAATAGAGCCTGTTCGTCAGGCTTTTTGTGCGCTTCAATGCAGCGGTCGAGCCATCTTGTCGTACGCTCCAATGACCTTTGCGCATATGCGTGATCGCAAGGGTAGGGGCAGCACTCATCGAATGCCATGATGATGTCTGAACCCAGATCGTTCTGGACCTGCATTGATATCTCGGGAGTAAGGAAAAGTTTTCTTCCGTCTATGTGGGACTGGAATTTAACGCCTTCTTCCTTAATGTCCTTGGGCTTTGCAAGAGAGAAGACCTGGAATCCGCCGCTGTCTGTGAGGACTGCGCCTTTCCAGTTCATGAACTTGTGAAGTCCGCCTGCTTCGGCAACGATATCGCTTCCCGGTCTGAGCCAAAGGTGGTAGGTGTTGGAAAGGATGATGCCGGCGCCCATTTCAGAGACTTCTTCAGGTGACATGCCCTTTACGGAAGCACATGTGCCGACGGGCATGAATGCGGGCGTCATGAAAGTGCCGTGAGGCGTGTGGACCTTGCCGGCCCTTGCTCCGGTCTGCTTGCATGTGTGGATGTGCTCGTACCAAACCGGGAATTCAGGCATCTTTATCCTCCAGATCCGTGATGAACATTGCGTCTCCGAAGGAGAAGAATCTGTATTCTTCTTCAACGGCGTGCTTATATGCTTCAAGAACGTGCTCTCTTCCTGCTAAAGCGGAAACGAGCATTATGAGCGTTGATTCCGGCAGATGGAAATTCGTGATGAGTGAATTCACGCATTTGAATTCATAGCCGGGGTAGATGAATATGTTCGTGTAGCCGGATTGAGGCATCATTTCGGGATCTTTTGAAGCGACCGCTTCAAGTGTCCTCGTGGAAGTGGTTCCGACTGATATGATGCGTCTTCCTTCTGCTCTTGCTTTCCTGATGATGTCAGAAGCTTCCTTCGGGAAGTCGTACCATTCAGAATGCATCTCGTGATCCTTGATGTCATCAGCCTTTACCGGTCTGAACGTGCCAAGGCCGACATGAAGCGTAAGTTCAGCGACCTCAACTCCCATGCCTCTGATCTTATCCAGAAGTTCATTGGTGAAGTGGAGACCTGCGGTAGGAGCGGCTGCAGAACCCGGATCTTTTGAATATACGGTCTGGTATCTTTCCGGATCGTCAAGCTTTTCGTGGATATAGGGCGGAAGGGGAACCTGACCTGCTCTGTCCAGGACTTCTTCCCAGATGCCGTTAAAATCAAATCTTATAATGCGGTTGCCGCTCTCTAAGACCTGCTCGCACTCAGCTTCGAGTTCGTTCTCGATGAATGTAAACCTGCGTCCGGGAACAACCTTCTTGCCGGGTCTTGCCAGTGTCTCCCAGTGGTTGTTATCTATACGCTTGAGAAGAAGGAGCTCGACGGGACTCTTTGTGTCGCTCCTTACGCCTAAAAGCCTTGCGGGAATGACTCTCGTATTGTTTATGACAAGAACGTCTCCTTTTTTCAGGAAACATGGAAGATCGTAAAAATGCTTATCCATGGTCTTACCGGTGTTCTTGTCGAGCACCAGCATCCTGGAAGCTGTACGATCCTTTATCGGTGTCTGCGCAATGAGACGCTCGGGAAGGTCATAGTAAAAATCGTGAGTCTTCATGTGAATAGCCTTTGGTTTAGATAATTACCGCAAGATTTTATCACAAGGGGAGAGGTTATGCGAAATTAATTACCGAGATTTCTCAGGTTATTGAGTTTTGTAAGCTGATCCCTTCTCTTGACCAGAGGAATTGTTATCTCAAAGCAGGCGCCGCCATCTACCTTGTTAAATGCGTTGATGTCGCCTCCGTGCTCGTTCGCGATTGCTTTTGCGAGGGCGAGACCGATTCCGTGCTTACCGTCGGAACCTTTGGTGAAACGTTCGAAAAGGTGATCCAATACTTCCTTTGAAATACCGGGACCGTCATCTGAGATCGTAAAGGTAACTCTTTTGCGGTAGCGGTCAGCCCTGCAGTCGAAAGTTACGGCGCTCCTGCAGTAACGCAGGCAGTTGGAGAAGATGTTTTCAAGACATCTGATCATGTCGTTTTCGTTAGCATAGATATAGAGGCTCTCAGCGGTGATCCTGTTGATTATCGCCTTGTCAGCGTGGATGAAGTTTCCTCTGACTCTGTCGATTATCGTTTCGCAGAGAACCTTGACGTTGATGTTCTGCTTCTTGACCTCGTAGTTACCGCTCTTGCTCATGTCCATTTTGGAGATTGAGAGGAGGTTTTCAACGAGTCCTGAAAGTCTTTCCGTTTCAGCGATGATGACATCGATAGCGTTGTCTTTTGATTCCTTGTCTTCGAATACGCCGAACTTAAGGCCTTCGGCATAACCCTGGATTGACATCAGAGGAGTACGCAGCTCGTGTGAAGCGTTTTGGAAGAAGGTCTTTTGTTCAACGTCCGCTTCTTCGAGCTTATAGGCCATTCGGTTCATCGTATCGCCGAGTTCTGAAAGCTCCTTACTCCTGATCTTACCCTTGATCGGATCGAAGTCTCCTTTTGCAACGCGGCTTGCGAAGCGTGAAAGCCTTCTTGTCGAAGAGATGAGAGGATATGAAAGGATGAAGCTTAAGACGCCTGCAATGATTATTGCCAAAAGAGCGGCCTGAACGAGGGCCAGAGTGATCTGGGCCATGAAGGAATAGTAAGAGCCTGAATTGACGTATACGAGGAGATAGTAGCCGTCCAGATCCATGACTTTGTTTTCGGGAGAGTTGTACTGGAAACCGACGGATCTGTAGTAGATGAGGTTGCCGTTTATCGTAGTAGTCTGAGTGTCCCTGAGGTTGCTGTATCCGTGTTCTTCAACTACCTGGGAGACGACGGCTGAAGCGCTGTTTGCGTAATTGACGTTGTATTCGGATGTCGGCCACATAAGAAGACAGTGGTTTGTCTTGGCGTCGTAAGTATAGAGCGCGATGCTCGCCTGGTTTGAAAGGTCGGCAGTGCGGATGGATTTCAGAAGGAATTCCTTGATGACTTCTTCATTTTTCTCGGGGTATTTGTCGATCTCGGTCCTGAACGCTATCGTGAAGTTCTGGGTAGAACTGACGGCCGTTTCGATCCTGGCCTTACATTCCTGCGCGATGTAGTTCTTGACGATCGACTGGACGTAGAAGTTGATGATGAAGATGACGAGGAGGATCGCAACGATCTCAAGAGCATAGAAATGCAGAGCAATAGGGACCCGGATAGCGGATTTGCTGCGGATCTGGTTAGTCTTTTTCTCGTTGCTGCTGACTTCGGTCATTTAGTCTTCCGAATCTTCTCCTTCAGCGGAATCTTCGGCGGTCCTCAATACGAGGCGGAAGCCGTATCCCCATATTGTAGATATCTTTGCGCCTGAATGGGAGATCTTTTTTCTCAGTCTCTTGACCGTATCGTCTGCGACTCTTGTCTCGACCTGTGTTTCATAGCCCCAGATCTTATCTAAGAGCTCGGTCCTTGATATGGCCCTGTCCCTGTTTGAAATGAGATAGGTGAGAAGAGCATATTCGTTAGGTGTAAGAGGGAAGGGCTCGCCTGCGAGCGTAGCTTCCTTCGTCTTTCTGTTGATGACTATGTCTGCGAATGAGATCATGCCGTCGTCGGTTTCCTTGACGGAATTCTTGCCTGTGATCTCTTCCTGTCTCTTAAGAACGGATTTGACTTTGGATACAAGCTTGACCGGGGAGAAGGGCTTTGTGAAGTAATCGTCGCTTCCGAGATCCAAGCCCTGGATATAGTCTGCATCGCTGTCTTTTGCCGTGAGCATGATTATAGGCACGTTAGAGGTCTTTCTGATCTCTTTAAGGATGTAGAAACCGTCGTGTCCGGGCATCATGACGTCCAGGATCACCAGGTCGCACGGTGAATCGGAAAACGCTTCAAAAAGCGCATCACCGTTCGGGTAGCCAATGCATCTGAAGTTTTCTCTTTCGAGAAATGACTTCAAAAGATTTCTTATATTGTCATCGTCGTCAGCAATGTAGATCAGTTTGTCCATGGAATAATTATTTCTCCAAAATGTTATTGAAGTTATTTTAACCTAAGTGAGTTCTTTTAATATGTTAATTTGGTGAAAAAATGAGGTATTAAAAGCAGTATGGAGATTTTCTCAGACAAAAGTGATTAAATATTCTTATCAATTTCTAAAGGAGAATATCCATGCCAACAATCCTTGTTACCGGCGGAAATGGTTATATTGGTTCACATACCGTCATTTCGCTCTTTGAAAACGGTTACGACGTCGTTATCGCAGACAATCTTTCAAACAGTAAGATGGAGGTCCAGAACCGTCTTGAGCAGATCACCGGTAAGCGTTTCAAGTTCTATAACGTTGATTGCTGTGATGAAGCTGCTCTTAACAAGGTCTTTGATGAAAACGATATTGACAGCGTTATTCATTTTGCAGGACTTAAAGCCGTCGGCGAATCCGTAAAGATCCCGCTTGAGTATTATTCCAATAACATAGGCAGCATGATCGCCGTCCTCAGGGCAATGGAAAAGCATGGCGTTACGAAACTCGTTTTCAGCTCTTCCGCAACGGTATACGGCATGAGCGAGGATGTTCCGTTCACCGAGCAGAGCCCTCTTGGCATGTGCACGAATCCTTACGGCTGGACAAAGTGGATGATCGAGCAGATCCTCCGCGACTATGCTGTCGCTCATCCCGATATGAAGATCTGCCTTCTCAGATACTTCAATCCCGTCGGAGCTCATGAGAGCGGACTGATCGGTGAAGATCCGAGAGGTATACCCAATAATCTGTTCCCTTATATATCAAAGGTTGCGGGCGGAACGCTCGAGTGCCTCACCGTTTTCGGCGATGATTACGACACACCGGACGGAACGTGCCTGCGTGACTACATCCATGTCTGCGATCTTGCTGAAGGCCATGTTAAAGCGATCGCGTTCCTCGGAAAGACAGATGATCCCGTCAGCGTATTCAACCTCGGAACCGGAAAGGGCACATCCGTTAAGGAAGCCGTTGCCGCTTTTGAGAAGGCATGCGGTCATCCGATCAACCATGTTTTCGGTGCGAGAAGAGCCGGCGACATCGCAGTCTGCTATGCTTCGACCGAGAAGGCCGAGAAGGAACTCGGATTCAAGGCAAAGTACGGAATTGACGATATGTGCGCATCCTGCTGGAAGTGGCAGACGATGAATCCTGAGGGCCTGAAAGACTGACAGGACCGTTTTTGACTTTTTTTGATATTCGTATTGACATCTTAGATTTTGAGAATTATATTTAGTTGTGGTTTAGCACTCGTGCTTTATGAGTGCTAAACCATAAATCATTGTATTGGAGGTCTTTAATATGACAATTAAACCCCTGGCAGATAAGGTGGTAGTTAAGAAACTTCAGGCTGAAGAGACAACGAAGAGCGGCATCATCCTTTCTTCAGGTGCTCAGCAGAAGCCTCAGATCGCTGAGATCATTGCAGTTGGCCCGGGTGGAGTAGTTGACGGAAACGAGATCAAGATGGAAGTCCAGGTCGGACAGAAGGTCATCATCCGTGATTATGCCGGTACAAACGTTAAGCTCGATGGCGAGGAATATATTATCGTCCGTCAGGATGACATCGCTGCAATCGTAGAAGATTAATAGAATAAGAGGAGGATTTTTCCTATGGCTAAAGACATCAAGTATGCTGAGGATGCCAGAAAGGCACTCGAAGCAGGCGTTAACAAGGTTGCAAATACAGTTAAGGTCACTCTTGGACCTAAAGGCAGAAACGTAGTTCTCGACAAGAAGTACGGCGCTCCGCTCATCACAAATGACGGCGTTACGATCGCTAAGGAGATCGAGCTTGAGGACCGTTATGAGAACGCAGGCGCACAGCTCGTTAAGGAAGTTGCTTCCAAGACAAACGACGTTGCTGGTGACGGTACAACAACAGCTACTCTGCTTGCACAGGCTATCATCCGTGAAGGCCTGAAGAACGTTGCTGCAGGCGCTAACCCGATCATTCTCCGTAAGGGTATCTCACAGGCTGTTGATACCGCTGTTAAGGAGATCTTAGGTTCTGCCAAGAAGGTCGACGGTTCCAAGGACATCGCAAGAGTTGCTGCAATCTCCTGCGGTGACGAGGAAGTCGGTAAGATGATCGCAGAGGCTATGGAAAAGGTTACTGCTGACGGCGTTATCACAGTTGAAGAGAGCAAGTCGATGCTTACAGAACTCAACGTTGTTGAGGGTATGCAGTTCGACAGAGGTTATATCTCTCCTTACATGGCAACAGATACGGATAAGATGGAGACCGTTTTCGACGAGCCTTACATCCTTATCACAGATAAAAAGATCAACAACATCCAGGATCTGCTTCCTGTTATTGAGCCTCTTGCACAGTCCGGCAAGCAGCTCGTGATCATCGCTGACGACATCGAGGGTGATGCTCTTGCAACACTCATCGTAAACAAGCTCAGAGGAATCTTCACATGCGTAGGCGTTAAGGCTCCGGGCTTCGGTGACAGAAGAAAGGCTATGCTCGAGGATATCGCTATCCTCACAGGCGGCCAGGTCATCACATCAGATCTCGGCTTAGAGCTCAAGGATACAACTCTTGAGCAGCTCGGTAAGGCTCACCAGGTCAAGGTAAACAAGGACAGCACCATCATCGTTGACGGTGAAGGCGAGCAGGGCGCAGTCAAGGCACGTGTCAACCAGATCAGATCTCAGCTCGAAGAGACAAAGTCTGATTATGACAAGGAAAAGCTCCAGGAGAGACTTGCAAAGCTTTCCGGCGGCGTAGCAGTCATCAAGGTCGGCGCAGCTACCGAGACAGAGATGAAAGAGAAGAAGCTCCGTATCGAGGACGCTCTCGCTGCAACAAAGGCTGCTGTTGAAGAGGGTATCGTCGCAGGCGGCGGTACGGCTTTCATCAACGCTATCCCTGCTGTTGAAAAGCTCCTCGGCGAAACAGACGGCGACGTCAGAACAGGCGTTAAGATCGTTCTCAGGGCTCTTGAAGAACCGATCCGCCAGATCTCTGACAACGCAGGCCTCGACGGCAGCGTAATTTGCGAGAAGGTCAAGAATTCTCCTGCTGGCAACGGCTACGATGCTCTCAATGACAAGTACACAGACATGTTCGAGGCCGGTATCGTCGATCCTGCAAAGGTTACACGTTCCGCACTCCAGAATGCAGCATCCGTATCCTCAACGCTCCTTACCACAGAAGCTGTTGTTACGGATATCCCTGAGAAGGAAGCTCCTGCAATGCCTCAGCAGCCGATGTACTGATAACGGGTTTAACCGGGGATTTAAAGGCTGTCTCGTTTGAGGCAGCCTTTTTGTTCAATTACAGATTCCTTGTGTTATGATAGTAAAGTATTTTCTCAGAAGGTGACCGATTATGATCGAAGACAGCTTTATTGAATCACACGTAGTGCGTGAGAGCGGAAAGAACGTTGCCGCGCGCTTTTTCGCCATATTTGCGCTTCTTGCGGTAATCGTCGCTGTCAACATCTTCGGTGTTGCAATGTTCGGTTTTGCCGTGCTTTCGATCACTCTGACGCTTTCTGTTACGCTGGCATTTATCTTTGTCACTTTTTTCAAACGTTCTTATGCCGAATATGACGTCGAGATCTCCAACGACAACGTTAACGTTGCAAAGATCCTCGGGCAGTCAAGCCGCGTGGATCTCATGGATTTTTCGATAAAGGACTGTATCTACATCGGACCTGTTACTGATGACCGCTACAAGTCAGACCTTGAGAAGGCTGACATCAAGCTTGCGGTTACCGCAAAGAAGGATTATCCGATAACCGAAGACTACTGGTATCTGACATACAAGGAAGAGAACTATATCTGCATGCTTATCCTTGAGTTCAAGCCTGAGATGTACAAGGTCTTCAGAAGGTATAACCCAAGGAATACCGCATTCTATAAGGCTCCCGTCAATAAAGAGCCCGAAAAAGAGGCTGAGGACTGATAATGCAGGATTATTCTCCGTATAACGAGATAGAGGTCTATTGCAAGGCGACCGAATGCGGAATAGGGGACAGTCTCTATACATCCGTTCTTATAGGCGACATGCAGGAAGCTGCTGAGCAGAGCTCATATTCGCTTGGCTACGGCACCGATTTCCTCAAGGAAAACAATATGTGCTGGATAATCCTCAGGATGCACATCGAGATAGAAAGGCTCCCCAAGTGGCACGAGACCTTTAAGATCAGGACCTGGGCGACAGGCCTTGAGAAGCTGTATTACGGCAGGGAATTCGAGGTATATGATTCCCAAGGCACCCGTATAGGCAAGGCCACTTCAACCTGGATACTGGCTGACTGGAACACCCACAGGCCTGTAATCGCCGCAAAAAGGCCCGAACTGCCGCCTGCTTTCATTCAGTCTGAAGAGAAGGTGTTCGGGATGAACTGTCCCAAGATCGATTTCCCTGACAAGAGCGAAATCGCAGGACCTTCTGATGAGCCTGTGATAATCAAGTACGCGGATTATACCGAGCTTGACAGGAACAGACACGTAAACAATTCAAGATATACCGCATGGGCTTATGATGCACTTTTTAAGTCAGGCTACGACGTTACTTCGGTAAAGGAGATCTCTATCAACTACAATAACGAGGTCAAGCAGGGAGAAAAAGTCGAGCTGTACATTTCCGAAAACGACGGAAAGATTGCCGTTTACGGCTATAAAGGCGCTGATACAAAGGTCTTTGCGGCCGTGGTGAAGCTCGGCTGAGCAATGTTGTCCCTGATTTTTGATATTTTGCCTTTTTGTTTTGTCTGCTTTGTTATAAAATAATAAATTAGCAAATAAAACGGAGGTCTGCCATGATTGAGATCAAGAATCTTGTTAAGCATTATGGAGACAAGAAGGCTTTAAAGGGTATTTCTTTTACCGTAAAAGACAATGAGGTCCTCGGATTCTTAGGCCCGAACGGTGCCGGCAAGTCCACGACAATGAACATTATTACGGGTTACCTTTCTTCTACGTCAGGTACGGTCAAGATCAACGGCCATGACATTTTGGAGCAGCCCGATCTTGCAAAGAAGGACATAGGATATCTTCCTGAACAGCCGCCGCTCTATCTTGACATGACCGTCAACGAGTATCTGACGTTTATGTGCGAGCTTAAGGGCGTGCCCAAGAAAGAGAGAAAAGAGCACATCGCCACGATAACTTCACTCGTAGGCATCGATGCAGTCACCGGAAGGCTTATCGGCAACCTTTCCAAGGGCTATAAGCAGAGAGTCGGTATTGCACAGGCTCTTGTCGGCGATCCTCCGATACTTATCCTTGACGAGCCTACGGTCGGTCTGGACCCTAATCAGATAATCGGCATCAGGAAGCTTATCAAGGACCTTTCCAAGAATCATTCGATCATTGTCAGCTCCCATATCCTTTCTGAGATCCAGGAGATCGCAGACAGGGTCGTCATCATCCACCACGGCAAGATCGCCGCAGTAGATACCGTTAAGGATCTTTCACAGAGGCTTTCAAACGTTACCAATCTGCTGATGTCGTTCAAAGGACCTGCAAAGGATGTTGCAGCCAGACTGAAGATGATCCCCGGGATCACAGACGTCAATATCAGAAACTCCGGATCTTTCGGCGAAGTTGAGATCACGACTTCGAAGCAGGCTGGTGATGAGATCAGGACAGCCATTTTCTTCATGATGGCTAAGGCGGGATGGCCGATCCTTGAATTCCGTTCACTCGATCCTACGCTTGAGGAAATCTTCCTGAGCATTACAACAGGAAAAGGAGAATAATATGTTTGCTATCTTTAAAAGAGAATTCCTGTCGTATTTCAGGACACCGGTAGGTTATGTTGCATTAGCCATCTTCACCTTTATTTCCGGATTTAACTTTTACACTTTGTTTTCAGAAGGTACTGTAAGCATAAGCGATGAGATCAACTCTCTCCGTTCGTTATTCATAATCATCGTCCCAATCATAACGATGGGTTCTTTCGCCGAAGACAGAAAGAGGGGAACGGAAGTGCTTTATTACACTTCTCCCATCGACCTTTTCTCTGTCGTTGTCGGTAAGTTCTTTTCCGCCATGGCTCTTTGCTTTGTAATGTTCATCAATGTCTTTATACATATGATCGTTGTATCCGCCTGCGGCGGCAGGGTAGGCATCGGAGCCTGGGGATCAGTTCTGGTCTTTTTCTTTATGGCGGCATTGTTTATTTCGATCGGTATTTTTGCGTCAGTAATAAGCGATAATCAGATTATTTCTGCCATCGTGGCTTTCCTGATCATCCTTCTGAACAATCTGTTTTCGGTTATCGGCGAGTATATTGGATTCTCTGTAAGCACGATCATGTCTTACATGGGGATCAATGCTACGGCGCGTAGCAATGCAAAAACCGCTGTAGCGAATGCCATCAGCTGGTTCGATCCGTTCGAAAAGACTTATGAATTCCGCAACGGTATCTTCTCCGCATCAGCTTTGATCTATTGTGTTTCCTTCGCGATCTTTTTCCTGTATCTGTCTTTCAGGATCCTCGAGAAGAAGCGCTGGAGTCAGAAGTAAGGGGGGGGGATAACGCAATGAGTAATAAAATGAACAGCTTGTCTAATAAGCATTCCGGTAAAAAGACCGTAAATGAAAGAGCAAAACAGTATAAACTTTATGCCGTTGGTTCTGTGGTGATCCTTGGCGTTATTGTCCTTCTGGTCAACATCCTTTTTGACAACCTCCTTGGAAAGGCTCTCACATTCGATTTCACATTGGATAAGAGCAGCTCGATCTCAGCTGAGTCACAGAAGTTTATCGACAGTCTTCCTGAAGGCACGAGATTCCGTATTGTCGGCTTGTTTGAAAGACCGGAATCAGTTGTTAATACGAAATACCAGTATATTGCTCCGCTTCTTGATGACTACGCTAAAAAGTCAAAGGGAAAGATCACCGTCGAATATCAGGATCTTCAGGCTCATCCCGGTATCATTTCGGAACTTGATCCCGCGGGTGCTTACGGACTTTCTAATCTGAAAGGCCAGTATGCCGTCTACTATAACGGAAAGCTGGATATAATCGATCCTATTAACTGCTATACGATCGATACCGATTATCTTGAACAGTACAATGCGTATCTGGCGACCGGAAACAACACCGAATATACATTTACCAATTCCATGATTACTCTCATGAAAGGCTACACGTCAAAAGCTTACGTTCTGACGGGACTTAAAGAGGACGGATGCGAACAGCTTAAGAGGATGCTCGCTTCTTTGGGTGTTGAGACTGCGGAACTGGCTGTCGTTTCAGACTTCAAGATCCCCGATGACTGCAGCCTTATCATACTGAACGGTCCCGATACGGATATTACTGAAACTGCATATCTCGAATTGAAGAACTACATCGCAAGAGGCGGAAACGTGATCGTGTCTGTCGAATATTCGAGCGAGAACGTCAATGAGCCATTTACGAATCTTAACCGGCTTTTAAACGATATGAACATCAACATCGAGCATTGCATGATCTCAGAGAACGATCCTAATTATCAGCTTAACGGACACATCAATAATTCTCTTGCTGATATCGGTCCTGTATTTGCCGGTCTGATCTCCGAAAAGAGATTAAACATCACTCTGTCGAGGCCTATAACATATTCTGTAAATCAGAGAGCAGACGTTATTACCTCACCCGTGCTACTTTCAAGTGCTTCGGCAACAAAGAGCGTTGCAGGCGAGAATAATGAAGCCAAGCAGATCGATTCAAATCCTGCTGTTCTGAATGCAGCAATGCACTCCTGTTATGCGAACGGTGATAAAGGACAGCTCTTTGTTTTCGGAACTGTTAACTTTACTTCCGATGCATATTTCTCGGAATATACGATCACTGATAAGAATGCTGATTTTATAAGGGCCTGCGTAAGAAACATGCTTCCTGCTTCCGATGCTTATAATGTCAACATTCCTGTTAAGAAGATTGAAAACTACAGGCTGAACGACAATGAAGCCACCGCATCCGCGGCTACTGCGATCATGGTCGTCTTTATGATAGTTCTTCCTATCGCGCTCAGCTCCATGGCAGTTATCGTCTATAACAAGAGGAAAAACCTGTAATATGAAGACTGCAAAGAACCTTTTGATTCCTCTGGTCGTCATGATTCTCCTTGCAATAGGAGTCGTGGTGTTCTTTGCAATTGACAGGACCAGTTCTACACATGAAACTTCTACAAACAGTTCAGTAGATCTGCTCTATGTAAATCCTGTGGATGTGGCTTCTGTTGAAGTCCTTCATAAAGAGGGCGGAGTTAATGTAAAGGTAGACAAGAATTCTACAAACAGCGGCTCTTATGTATATGCTTACTCGGGAAGCGACAAGGGACCGGATGATTATTCCCAGTCTGCAATGGAAGGGTTTTTGAATTCTTTGACGTCTTTTGTCGGATGCACTCATATCGCTGATAAAGCGAATCTTGCTGAATACGGACTTGACGATCCTTCTTTTAAGGTAACGATAAACAAAAAAGACGGTACTTCCAGCTCGATCCTGATCGGAAACCTGTCTCCTGACAAAAGCTGCTGTTATATATGTATCAGCGGTTCTTCGTCGGTTTATTACATTACTTCGACCAAGTACGATTATGCTTCCAAGGTCTCAAATGATTTTATTGATTCAAGCGTTATGAATCTGGATGTCTCAGAGCTTGATACCGTCAGGTTTGTAAGGAAGGCCGATGCTGTCGATCTTACCGCTTCATGCATCTATGATGAACAGACCGGAGAAGCGGCGTTCAAGTTCACTAAGCCTTTTACTATTGAGTCTAGCCCTTATTTCGACCGCCTGATCGAGAAGCTCTGCAGACTTGAAGCGGAAGAATATGAAGACGCTGATCAGGCTAACATTACTAAATACGGGCTTTCTGATCCTGTTTACAGTATCGTTTTGACCATGAAGAGCGGAAAGACTTATACGATAAATTTGTCTTCGGCCGTTAAAGGATATCATTACGGCAGGATCAACGGTGAAGGAAAGATCTTCAAAGTGTCTTCCGATAAACTTGAAACGATCGATTCACCTGTTCTTGTGCTTATCAGCAGTTATGTGTTCTATGATACATGTGATAACGTTCTTTCGATCGAGTGCTCAGGAAAGGGCAGGAAGTTCGTTATGAAGCTGGATGTGGCTAAAAATGATTCGATCTCGGACAACGATTCCACTGTTGAGCTTGACGGGCGTAATGCGAAGGTGTTTAACAGCCAGGGCCGTTCTTATGCGGCAATGCTGTTCGAATCGATATTCTGTATCAACATAGCAGGAGTCGAGGAGCTCTCGCCGTTTTCTTCTAATGCCGTTCCTGATACCACGATTACGGTCTTTAACAGGAATCATTCGTCTGTAGTCTATGATTTTTACAAGCGTAATGACGTTACTTACTATGTCTATTGTAACGGCGTTTATACAAAGTTCTATGTCTTTGGCAGGGAACTGTACAATGACGGCGGAGAAAATACCTATGAATACGGTATCTGGTCCGCTTATGATCTGCTTACGAAAGCGATCACCAACAGCATTAACGGAACATATGATATTCCTAAAAAGAGTGAATAAGGCAAAAGCATAATGACGACGAACAAAGCAACGAATAAAAAGAAAGCGAAGAGCAGCAATCCGTTCAGAGGGTTAACGATAGCGGTTACGGTATTCACGGTACTGCTCATATTAAGTATCGTTCTTATCTTTATCGTATCCAGGAAGATAAATTCGATGGAGGGTGCTGATACGCAGATCAAGCTGGCCGCTCAGGGAGGTTTTAGCTGCGAGTATTCCGAAGCGCAGAAGCTCTATCCTTACGGCGAGGGTGTCGTGAAGGTAACAAATGAGCGTATTGCATATCTCACGCTTTCCGGAACCGAGATCTACAACGTCGCGGTCTCATACACAAATCCTCAGTGTTATATCTACGGTGACTACGTTGCTGTATTCGATCTCAATGGCTATTCGTTTACGCTGATGACGCGTGACAAGCCGCTTTACACGACTCCTACAAAGAATCAGATAAAGTCACTTGCGATATCCAAAAAGGGTTATGTTGCACTTATCACAGGAAGTGACGAATCCAACGGCGACGTGATCCTTTACGATGAACAGGGTAAGGGACAGTACCAGTGGTCTTCCTACAATTCAGGATTCCCTGTCTGCTGCTGCTTTGACGGAGATTCCGAGAAACTCGCAGTCTCGACGGTAAACACCAGCGGTGCTGTCATAGTTCCTTATGTCAGAGTCTTCTCCATAAGCAAGAGCACCAGCGGAAGCCTTGAAATGGCTGACAGCGCAATGTACAACGTCGACGGCAACGTTATGTTCATGTCGATGTTCTACAGCGGAGAGCACCTTTACTGCTTTACCGGAAACTCGATGTATGAAGTAAAGGAAGGAAAGCTTGTTCAGGACAATTATGATTTCTCGGCAATCGGATATATTAAGCTCGTTGACGGAAAGCTTTTCATCACTTATTCCGAAGGCGTAAGTCAGCTTAACAAGCTTGCGATCCTGAACGGCTCGGAGAATGTCATATACAATTCTGACGTCGGTTCAAAGATCAACGCCGTTGCTTATTCGGGAAAGCTTTATGCGATTAGTGTTGACAGGCGCATCTTCGTTTACGATTCCTCCGGCACGTTGCTTAACGACTTCGCTGTCGATGAAGACGTCATCAGGCTGAATTTCCTTGCAGGCAACAAGCTCTGCGTTGTATCGGCAAGCGGCGTTCACACGATCAGTTAAGGAGCCTTTTATGGAGACCGAGGTCAAACTGGCATTTAAGGACGAGAAGTGTCTGTTTTCGGCAGTTTCAACCGATTGGTTCAAAAGCCGTTGCCAAAACCCGGATAACCGTCCCGTTACGCTCGAAAACTTTTATCTGGATACTTCTGACGGTATTCTTGCTTCGAGAGGCGTCAGCTTTAGAAAGAGGCATTATAAAGCAGCCGATACCGACTTCTTTGAATTTACAACCAAATACAGGGGTGAGGTCAAAGAAGGCGTACACAATCACTTTGAATGGAATCTTAAGAGTACAGACGGCGTGCTTGATATTGAGGCATTCAAGCAGAATGCCGAAGGAGACAGCCTAAGCCTTCTTGATGATATCCTTAAAGGCATAAAGTCTGATGATCTGGTTGTCTTGTGTTCCAATACATTTGACCGGACTTATTACGATTTCAGGTATGAAGGAAGCATAATGGAAGCCTGCGTTGACTATGGCGCGATAAAGGATCCTGAAGGGAAGACCTGCGACATCATCTGCGAGCTCGAGCTTGAGCTTAAAGACGGCACGGCCCAAGACCTTGAAAGCGCGAAAGAAGCGATAGTTGCTGAATTCGGCGGAATTCCATTTAATGAAACGAAGCTTGCCAGGACCCTTAAGGCTTGCCGTAGCGGAGGTGCTTCATGAGCAGCGTTGTTTACGACTGTATCATTTTGGGCGGCGGTGCTTCAGGACTTTTTGCCGCCTCAATGCTTACAAATATAACTTCCGGCAAAGCCAATATCCTCATCATCGACGGTAACGACAGATGCGGTAAAAAGCTCGCAATGACCGGCAGCGGAAGGTGCAACCTCACCAACCGTAATGTTTCAGCTGACAAGTACAACACGGATTGTACTGAAAGACTGGAAAGATGCCTTTCGGCATTCGGATATTCCGATGCAGTTAATTTTTTTGAGAACGTTCTCGGAATAGAGACCGTTTGTGATGACGGACTTTTTTATCCGGCTACTTACAGAGCCGCCACGGTCATTGATTCTTTCAGGTTTTACTTAGAGGATAATAACTGCGTCATGAAGTTCGGAGTAAAGTGCGAGACGGTTTCATTTAAAAACGGCTTTTATGAGGCTTATCTCAAGGACGGCTCGGTTTATAAGTCTAAATACTTTATCTGCGCTACGGGCGGTCATACATATCCTTCGACAGGTTCAACCGGTTCTGTAAACTCGGTATTGAAGGAGTTCATAAGAAGGGATGACTTAGTACCTTTTAAGCCCGCGCTGACATCTCTTACGAGCAAAATGCCCGGGATAAAGGCTCTTGCAGGGATCAGATGCAGGGGAAAGGTGTCCGTTTCCCCTGACGGAACGAATGCCGCCGGTTCATCCGAAGGGGAGATAATATTCAGTAAAGACGGCGGGATTTCCGGTATCTGCGTAATGGACGTTTCTGGCAAAGCCGTGGAAATGCTGGATAAAGGACAAAAGCCCGTTGCTGTTTTGAATCTCCTTGGCAAGGGTTTTGATGAGACATATATGCTCTTGGAAGACAGAAAAACTAAATTCGGCCAAAGAAGCATATCTTCTGCTCTGACAGGGATCTTCCCGAGGGTCTTGTGCGAATTCATATGCAGGACTTCTAATATCGATCCTGCCGGTACGATAAAAGATCTTAGCGATGATGAAATTAAAGATCTGTGCGGAGCGATCTGCAATCTGAAGATCCCCGTTGACGGATTCGGCGGAACAGACAAGGCTCAGGTGTCTTCGGGCGGCATCAAGCTTATATCAGTCAACGAACACATGCAGTACGGTTCTTTTGACGGCCTTTTCATTATCGGTGAGGCTTTGAACGTTGACGGAAGATGCGGCGGCTTTAATCTCCAGTGGGCCTGGTCTTCAGCCGCGGCCGCAGCAAAAGAGGTTGGTTCAAGATGTTTGAGTTAGGCTTTGAACCGTCAAGGGGCGGGAAGTCCGTTCCTGATTCAGTAAGGATAATCCAGGCGGGCCTTAAGTCTTCGGATAAAAAGCTCGTCAAAGCCTGCAAGGCATGTGCCAACGGCGATATAAGGCTTGTAATAGACAAGCGTTTCATCGACGCGCGAAGAAACAAGGTAAAGATAATCTACAGGTTTGATTTCGCTGATGAAGAGACGGTCTCCAAAAAGCAGGAAGAACTGATGGAGCTTGCTTTCCCGCATAAAGAACATTTCAGTGTTCACGTAGGAGAATATATGAGGCCCGTTGTTGTCGGATCAGGCCCGGCCGGACTATTTGCCGCGCTGATACTAGCCAGATACGGCTTAAGGCCGATTGTTATCGAGCGCGGTCCCGAGATGAAGCAGAGGATCGAAGACTGCGAGAACTACATGAACGGAACAGCGCGCCTTAAGCCTGATTCAAACATCCAGTTCGGCGAAGGCGGCGCAGGTACTTTTTCGGACGGAAAGCTCTATTCCGGCGTCAGTTCCGGTCTGAAGGCTTTTGTCTATAAGATGCTCGTTTCTCACGGGGCTCCAAGTGACATTCTCTACGATGCTCATCCTCACGTCGGTACCGACAGGATCAGGGACATTGTAGTTAACGTTAGAAAAGACATAATCTCATTGGGCGGAGAATTCCTTTTCAATACTCTTTTCCAGGGATACCGCACTGATAAGAACGGGCTTTCATCCATAACTGTTCAGGATAAGAACGGTTCCCGTGAGATAAAGTGCAAAGGACTCATCCTTGCTATAGGACACGCGGGAAGGGATACTTTCAGGGCTCTTGAAAGACTTGGCATCGCTATGGAATCCAAGCCTTTCTCTGTCGGAGTCAGGATCGAGCATTTGAGGAAAGACATAGATGTTGCCCAATATGGTATGGATACGGATGAATCCCCCGATCTGATGGCGGCAAACTACAAGCTCGCATGCGAAACAAAGACGGGCAGGCGCCTGTACACATTCTGCATGTGCCCGGGCGGAACCGTTGTGCCTTCGCAGACAAATGACGGAACCGTATGCACCAACGGGATGAGTGTCAGATCCAGAGACGGTGACAACTCTAATAGCGCGATCCTCGTACCTGTTGACAGTTCTGATTACGGAACCGGAACGCTGGACGGCATGATCTATCAGGAAAAGCTTGAGAAACTTGCATTTAAGGCAGGCGGTTGTGACGGACATGCACCTGCTGCAAGATACGGTGACCTCGTTAATGGTGAGGTAACGGGCAAATTCGGTAAGGTTAAACCTTCTTACAGGCCCGGTGTAAGGCCGGCTGATTTCAGGGAGATCTTCCCGGATTACGTATTGGATACTCTTATAGACGGCGTTTCTGAGATGGGAAGGAAGATAAAAGGCTTTGATTCGGAAGACGCAGTGCTCACCGCTGTTGAGACAAGAAGTTCTTCTCCGGTAAGGATCTTAAGAGACCGTGAGTCTTATCAGAGCATCAATGTTCCCGGAATCTTCCCCTGCGGTGAGGGCGCAGGATATGCGGGCGGCATAATGTCGTCAGCAATCGATGGAATAAATTGCGCAAATGCGCTGTCCTCGGCTTTAATAAACGGCGGCAAGTGATTATAATTTCCATAGTGAAACAATAGTTCCCGGAGGACATTCAATATGGAAAACGAAAAGAATACTGCAGTCGTAACCGTTCTCGGTAAGGACAGGGTAGGCATAATCGCAGGCATTTCAACTCTGCTTGCCGAATACGGGATCAACATCAAGGACATTTCACAGACGATCCTGGATGACATCTTTACGATGGTCATGATGGTCGACTTAAAAGACCTCCAGATCGAAAACTCCGATATTTCCGACAAGTTAAAGGCTCTTGGCGACGATCTGGGCGTTCAGATAACGATCCAGCACACAGGCCTTTTTAACGCTATGCATAAAATCTGATTTAGAGAGTATTTCTTATGATCAACGAATACGAGATTATTGAAACGATGCAGATGTTCAACAAAGAGCATCTGGACATAAGGACCATAACGATGGGAATATCCCTCATGGACTGTGCCGCTTCCACTGTTGAGGAGTCATGCAACAAGATCTACGATAAGATCTGCCGCTATGCGGGAAACCTTGTTGCAACGGGCGAACAGATAAGCAAGAAGTACGGTATCCCGATAATCCATAAAAGGATCTCCGTAACTCCGATAGCGATCGTTGCAGCAGCATGCGGAGCAAAGGACTACACGCCTTTTGCAAAGACGCTGGACAGGGCTGCAAAGACATGCGGAGTCAACTTTGTCGGCGGCTTTTCGGCTCTCGTTCAAAAGGGGTATACGGAATCAGACAAGATCCTTATAAATTCCATACCTGAAGCGCTTTCAACTACTGAATTCGTTTGCTCGAGCATCAACCTTGCTTCGACAAGGACTGGTATCAACATGGATGCCGTGCGTGACATGGGCGTGATAATCAAGAGAACGGCTGAAGCAAGCGCTGACAGGAGCGCTATAGGCTGTGCCAAGCTGGTTGTTTTTGCAAATGCTCCTGAGGACAACCCGTTCATGGCAGGTGCTTTCTTAGGTCCCGGAGAGCCTGAGTGCGTTATAAACGTCGGTATTTCCGGTCCCGGTGTCGTAAAGCATGCTCTTGAAGGCGTGAAGGGAAGAGACCTGGGCGTTGTCGCAGAAACTATTAAGAAAGCCGCTTTCAAGATCACCAGGGTAGGTGAGCTCGTCGCAAGGGAAGCTTCCGAGCGTTTGGGCGTGCCTTTCGGCATTATCGACCTTTCACTTGCTCCTACGCCTGCAGTCGGCGACTCTGTTGCAAGGCTTCTCGAGGAATTTGGTCTTGAGACCTGCGGTACATGGGGAACGACTGCAGCTCTGGCTATGCTCAATGATGCGGTAAAGAAGGGCGGTATCATGGCATCTTCTTATGTCGGCGGTCTTTCCGGCGCCTTTATCCCCGTTTCAGAGGACGAGGGCATGATCGCTGCCGCAAGAAGCGGTGAATTAAAGCTTGAAAAGCTAGAAGCAATGACATGCGTATGCTCCGTCGGCCTTGACATGATCGCTGTTCCCGGAGATACAACGGCAGAGACCATTTCCGGCATTATCGCTGATGAGATGGCTCTTGGTACGTTTAATAACAAGACGACGGCAGTAAGGCTCATTCCCGTTCCCGGAAAGGGTGTAGGCGACAGCGTTGAATTCGGCGGACTTCTGGGTACTGCGCCCATCATGCCTGTTACCAAGACTTCCTGTGCTGATTTCATCCACAGGGGCGGCAGGATACCTGCGCCGATCCACTCAATGCGTAACTGATCCTGTGCGTTAAAAGATTAGAAACATTTTGATTAAAGTATCTTAATACTGCTTGATTAGAATAGTCATTAGGAAAGTAACTCCAAGTGATAACCACTTTTTCTCTTTCCGAGCCTCCCGGCATAATTCAGCCGGGAGGTTCATTATTTGACCGGACAGGAGGGTAGTGTTAACATACTCGCCATGTGGTACGAAGAATCAGTTTTTTATCAGATCTATCCCTTAGGCTTCTGCGGAGCGCCTTTTGAAAACGACGGCATTCCCGCATCCAGGATCCTTAAAGTCCTTGACTGGATCCCTCATATGAAAAAGCTCGGGATCAATGCGATCTATTTCTCACCCGTCTTTGAATCTGACACTCACGGCTATAACACCCGTGACTACGGAATTATCGATACAAGGCTCGGTACGAACGATGATTTCAAGAAAGTTGTCGATGCTCTTCATAAAGAAGGCATAAAGGTCGTCTTGGACGGCGTTTTCAACCATGTAGGCAGAGGTTTCTGGGCATTCAAGGACGTTCAGGAGCATAAATGGGATTCCGCCTATAAAGACTGGTTCCATCTCTCGTTTGACGGAAACTCCAATTACAACGACGGATTCTGGTATGAGGGCTGGGAAGGCAACTATGATCTCGTTAAGCTCAACCTTAGAAATCCCGCCGTTATCGACCATCTGCTTGATAAAGTCGGCTACTGGATCGATTTCTTTGACATAGACGGATTGCGCCTTGACGTTGCATATTGCCTTGATAGGGACTTTTTGGGCAGGCTCAGACAGTTCACAGATTCAAAGAAGCAGGATTTCTTCCTTTTGGGCGAGGTCCTTCACGGTGAATACGGCAGGATGTTAAATGAGATGCACATCCATTCGCTTACGAATTACCAGTGCTATAAGGGAATACATTCGGCTTTCAATTCCTGCAACATGTTCGAGATAGTTCATTCTCTTTTGAGACTGTTCGGACCTGAGGACTGGACCGTCGCAAGGGGATCCCATCTGCTGTCTTTTGCCGACAATCACGATGTCACCAGGATCGCTTCGATAATCAATAACCCGAATAAGCTCCCGCTTGTATATACGATGGTCTTCACCATGCCGGGCATTCCCTGTGTCTATTACGGCTCCGAATGGGGAGCAAAGGCCCGTAAGGAGGAGGGGGACCCCGCTCTGCGTGCCTGCTTTGATGAACCGTCATGGAATGAGCTCACAGACCATATTGCAAGGCTCGCTGAAGCCAAGAAGAACTGCCGTGCGCTTAATTACGGAGGCATGAGATCCGTTGTTCTCACCAATATGCAGTGCATTTTTGAGAGAAACTGCGGTGACCAGCGTGTTATGGTAGCCATTAATATGGATTCTAACCCTTATACAGCGCACTTTGACGCGGGATGCGGCCAGGCAAAAGAACTCCTGACCGGAAAGACCCATGATTTCGGCGGAGGCTCTGTTTTGGCGCCATATTCATCTGAAATATGGTTAATGGAACGTTAGATTTGGTGAATATGCCAAAAAATGTCAAACGTGAATATGTTGATATTAAACAATTCGAATTGTATAATCTTTTTTACAAACAATATAATTATTTGTAATTAATTGAAAAATGGAGGTAAATAATGAAACTTAAGCGTGTATTAGTTTCTTTGGTAGCTGTTGCCATGACAGTTAGCCTTGTACCTGCAATGGCTTTTGCTACCGAGGTCGAAAATGACGACGAGACAGCTATCATCGAAGTAGCTGACGCTAAGGCAGAGAATCCTGCTAAGCTAGGCAACGCTTCTGCTCAGACGGATTGCGGTAAGAACCTTAACTTCACTATCGACAGCAACGGTATTCTTATCATTTCCGGCTCAGGAGCAATGTATAACTACAGCTACAAAGAAGGTAAGCGTGCTCCTTGGTATAACAGGCGTGCTGATATCAAGGGCATTAAGTTCTCTGGTAGCATTACATCTATCGGATCTTATGCATTCTACTGCCTTACAGGTATTGGTGCAGTCAGCATTCCCAGCAGCGTTACTTCTATCGGAACCGGTGCTTTCAGCTATTCTTCTGTATCCAAGATCTCCGGCGGTTCTAAGGTTAAGACCATCGGTGCTCGTGCATTCAAGAAGACAACAAAGCTCACTTCTTTCTCTATTTCTTCTAAGTCTTTGTATAAGATCGGTTCTTATGCATTCCAGTCTTCTGCTGTTAAGACTATCAGCATTTCCAAGACAACTAAGCTTAAGAAGAAGAAGGTTAGAAAGTCTCTTAAGAAATCTAAAGTTAAGAAGGTTAACGTTAAGAATTCTAAGAAGGTTATTTACAGATACTACTTCTCAAAGACCAACGCCGGCCGCAAGGTTAAGGTTTATTAATCCTTGATTTAAGTAAAAATTTAAGGAGCTGCCTCGTGCAGCTCCTTTTTTCTAAATATAACTAACCGCTATAAAAAAGACGAATTCTAATCCGGCAAAATTCTTTGTAGCAATTCGGAATACCGTATGATTCCTGAATTAGAGGATTTATACGGTATTTTTCTGTGAATCATCATGATGGATCACTGTTTTTTACCGTATAAGAATGAGAGACGATAATCCATACGGTAATTTCGGTGAAAAATAAGAATCGATTATCAGAAAATTACCGTATAAAAAGTTGCTGTGATGATTCATACGGTAAAACGAAAACCAATTAATGAATCAAGGCTCTAAAAATACCGTATGGAAAACATAAATAGGAATTCATACGGTACAGCTGCCAGAGTATTTTCAGCGATAAGCTGTTTATACAGTAGTTTTGAATTCTGTTTGAATATGAGTATCAGATGCTGTCCAGATA
>JAILIB010000186.1 GCA_024695505.1 Saccharofermentans sp.
CGGCCAGAGCGTAAAGATATCGTTCAAGGAAGACTGCTGGGATTCTGATGTCATTACGTACGGAAACACCAAAAGGGGAAAGAATGTGATCCTCGATGCAGATGAAAACTGGATCTTAGTGGAGGTCACGACACCGAAGAATACTTTGCAGAAGATATTCCGCCTAGATTCGATCGACGGACTGACACTTGTAAAAGAGTAGAAAGAAGCCGGCTTTCACGGTTTTCCGTCTATAAAATAGCGATAAAGCGCTCTGATTATCTGTAGACTATTTCAGAATCAGGGTAGATCATCCTCAATGCCTGTTCCTGTTTTTCGTTGATCTTATTTCCACGAAGCTCGATCCTTTTAACTTTTACAAAATCACGTTCGGAAGGAACACTTTCAGGTATCATTAATGGTGACAAATAAAGTTCGTTAATTGTTTTGGTACCTGGGTCAATAGAGTATTCTGCCTCGTACCAATCCAATGTTTCCGTTGTTTCGGTTTTGCTTATCACTTCAGTATGTCTTGCGGCAATTCGCAATCTGTAATCACCATTAAGAAAACAATCCGGATTTTTCTCAAGATAATCCAGTACGTATTTCACGATATCATCAGAAACCTCGATCCTGTCGACCTCTAAAAAAGCGAGATAGATATACTTTCTATCCCCTCCGTAATCGCTGACACTAATACTTCTGAGTTCAACATCATTAATCCTGTGAGAATTATAGTGATCTATTAAAGCTTTTACTTCTTCCTCATATTTCATAGGTTCTGCGGGCTGATCATAATAAGTGTGATCGTAAACAACATGGCCGAAAAGCTTAACTGTTGTACCAATCCGGTATCTCATACGAAAAGGCGAATAACTGTAATGCGTCCCGTCAATAAACTCTCCTCCGCCAGTTGCCGCATGCCATTTTGTAATATCATACATGCCAAACAACGATTCAAATTCAATCGTTCCGCCATCTGTCATCGCAGATGTGTTCCATGGAAAAAGAAGGACCGCTGTCAAAACGATCAGGAGAACAATCACTCTGCGATGGACTTTCGGTTGTTTTTTATCACTCATATATTGCTAGCAAATCGCAACCATAGTTTTTCTAACGGCATTCCCAATGCATAATCCAATGTACAGTAAAGACATATCCTCAACTTACAGTCTTTAGTGTGTCATTATTTCTCGTCAAAATAAAGCACCACCTGCGATTTTGACGTACCATATTGGTAACATGCTTATTTTATTGACTTTTGAGGTGTTTGACATTCGTTACAATTCTTTGCTGAATGTTAAAGGTGAACTCTTATCCATAAAATCAAGCTCCAGACCCAGCTTAACAAATTTGTATTTCACATCATAATAACAACTGATTTCATTGGTGATCGTAAGCAGATTCGAACCGCTGGCCTTCAGCTTAGGAGCTTTGAACTGAAAGCTAAAACATAGAAAGGACGGGCATTCTGGGCTTTTTACCCTTTCTTGTTAGCTATTGTTTAGCCACATCTTTTTATTCATTGTTTTAATGCTTCATTACAATTTTTGCAAAGTGATAGTTCTGTCGCAACATGCCGCTACCTCCTCATCATGCGTAACAATTATAAATGTCATATCGAGGGACTTATTTAACTCTTTTATAATCTCTAATATCTCTTTCTCCGTCTCATTATCAAGCGAGCCGGTAGGCTCATCTGCAAGTACAAGTATCGGTTCACATACTATAGCTCTTCCTATTGCCACACGTTGTTTCTCTCCGCCTGAAAGTTTGTCGGGATACTGATCTCTGAGATCCCATATTCCGAGTCTTTCCAATACATCATTAACCTTCTTTCTGCGTTCATTCTTTGAGATTTTTGCTTCCCAAAGTCCCAGCTCTATATTTTCATAGACTGTAAAGTCATTAATCAGAGCAAAGTGTTGCAATATCACGCCTATTCGATTGCGTCTGAATTTGATACCATCATTTGTTTTTCTTATGATAACTTCTGAATTGTCAAACACATATTTACCGCTATCCGGATAATCTATGCCTGCAAGTATATTGAGAAGCGTTGTTTTTCCGCATCCGCTTTTGCCCATAATGGCAACAAGCTCGCCTTTATCTACTGTGAAGCTCAAATCTTTGTGCACAATTATAGTGGTGTTGCCTGTTTTGAAATTTTTACATATTTTTTCTAGTATCAGTAAAGCCATGTAGATTCTCCAATTAAATGATTTTATGGCGGATAAGGATATCGAGATTACACCTTCTATTAACTATTAAGGTCGGTATCAAAGAAACCAATATAATTGGCAATGTAAATATGAATAGCTGCCATGCCGGAATATAAAGCCGCCCATATTCATAAAATGACAATCCAATAGTAGGGAAAACCGATACAACAAGAAGGATAAGCATTTCGAGCGTTATAGACAGATTGATTTTCCATATCGGTATTCCTGCACACATATATATGCAATATTTTGTCTGGTTTTTACATGCACGGTTGTAAAGTACAGCTGCAAGTGCAAGAGTGCAGATGACTCCACCTATAACTGCTAGCGTTCCAATCAAAAGAACATTCCGTCTTGCTATTTCTTCAGTTTCTCTCTTTTCAGTACCATCTAAAGCGGAACACACTAACGTGTAAAATCCGTTTTTGACAGTTACTTCGTTTACAATAGCTTGTAGGTCTATAGATGGATCATCAACATATACTCTTCTGTGCTTGTCAATGAATAATTCGTCACATTCTTTATAGTCTTTGATCGCCCCTTCGTCCCGGGGAAAAATAATCGGACAAAACATATAATTATCCATAGAGTACAGTTGATTAAACGCCTCTTCATATGCCCCTTTATTCAAAAAACCAATAACAATAGCGGAATCATCGCCGAAGTATTCATCATGTATATTAATTATGTCTCCCACCTTATAAACTGCTTTAAAATCATTTCCGAGTATAACGCTGACTGGTACATTCTTGTCTAAATTTGTAAAATCACCAGCATTGAAGTCCCTGCCTTCAATGACTTTTAGATTCCAAGCTTTAAAATTATTCTCATTGACAAATTCAATGTGTATTTCGGGCTGAGGTTGTTCTTCATCTATAAAAGGGAGCAGTTTTTCACCATTCTCAATGATTTCCAAATGAATTCCAGATTGGCAATTCTCATAAAAAAACAAATGCGGATTCGCTTCTAGTTCTTTATAGACTTTTTTTCCTACTTCATACATAGGAGTTCTGTTAATAACATCCGTACTAAAATCTATATAATTATCACTGGAATCAGTGGCATTTTCTCCTGCGAATTCTAGCATATAACATTTTGCCACATCACTCTTATCATAATAAAGTGAATTAAAACACGCCTTCAGATATTCGTGGTTTTGAAGGAAAATAAAAACTGTAGCATTACATAAAATCATATTAAATAGAATAAATATAATCACCTTGGGGTTTTGGAACAAGGATTTGAAAGCATTATTTATTACAAATCTCATACCTGTCTGATAATCTCCTGTGGATCCGCTTTGACAACGAATAATGAAAAAATAAAAAAACCTACGATTGCAAAACCCAACGAAGCTCCAGATAATCCAAGAATAACATTCACAACATATGAATATTCAAGTGCAAAGACGCCGTAATAAAGCAACAGAAACAATGTCAAGACACCTGTCAATATGCCTGTCATACAGTCTGTAATGTATTCTATGCCTGCCTCTTTAAGTATTTTGTCAATCTTGGCACCGCACAGCTTCATTATTGATATCTTAAGCTGCTGGCGTTCAATATATTGAATAAGTGTATTTGCATATGCAAAAATCATCAGACTAACTATTATCACGAACAAATAGTTCTTCATATACATCTTGCCTGATGCAATATCTATAAAAGCTATAGGTGTTTTTCTGCTCTTAAGGTTGCATCCGAATAAAACCTTTGAATTCTTTGCAATATCTTCATATACTGCTTTATTATCCCTTGAGCAATCAATATAGTATATTCCGTTCAACTGTTCTTCTGGCATAAGGCTTCCTAGATTGACGAAAATAATGCTATCCATAGCAGATTTACTTGCAATCCCCGTTATTCCTATGATTTCATATTTACGTCCCAAAAAATTGTAATAGCTTTTGTCGCCCTCTTTATATATCTCTTTCTCAAAGTTTTTTCCAACTACTGCATAGTTCTTATCAGATAAGCATTCCTCTTCAGTAAAAAATCTTCCGCTTACCACTGGCGGAAGTGATAGTTTGCCTTTATAGCAAACCGCTCTCATTGTATTCATATGAAGTGCTGCAAAATAATCTGAATCAGAAGATGTCAGCAATTTCTCGACAGAAGTAACACCGTCATCCAACACTTTATTCCGTAGAATAAAATCAGGATCATATTCTTTTTGCTGAAGCGCAGTCTTATCATTTCGTCCGTCCGAATAGGTTACATCAGCTCCATAACCATACGGCTTTATTGCAGGATTATCAAAATCAAAAAAGACCGCATCTGATGTTATATAACCTCTTGCCATTTGTTGATTAAGGTTATATTCGGTATCAGAACAAACAAAAATATAACCAACAATCAAAAAGGCAAAAAACAAGAACGAAACTGTTATGTTTATAGCCTTAAAATATCGGAATTTATATGTCATATTTATAAAAAGGAGTATTTGTAGTTCTCAAATACTCCCATGTGATGATTTTATTCTTTTAACTTTCTGAATGAACACGTGCCAGAAAAAGACTTAATCTCTTTGGAATAAACATACCTCGTTCTCAATTTGTAAGAACCAGTTCTTCTCCAGCTGGAATCAGCGGAACCTCTGCCTGGTCCCCAACTCAAAGTTACCGAAGCAGTGGAAACTGTCTTTTTGTCATTGTTAATAATATTATTAATAGCTCTTTGAGAAAACTGACTATCAAAGTACTTTCCCTCAAGATACACACTGTTAGTGCCAGCAGTTACAGGAATCGAAATACACGCTACAAGGGCTAGCGTCGTAACCAAAACACAAATCTTTTTCTTTGTCATAACAGATCACCCCATGCTCATCAAATTTGCAAATATTGCTATTACATATTAACACCCGTTCAAACGTTCATGGTCAACAATAATTAACAAAGATGTTTCATTAAAAGATGCATATTGCACAAAGAAGTTTGAGGCAATAAATGTATAGTTCCGTATAACTGTTTCTAATAGCAGTTCGTGTGATAATTCGGCTAGTTTTGTCAAATTTCGGGCGAATTTCAAATTTGATGTGCATTTTTGCCAAAGTTCCCTACGTATAAGTAAGGGATCATTTTATTCGAGGATTAGTCCCATTAATGGAAAAGGCTTTCTAAAAATGGCCTCAGTTGTTATCAATCGGTAACAACTGGGGCCTGTTTTCAACTTTTTTCACTCCGACCGTTCTGTTTTGACCTCTCCCATTACGTATAGGTGAAGGAAGAAATATTCCGACACCGAACTCGAATAACCGAAGGTAGAAGGCCAAAGGAGTGTCAGTTGTTAATAAATGCTAACAACTGGAGCATTTTAAGGACAAATTTCGCTCCCCCTCCCTCTTTTTACCCTCTCTCATTCCTTATAGGTGAAGGAACTTTTTCTCACCTATAAGGAACTGTGCAAACTGCCAAACAACTTTGTGCAATTGAGCATTCAATTTTGGCCTCTCCCATTCCTTATAGGTGAAAGGCTTTTTCCTTTCGCGAAACTTGACAACTGAATAACCAACTGGAAGGTACGTTCCTTGTATCGGCGTTAAAATACCGAGCCAAGTTGACTCCGACCGCGCCAAGACCTCCTAAAAGGAGAGAGCGATAACGGGGATGAGTCAGAATCAGGGTTGCACCCTGAGGGAGGCGATGACAGATACAAAGGGTCAAAGATACTTCTGTGATGAGCAGCGAGGGCGTATCAGTCACTCGGGGTGAGAGTCCCATGTACTCGCAGTCAGCAATGCGAGAGCCTTTCCGGTTTCACAAAACAACTACTCCCGATAGCAAAGGGAGAACTCTACCCTCCGGAAGCATACGGAGGATAAATACACAAAAGGAGGAATTCCAATGGCAAAACAAGAACCGGCACTGGAATTAGTCAGCGCCAAAGACGTAACGGTCAAACCGGTAACATGGCTCTGGCCTTATCTGATCCCTAAAGGGAAGATTACCCTTCTTCAGGGAGATCCAGGTGACGGCAAGAGTACCTTCATGCTCACGCTGGCTGCCTATATGACTAGAGGTGATCCTCTGCCCTTCACGGATTACGAAGAACCGCCTGAACCGATAAAAGTAATCTACCAAAGCACAGAAGACGATTACGACGATACGATTATCCCACGCTTCCTAAAAGCAGGCGGGAATCCTGATAATCTCATTTATATAAATGAAGATACACAACACCTGACATTTGAAGATCCCCGCCTGTTCCAGGCAATCAAAGCAGCTGACGCAAAGCTTCTTGTTTTAGATCCGCTTTCATCTTACTTCGGTGACGGCAATATCAATGCTTCCAACGAAGTAAGACCTAAGTTCAACGCTCTGATCAAGACAGCGCGGGAAACAGATTGTGCGATCGTTATCGTGAACCACCTGAACAAGATGTCGGGCATCGGGGCAAAATATCGTGTACCCGGATCTATCGACGTTGTCGGAGCTGTAAGAAGCATCCTTCTTTTAGCCAGGCATCCCGAAGACGAAGACAAGCGGTATCTCGCTCTGCTGAAATCGAACCTTGCACCTGAGGTGGGGTCATATGAGCTTCAGCTAAGTGATAAAGGGATGGAATTCATCGGTCTTTCCGAAAGGAAAGCCGATGAACTCTTACGGAGCCTGGACTTCGGGCCTGGCGCAGGAAGACCGGATGACCGGAAGCAAGAAGCGAAAGATTATATCGAAGAGCTTCTTGCTGACGGCTCAGCTATGCTCGCAGTCGACATCGAGAAACGGCTCAAAGAAAAAGGCATATGCAGATCGACTGCGGGCTGCGCGAAGCGGGAGCTTGGAATAATGTCCGTCCGCGTAGAAGGACAATGGTACTGGAAGCTCCCGCAAGCAGGATAAGGCCTGCAAAGTAAGATGTTAAGAATTTAATAATTCCATAGGCTTAGGACATCAACATCTTACTTTCAAATGCAGGCCGGAGATGCGGGGACGGAATGTGAAAAAGCGGGCAACTTAAGCCTGCTTTTTTCGTTTCCGGACACGCTAAAGGGAGTCAAGAGGGACTCCTCTTGCACACCACCTTGCTTGCAAGGTGTAGTGTGTTACACCCGAAGACACAGAAAGAATGTCGAGGAGGGTCAGTCTTCCGGTGGACGACTGACCTGACGACGATATTCGTGGCTGTCGGGGAGATATGAGAGCGCCGCCGTATTTGGCGATCTTATATCGACACGGCAGAGCTCTGTTGGAAGATCGCACGCCGCTTATTGCGAGCGATCTTTCATAAAGAGCGTCCTTTGTGTGTCTGACGGTGTATAAAACCGAATGAACCGCAAGATGTTACTCGCGGATACCCTCTGAATTATTAACATCTTAACATCTTGCAACCGAACTATGAGAAGGCCTCGCTAAAAAGAAGCGGGGTTTTTGTTTTCCACACAACTCAAAACAGCAAGGAGGCCCTAAATGGCATACGCAATTATGAGGATCAACAAATGCAAGATGGGTGCTGTAACCCGTCTGGAGAAACACCACGAACGAGAGAAGCAGGTTTATAAAAGCAATCCTGATATCGATCTTACCCGTACCTCTTATAACTTCCACCTCAAAGATCCGCCTGAAACTTATAAAGGGTTTATTCAGGGAAGAATTCAGGAAGCCGGATGCAAAGTGCGTAAAGACAGTGTCGTGATGCAGGACAGTATCTGTACCGCTTCACCTGAATTCTTTCAGGGAAAATCTATAAACGGAACTGCTTTCTTCTTCCGAAGGGCATACGAGTTTTATGCCAAAACCTTCGGTGAGGAAAACATCATTTCAGCAGTCGTTCACATGGACGAAAAGACGCCGCATATGCACATATGCTTCGTTCCGATCACCAAAGACGGACGTCTGTCTTCCAAGGCAATAATCGGCGGACCGCAGGGACTGGTGAAACTTCAGGATATGTTCTATGAACACATATCCGTATTTTTTCCGGTGCTCAAACGAGGAATACCGAAGTATCTGACACACCGTAAACATCTTCCGGTTTATCTTTTCAAGAACGCGGATATGCTGATGGAACACTTCGATGAGATCTCTCAGGCAATCAATGATATCGGGCTTGTCAAAGGCAAGGAAAAGAAAGCTCATGCAATCGAGCTTATTTCCCGTTACGCTCCGGAGATGGCCAAGCTAAAAGAACAGATCAAGTCGGTTGACAGCTACGTTAACACCCTGAAAAACAAGATAAACACAGAAAGAGATGTCGGCCGTTTCTGGAAAGGAAAGACTGAGGAACTTGAAGAAGCCGTCAAAGAAAGAGACGGCAGGATTGATGAACTCAGTGCTAAGCAAAAACAGATCCAGAAGAAACTCGATCTGCTGCCACCGGGGCTGCTTGAAGCTCTCGCTGCGGAAGAAAAGGAACGAAGAAAACAATTGAATAAGAACAGAGGCGGATTCGCCAGATAAACATGGGGAATGTTCCAACCCATATGCACTGAAAACAACCAAGACCTCCTGCGTCACCTGCAGGTGACGCGGTTTACATGCCGACAAGGCAAATAAACCGACAAGGAGGACTTCATTATGAATGAAGTTGAAAACAGCACAACATTTCCCGATCAGATAACTGATAGCAATGAGGTCTTGGACAGTGCCAGTACCAATGAATTCATGGTATTATTGAAACGTAGCCCAGAAACTGCCCGATTATTTTTCAGTTTTATGACAAATAAAAGAGCAAAACGGTTATATGTACAAGCAAGACACAAACAGAAAATTGCGCCTCTCAATACTACAAACAAGAGATATGAAGGTTATTGGAGTACGCACATCTATGTCGACGGAAAGAGAAAGGCGGTGTTAAAACCTTCCGAAGACAAAATCTACGAATACTTATACGACTTCTATCACGCACAAGACGACAAAACGAGAACTTATGAAGCCACATTTGAACAGTTCATCGACTCAAAGCGTGATCGCGGAAGATCCGAACTGACTCTTAGAGATTACAGACATTATAAGGATTATATTTCTGAGTCCATAAGGAAGAAAGACATTGCTCTGATTACCGAAGATGAAATAAGAAAGTGGTTCATTAAGGACTTCCTTTCAAAGAATCCGAGAAAAGAAGCAATGAAGAAAATGCTCCAGCATGTAAAAGCAGTATTTGATTTCGGAATGCGTAAAGGCTATTGTTTCTCAAATCCTGCTTCAAATATTCTCGCTGAGGATTACTACAAATTCTGTAACCTGACCGTGAGACCCAACGAGGAGCGCTCTTTCTCACCGGAGGACATGGACAAACTGAGGGAATACTGCCTCAAAGACCGTAAGAATCCTCATGCGTCAATGATGCTCGTTGCTATGGAAACAGGTATGCGTGTCGGAGAACTGGCTGCACTGAGAAAGTCAGATATCGATAGCGAATATATCTGGGTTCATCGCCAGCAGATAGTCGGATACGATGATGAATCGTGCAAGAACCGCCGTATACAGTATGTCGAATACACCAAAAACGAGAGGGCTAATCCCAGAGGCGGAAGAATAGTCCCTATCACCGAAGGATGCAGAACAGCGCTTAAGATAGCTTCCGAGCTTCCCGGTGAATCGGAATTCCTCTTCCATCACCCTGACGGATCGCCTGTCGTAAAAGACTCTTACGGGTATTATTTACGGCGAAGATGTAAGACATTAGGCATCAAGATCTCACACAATCACGCTTTCCGTGTTGCCTTCAATGCCAGGCTCATAGAAGCAGGTGCCGATTGTAACGAACGTTGTCTCGTTTTAGGACACTCAATGCAAACAAATGAAAGGCATTATTCATTCAGTGACAGGCGAAGAGTGGAAGATGTCAGGGACAAACTCAACAGGCTCAAAATGGCCTGAAACACCTTAAAATATTAGGTTTGAGCGATTTTAGCCAGGTTTAGCCACTTTTGATAAAAAACGGGGGTTTCGGAAAACCCCGAAACCCCCGAATTTTGGTGATCGTGGCCGGATTCGAACCGGCGGCCTTTCGCTTAGGAGGCGAACGCTCTATCCAGCTGAGCTACACAATCAATTGACGCTCTTTGGCGCGAGAGTGATTATATCACAATCCCGCGAGACTATAAAGACATGTCTCGACGATCATACAAATGAGGGAAGTGAGCACCAGATAGAACGGCAGACCGTCCAGATATCTGGATTTCGTGACGAAGATCTGGCGCCTTCTGATGACCGAAAGCAGCGCCGTAAGCATGGTATCCGTGAGGATAGCGAGGATAACCGCCACCGCGATGCTGAAGAATGACGGGACATGATCCTGGTGTGCCAGGAAGAATACCGCAAGGAACTGTGCGCCGATCGCGGTCTCGCTGACGAAATAGCGGAGGCCGAATACCGATTTCCTTATGCCTCCCCTTGAGAAAGACAGGAGCGACATGGATATTATCGTTTGAACAATGGCGGCGGCCGGCACGGAGATCATCCTCGCATAAGTGCCTCCGACCAGTACCCAGAGCGCGAAAAGAAGACTCGCAATGACCACCATTATTATCGCGAATGCCGATCTCGCAAAGACATATCTTCTTATCTCCTGGAAATCCGCGACCGGGATGTCCCAGAATTCGGTAAGGCTCCTTGAGGTAAAGAGCCTGGGCGTTCCGGAGACCTTGGAAAGGCCCCATGAAAAGACTATCAGGAAAGCCGTTCCGGCCAGAAGCGCAGTAAAGATATACCTCTTTTCAAACAATCCGGATGCAAAGAACCCGAAAGCGGAAGCCAGAGCCGCAAGGGCAAAGGGCTTGAATACTTCATCAGTAAAGAACGGAACGGAAAATTCGTCTTCATCGTCCGACTTAAAACGCGACAATGACATTATTCCGATCGCCATCGGAATGAAGAGCGCGCCTGATGCGGCGCTGCACCAGCCCATCCTGAAAGACGCCTCCGATGCCGCAGTGAACAACAATGCGGCGAAAACAAACGCCAGGGTTGAAAGCTTCGGGCGTATGAAGAACCTGAGCGTGACCGACCATATGAGCAGCACAACTGCAGCGCAGGCGATCGGCCACCAGAAGGCAACCTTGCCGATGGAATAGAGAAGGCATAGCGATATAAGGGTATATCCCATGAACAGCGCGGATCTGGTCGTCATGTAGCCTGCTGCCTTGATGTGGGTAGCACGGGGCTTGCCTACGTGCCTGACGCGGCGCATGTCCTCGTTATCGAACGGCGTGTTGTACTTGTTGCTGAATAAACCCATAGATCACACTCGCCAGTTCAGATATGCCTTAAGGAATTTGTATCCCGTATTGAATGCCCTTATCGCGAGACGCGCCTCGGTATATGAATCCGACGGCGGATATATGTATGTCGCGACTTCGGACATCGGGAGATCGTCGATGCTCTCGGACAAAGTCTGCTCGTTCTCGTTGCTGCCTTTCGCGTAGCCGTCTTCAGCACCTCTGTCGGCATTTCTCGGATCGCTCTTCGGATCGGGCGTAACTTCAGGCGCAGGAGTCGGAGTCGGCGTAAGCTTGTTGGAGAAAGTACCCTTGTTCATGTCGGATTCGATCTCTCTTACGGTCCTGAAGCCGCGGGCGGTTCCGGATTCGTCGTAGATCGTGTAGAGCTCAGGGGTCTTTTCAAAGGAGAAAGCGATATAGCCGGCCTTGTTTCTGACGCCGTCCGCATCTGCGGTCGAACCCATTGTCTCCGCATAGATCCTGTTAAGGGCAGAGAGGTATTTATCCTTCGTGTAACCTGCGCGCGAATTGTTGATGCACTCCTTTGAAAGGTCAACGAAGCACTGGATGCTGCATGTTACGCCGTCGATTATGCTCGTGGTTCCGTCTGACTTCATGGCGAGACGGTCGGGATCCTGGAACTTGAGGAGAGCATGGCAGATGTTATAGGACTGCACCGCCCAGTCGAGTCCGCTTATCTCATATGCACCCGAAAGCGACGCGTAACTTCTGTCTTCAGTCGTCATGTCGAGGTTGAAAGCGTCCCAGTTAACGCGGGTAATCCTTCCTCCCTTTACTTCCATTTCGACGTAATCGACGAACTTGCTTCGGTCATCGATAAGCCTCTGGGCATAGTAAACGCCGTCTCTCAGGCCTTCGACGGGCGCATAGGTCTCGTTGTCCGAAACCGTGGTGTCCGCCCGGCGGAAAGCGATCGGGATCTGCTTGCCCTGAAGCGTTGATTCAAGGTATTTGAGCTTTCTGTCGACCTTCCCGTCTTCGCACATGAGGCCCGTGACCCTGGACGTTTCGTAGTCGATGCCGATCCTGAAATCCAGCTTGGTATTCTTGTCAGAAGGCAGTACGACGGTCATGTCGAAAACGTATCCGACCGGAGTTCCGTCCTTGTCGTATCCCCTGTAGACCGAGTTTATCTCAGGGAAGTCGTAGAGGACTTTTCCCGTAAGAGGCGTATAGGATTCCGCGGGAAGGACCGTTCCGAACTTCTGCTTGTATTCGAGCTGGAGTCTTCTGTCCGCCCTGTCGTTTGACCAGAGGAAACCTCCGACGATCAGGACCGCACTGAGGATCGCAAGCAGCAATGCCTCTGTGACAAAAACCTTTATCTGGCTGTGAGTCATCATCTGACATCCACCTCCCTTGACCTGAGGTTCCTGCGCGAGATCGTCTTCATAAGGAAGTCGATAACGAAAGACATGAAATTGACTGAAAGAACAGGGGCGAGGAGCGCCGTGTCAGGCCTGACGAAAGCGCGCATTACAAGCGTCAGGAGAGCACAGACCATTCCTGCAAAGAAGCCCGCCGTGAATCTGGAAGGCATCGTCGTCAGATCGCCCAGCATGTAGACCGCAACGAATATGACGCCCGAAGACAGCATGAAAGCCACATATCCTTCATAACCGAAGTCCGTTCCCCTATTGAGGAGATTGGACAGCGGGAAGAATACGGTAAGCGTAACAAGATAAGCGATAGGAGCATATGTCCTGATCGAGCCTCTGGTAATGAGGAAGAACCCTCCGAGAAGAACGCATGTCGCGCATGCCGCACCGATGCTGCCCGGGAAATTGCCAGTAATGAGCTCCGGGAAGCTGCAGTTCGTGTAATCGTGGAACTCTCCGCCCTTTGCTCCGAAAAAGAGCGTGCGGAGTATGAACCAGCCCTGTGATCCGCCTTCGGCATATCCCAATACGGAAGAAGGCATTACCAGGCTGATGAAAAGCCTTCCCGCTGCAGCCGGATTGACCAGGTTGGATCCGGGGCCTCCGAATATTTGCTTTGTAACTATCGAACCGAAAAGGACCGCCGTAAGAGCAGTGATGAGCGACGTGTCAGGCGGCAGCGTCAATGCCAGCATCAGGCCTGAAGCCGCGGAACTGAGATCGAAATATTCACCCTTGCCGCCTCTTCCCGCAAGACGCGTGCAGAGCAGGTCGGATAAAGTAAATGAGATCATGCAGAACAAGATGAGGATGATCGCCCTCAGGCCGTAATAAAATGCTCCGTATATCGCGCAGGGAACCATCGCCGCTATCAGCGTCAGGTAGATGTACGGCGCGTTTTTCTCGGTATGTATGAACGGCGCAAGCCTTACGCTCTCTTCTTTGCTCATACCTTCTTGCCTCCGTCGAAAGGCAGTACGATCCTGCCTTCCTCATCCCTGCCGTCTTCTTCGATATGTCCGCCGTATTCCTCGAGGAGCGAACCGCCTGCCGCTTCGCCCGAATCGTAGATAAGTTCGCCTTCCGTGGCGGTGTGTCCGCTGTTGTAGAGGAGCGAGTTGACTTCAATGACTCTTCCTTCTCCGGCAAACATTGCGATCTTTGCCGTAAGATCTATGCCCGCAGGACAGATGTAAGAGCACGATCCGCATGCGATGCAGTCTCTTGCGCCCTCCTCAGAAGCCTTCTGGGTAAGGCCCTGGTTGAGCATCTCATAAATGGTGTTCGGCGAAAGTCCCATCGGGCAGCACTCGGAACAAAGACCGCAGTGAATGCATGGCGTCTTCGGAACGACCTGTCTCCTGATGATGGAAACCGCTGAAGTAAGCTTGATAATCGGCGTGTTTTCGGGATCACTGATCTCAATGCCCGTAAGGCAGTTGCCCCAGATTATGCGTCCGCCGCTTGCCTTGAAGTCACTCACGCTGCTTATGAGCTCAGATACCGGCGTGCCGATCGGAACGAGGATGTTGTGTATGCCTGAAGCATCGCCGGTTATTGAAACGATGCGGCTCATCATGGGGATGTTGTCAGACAAAGCTTCCCAGCATGCGAGCATCGTCGAGCAGTTGAAAAGGACTGCTCCGCAGGTACGCTCCAGCGTGTCCCTCGCGTCAAGCCTCTTTCCGTAAAGGGCTTTTGCGACAAGCCTGTAATAGCCCTGGGGGAATCTCTCCCTGAAGAGCTTAATGTCGAAAGTCAGGTCCTTGAACTTGTCCTTGAGACGGTCGATCGAATTTTCGAGAGCCTCGCGCTGTTCCTTACGCTGTTCGGAAATGAGGAAAAAACACCTTTTCGCGCCGATGGCCCTCGAACAGGCCGCTGCGCCGTTGACGACGTAATCGGGATATTCGGTTATGGCCGTCAGGTCGGAAGTCGAATAGGGTTCGCTCTGAAGGCAGTTGACGAGAAAGTCTCTTACGCCCTCTTTCTTAGCCCTTCTGAGCTTTGCGCCGGTCGGGATGCCTTCGCCTCCCATGCCGCAGACGCCCGCATCCGTGATGATGTTAATCGCCTCGGTTGCCGAAAGCTTCATCATCGACCTGGGCTTGAGCGACTCAAGCCTTGCGCGCTTGTTGTCGTTCTTGATGACTACCGCGCGTGTGCTGATTCCGTTGGGAAGCGTGATGGGCTTGATGTCGGTAACCGTTCCGGAAATGCCCGTATGGACGGGAACCGAGAAAGTTCCCTTCTCGGGGATCCCCACGCACTGTCCGGCGAGAACGTTGTCGCCGACGCGGACGCAGGGAACCGCGGGAACGCCGTAATGCATCTTCATCGGCAGTATTACCCTGGACGGATAGACGCGCTCGAGCATGATTTCCCTGACATAGTGAGAACGCTTTGAAAAATTCAAAACGTCTCCCGGAAAAAGTCCCTTAAAAAACGAATATCTCCTGCGATCCGGCATCAGAACCCCATGCCGCCTTCAAAGCGGCAGCCTTGAATAATCTTAGTCGGTGTATCCTTCCAGCTTCTTTGAAGAAGAAGCGCGGGAAAGCTTTCTAATCGCTTTTGCTTCGATCTGTCTGATACGCTCACGGGTAACTCCGAGCTTCTTGCCGACCTGCTCGAGCGTCATGGGAATGCCGTCCTTGAGGCCGAAACGCAGCTCGATTACCTTGCGCTCACGCTCGGTAAGAGAGTTGAGCGCCTTGATGAGGTCTTCCTTGAGAAGGATCCTTGCAACTTCCTCTTCAGGTGCTGCGAGCTCGTCGTTTGAAATGAAGTCAACAAGATGGCTGTCCTCTTCCTCGCCGACAGGCTTGTCGATGGAGATAGGATCCTGTGAGATCTTCTGGATCTCGCGGATCTTTGCGGGCTCCATGCCCATCTCCTTTGCAAGCTCTTCGGTAGTAGGCTCTCTTCCGAGATCCTGGACAAGCTGTCTCTGGACTCTCGTAAGCTTGTTGATCGTCTCTACCATGTGAACAGGGATACGGATCGTACGCGCCTGGTCGGCGATGGCCCTGGTGATGGCCTGACGGATCCACCATGTCGCATATGTGGAGAACTTGAATCCCTTTGTGTAATCGAACTTATCTACAGCCTTGATGAGACCGATGTTGCCTTCCTGGATCAGGTCGAGCAGCGAAAGGCCTCTGTTCATGTATTTCTTGGCAATTGAAACAACGAGTCTCAGGTTGGAGTTGATGAGCATCTCCTTTGCTTCCTCGTCGCCGTCAGCCATTCTCTGTGCGATGTCACGCTCCTGATCTGCATTGAGGAGCTCGATCTTACCGATCTCCTTCAGGTACATCTTGACGGAGTCATCTACGACGTTGACGTCCTCGCCGCCTTCCTCGTCGCCCGTGTCATCATTATCAAGATCGGGATCGTTGATCTTTACGCCGGAATTGTCGAGTTCCGCACGCAGAGTGATCATCTCATCGGGTTCAAGCTTGTAACTGTCGGTAAGCGATTCGAGGTCAGCCTCGGTGATCATGCTTCCGTTCTTGTCTGCGAGTTTCTTTGCGGCCGCCAGGGCCTTATCAAAATCTGTCATTAAAAATCACCTCGCGAAATAGTTATTTCGTAGTCTCAGAAGCAGCCGTCGACTCCGTGATGACCACGGTCTCCTGCACTTCGTCCGTCACACCCGCACTGTTGATGTGGTAAATGGTTCCGGGCGTAAAGATATCCATCTTCACTTCTCCGGAAGTGTTGCCTTCCCTCTTGGAAGTGCGGAGCTCGCAATACTTTGCGTAATAGTTGTTTGCGGTCGTCTTGTCGATGTCTGCCGACAGTACCAGCTTGATGTTCTGGCAGGTCAGACCGTAAATGATGTACTGCCTCTCGAATGAATCCTGCTCGTTCTGTGCTGAAGCCACGCCGTCAAAAGCCGTCTTGATATCAGCTTCGATGGACTGTCTGAGCTTCGTCCTGGACAGATAGAGCGGATATGAGATCAGTAAGACGATGAGGATCAGTCCGACAACACCTGCCGACATACCGATGACGATATTCTTCGGAGCCTTGACGTCGTTGGGCGAAACCTCGAATTCACTGGGCTTGAGCTTTAAGTCGTCTCCCTTGGATGAAACTGCCTCGCGCTGTACCGCCTTCTGAACGGTATCGGGCATGACCGGGTTGGAATAGTAGTGCTTTCCGCCTTCCTTTGCCTCGAACTTCTCGTTCTTGAACTCGTGTCCTTCACTGTTTTCGAGAAGCGCTACCGCCTCTTCGGCAGGAAATACGCAGTTGCAGAAAATGCACTCGCACATGTCGTCTCTGTCATCGAAAACAACAAGGGAACCGCAGTTCCTGCACATACCTTGCTTTGTTGCCATTAATAGACCATCCTCCTGGTAATGAGGTTATTAGCTTAAGCAAACAGCCTTCGAAGTGCCTTAGGGGAAAAATGGTCTCTCGCCGTAAAAACGGCACACCCTATGTCAAGGCATAATTCTACTTATAGCAATCAAAAATTTTACTACGGCTTTCCATATTCGTCAATAAAAATTTTAAATATTTATAATAGAAATGCAGACTTCTTGGCATTACTGCCGCGAATTGTCCTCAAAACCGGCAGAATCGGCCGGCAAAAACTGTATAATCTAAATTGTCTTTTTGTTTAAAACACGATTTCAAGGAGGCTTTCGCCATGAAATGGGATGAACTGCCCGGCGATTATGGGTGGGACCGGAAACTGGCCTATTTTCTTGATCCGGCCAATAAGGACAACGTCAGCAGGGACGATCTTTTGGACGCATTGGCGATCCTCTCGGCCAGATACTGCGACGAATTCTATAACCTCCGCTTTCTCGAGTGCTTCATAGAAGAACAGCTCTGTTCCGCAAAGCTTGAAGCGGCTATTGAAAACAGCGTTGAATCTGACGCGGTGCTTGACCGCACCGCCGTGGTATTGAACGAGAAAAACGTTGAGGACAGGATGCTTACCGCCCTTGAATTCGTCAACAGGGTTTCTGAAGATTGCGATGGTCAGGACGATGAGGATTTCTAAGTCATAGAAAGCGGCATGCTTTTACGGGAGGGGTGCAAAATGCGCCTCTTTTTGTTTGCAAGGTCTCCCGAAATCCCGAATTACCGCAGTTTTCCCCTATATTTGCAACGAATTTGACTCATTGTTGACACGCAGGGTAAACGATACAAGAGTAGTATTAATGTGTAAGTCCCGCATTTTGCCCATTTTTTGATGCCGGGAAATAAGCAGAAAGGTGAATATGAAATGAAGAGCTTTAAGATCGACAGAACTAAGATTCTTTCCGTTGCAACGGCTTCATTGTTAATAACGACTCTCCTGACCGGATGCGGCGGCAAGAAACAGCCCGTCGTCAGCCTGACTACACAGGCAACAACGGTAGCGATCACGACTGCCGAGACGACAACAGAAGAAACAACGACCACGGAAGAGACAACCACCACGGAAGAGACAACGACGACTGAGGCGACAACGACCGAGGCAACAACAACGACGGAAGAGGAAGAAACGACAACCAAGAAGAAGGTCGTCAAGAAAGCCACTCCGACGATGAATCCCAAGAACATCAAGCTGACCGCATACAGAGCTACGGTCTACGCCAAGAACAAGATGAACGTAAGATCCGGTCCGGGTACCAACTACAAGATCGTCAAGACCATTGAGAAGGGCGCCGGCATCGATGTCCGCTACAAGACCAACAACGGATGGTACAAGACCATCAACGGAAACTACGTGCTCGCTTCCCTTACAGTAAAGACGAAGCCCGCGTGACCGAATTTACAGATTGAACCATGAAAAGAGCCGCCACTGGCGGCTCTTTCTTTTTTTGTTCAGCGTTTCTTACAGTCCGTTGCCCAGCTCGTAAGCGTAATTGGGATACTTGGAGGCTTTGGTCGCCGCGGGGGTCCCGCAGCCCTTGCCGAGAACGCAGCCCATGTTATCGAACTCCATATAACTGCAGATCTTGTCGTAATATGCCTTCACAACATCGAAAGTGTTCTCCGTGTCATCCCAGGCGACGCTCAGGAGCGCGGCCTTCTTGTGCATGTAAGTGAGCTCGGTCGAATAACTGTAGAAACGGTCGATGACGTTCTTCATCTGCGCGGGCCAGTTGTAGTAATAGACCGGCATTGTAAAGACGATCATGTCGCAGGACTTTATCAGGTCCTTGAGCGTGTTTTCGTAATCGTCCTTTTGTGCGCACGGACCGTTCATTCCGCATGCCTGGCATCCTCTGCACGGTCTGATATCCGCGTTTATGACGTCGAATTCAATGACGTCGTGTCCTGCATCCTTTGCACCGCGGATGAATTCTTTTGCGAGCATGTTTGACGAACCATTCTTATTTCCGCTGCTTTCAAGAACAAGTATTAACATGAGATCCCTCCTCATTCAGGAATTACCACCATGCTTTTATTTTGAATTGACGGATTTAAATTTTCCTGTCGTCTTAATTAACGACTCGTGAATAATCGATAATGTTTTGTTAATGCGGTGTTACCGGACATGAGGAAATATGCCCAAAGTAAAACCGCCCTCTGCGGGTACAGAGGGCGGTCTTATCGTTATCGGAAACCTTGGGCTTACATATATCTCTTCTTCCTGATGTGATAGATAATGATACCTGCACAGCACGCCGCGCTTAAAGCAAGTACGGCAGCACCGATAACATTGGTCGGGCTTGTTCCCACACCTGTTGCGGGAACAGAATTCTTCTTTTTGTAGTCGGGATCCGCTCTGTCGATCATGACGACAGTAGAGCCTGTAACTTCTACGTCATTGTCATCCGTGATCTTTCCGTTGCGATTGATCTTGAACGTTATCGCCGCAGCCCGGAGGAACGCCTCAGGAACTACAGTCTCCTCGAGTTTATATCTTCCGGGCTTAAGTCCGCTTACTACCGAAGGCTTGGTTGCAGTATCGAAGGAAATGGACTTCTTGTCAGAAGATACCTTGACCGTGATCTTCGTGCTTCCCTGCTTGACTACTGCACCTGACAGATCGTATCCGTCCAGACTCGTCAGCTTAAGAGTTGCCTTGGGAAGCTCGTTCTTCGCGATATCCTGCTTCGAGATCTTTACATCGTAGCCGGGGAGCTTGTAG
>JAILIB010000011.1 GCA_024695505.1 Saccharofermentans sp.
CCCCAAACAAAAAACGCGCCCCCGAAGGAGCGCGCGGCATTCAATAACAAAAACTTATCCGAAGAAATACACGAAGCCCAATACGTGGAGCACGACGCCTGCGAGGGCGAAAAGGTGCCAGACCATGTGGGAGAACTTGAATCTTCTCGATGAGGGGGCGAAAAAGATGCCTACCGAGTAAACGATCGCGCCGGAGATAAGGAGCCAGAAGCAGCGGTGTGACGCGCTTTTGTAGAACTCAACGATCCTGAAGATGATCGCCCATCCCATCAAGGCGTAGATAAAGTAGGAAAAGCCTTTGCCGACCTTGGTGTGGTAAGCGAGTGCCGTGACCAGAACACCAGCCAGTGCCATAGCGGCTTCAAGAGCCCAAAGGACTGCGCCGGAAACTACGCCCATGAAGTGGATGCAGATAGGTGTGTATGCGCCGAGGATCGCGAAATAGGCAACCGAGCGGTTGATCTTGTTCATGACGCGCTTGTGCGGCGTGCCGTGCTTCATGAAGTGATATATGGTCGAGAAAAGGAGCGTCAGGAACAGCGTAATGATGAAAGCCGAAACGGCGATGACCGACATTACGATCGATGCTTTCGTTGCAGCGGGCTTTGAGGATGCCGTTATGTACGCGTTGATGGACGCAAAAGGAAGGAGTCCCAGAAGATAGAGTGCCGGAACGCCGGATGTGATGGAGTTGCCAACTTCCTCGCCGAAGGTCTCGTATGTCTTGTGAAGACCGCGCTTTACGGCACGGCGGGAATTCTCAAACCAGGTAAGGTCCTTAAGACCTTCCTCGAGCGGATCCTCACCGGTCGTGGCAGCGTATTTTTTGTCATCGCTCTTCGCGAGGTGGGTTTTCCAGAATTTCGTGTTTTTAGCCATCAGATGAGAACTCCAATATCTATAGTCAGCCGTAATATTTTACAAGTTGTCGTTATCGTTTTCAACATTCTTGTCGGGATCGGGTTTTGGCCCGTCTCCGGAAGTTTCGGAAAGCGGCGCTCCAAGCTCAATGACTTTGGACGGCTCTTCGTCGGGAGAAGGCGCGCTGAGTGTGATGACTTCTGGAGCCTTCTTTTCTTCAGGGGCGGGTGCGCCAAGCTGAATGGGTTTAGCTTCTTTTTCGTCGGAAGCGAGCGCGGAAAGCGGGATTGCCGGAGCTTCTTTTTCTTCGGATGCGGGCGCGGAAAGCGGGATCGCCGGAGTTTCTTCTTTTTCAGGCGCCTCAATCTCGTTTTCCTTCTCGGAAGCACTCTGAGAAAGGGCGGCTTTTCCTGCAACCTCGTCAGGAGAAGCTGCAACTACGGGGGCCGTAATGACGGTTCCGAGAACTTCGGGCTTAACCGCAGGACCGGTGTGGGCGGTGGTCACCGCAGGCTTGACCTTCGGCATAGGATTCAGCTGCTCGCTCAGGTAAGCGCGTCTGTAGAAACGGATTATCTTTAAGACCAGCGGCCAGAAAAGCGCTGTCGGAAGGATCCAATAGACAAGACCTGAGGCTGCCTTATCGCCGATGAGCGGGGAAAGCGCGGCGAAAGGAGCCTGCATCATGCCGTAAATGCCGCGGAGCAGAACGGCGAGGAGCATTTTCGTGAGTTTTGCATCATCGCCCGTGATCAGTGCTTCGGCAGGATAAAAGAATCTCGGAAGATAGATCAGGATGCCGTAAGCGGCAAGGCCCCAGTTGACCCAGACCTTGGTGCGGAACGCCGCGAAAAAAGGCAGAAAGATTATGAAAAACACCGCATAGAGAAGGCTCATCATGCGCTCAAAGAGCGAAAAGTCCCTCGGGACGGTGCCGCCATACACGAAATACAACGGGGCAAAGCAGACGAACATCAGTGCGCCCGCTATCAGACCGAGAAAAACGCATGTGAAATAGTCTCTGCGCAAGAACGGAATCCCCTTTCGTCAACTGCCGTTAAAAAGGCTGCGCGGAGACCCCTGGATCTCCACACAGCCAATATTTTATAACAAATTATATTCTTATTAAACCGTTAAAACTTTTCAGGTTCGGTAAACGGCCTTGAATACTTGATTATAAGCTTCTTGAGCTTCACGCCGGGAGCGGAGAAATGGATGCGCATGACGCCGTTCCTGGTAAGGAATAGTATCTCCTTCTTCAGCGAGACGTCCTTGCCGTCGGTTCCGTTCCAGGTCACGACCGCGAACGGAATGCTCGAGATGTACATCTGCATCGGTACCTGCGCCAGGCTGTTCAGCTCGCAGCAGCCGATCATCTCCATCTCGTAGAAGCCCTGCTTTTGAGGCGTTACTCCGAAGACCAGATCCTTGTCGGCCCAGGTGTTCTCTGGACGGTCGATGACGAGCTCGTCTTCGAGATCGTAGACCATGTCGGGATCAACGGATACGTCGTCGCCCTTGAACGGATCATCGATGTGAGTGACCTCGGCTGCGTTTCCTGTGAGCCTGTCCATCGCGGGAGTGTTCATCGCAAACCTCAGGATGTTCTTGGCATTGCGCTGGAGTTCCGCTCTTGTGATCCTTGAGCCGTCGCCCTCAGTCAGTTCCTTGTAGGTATCCGCTTCATCAAGAAACTTCCTTTCAACGTTCGAGCAGACCATGTAAATATCGTTCTGCGAACGTGCCATGACAGAATGGTCGGTAAGAGAATGCTCCGCGGTATCACCACCGGTCACGCCGATAAACGCCCACCAGTCGGACATTACGATGCCGGTATAACCCCACTGCTCACGGAGGACAATGGTATTAAGGTCATAGTTGTTGGCGCTGTAGATGCCGTTGACGCGGTTGTAACTTGTCATAATGCTGCGCGCATTGCCTTCCTTGACCGCTATCTCGAACGGCCTCAGATAGATCTCGCGCAGAGCCCTTTCGGATATGACGGAATTGGACTCGCGGCGCTTTGTCTCGCGGTTGTTTCCGCAGAGATGCTTTATCGTGGGCGTCACTCCGTTCTTTTCAAAAGCCCTGACCTGAGCACAGGCCATGAGGCCGGTCAGAACGGGATCTTCGGAGAAGTACTCGAAGTTACGTCCGTTCAGAGGATGCCTGTGAATGTTGATTCCGGGACCCAGGAGCGAGTCGATCTTGTTGGAGACCATCTCGATGCCGAGGTAAGTATAAAGCTCTTCAACGATAGCGGTGTTGAAGGTCGAAGCAAGGCAGGTTCCGTTGGGAAGCGAGAACGCCTTCTTGCCGGAATCGATCCTCATGCCTGAAGGGCCGTCAGAGCAGCAGAGCGTCGGAATGCCCATTTCCTTGAGTTCCTTGCTGATGCCTCCGAACGCCGCAGCCGTGCCGATCGTGGCCTTGAAGCTGCCCATTCCCTCGCCCCTGATTATGAGGCAGAGATCCTCGTCCGAAAGCTGTGCGGTAAACTCTTCAAGAGTGTTCTTGCCCGATTTGACGTCAGAGAGCTTTATGCCGCAGTCGCCGGTCTGAGCGATCTCGGCGGGAACGCGCGAAAGCCTTGAATCGAGGAAGCTTTCCGTCATCAGCGGAACGTCTTCATATTCCTTTGCAAAGCCGTTTCCTGTAGAGGAAGGAACTGCGGTCATGCGCTTGAAAGCCTGCGTCGGGCCCATTGCGTTGTCGAGCTGCTCGACAAGGACCGGAGCGTCAAGATCGAACGTTCCTGCTTCATTACCCGTGGTTACGTCTCCTCCGATTAAGAAGGTGTAGCGGCCCGCATCAAGAATGAAACCAGTGCCAAGACCCGTCCTGCCGTCATCGTCGTAAGATGCGAAATTTCTGACAGGCGCGGTTATCTCGACCTGTTCGTTTCCGCCGGCGGGAATAACCTCCGTTTTCGCAAATCCGATCAGGACGCGCGAAGGCTTGGAGAGCTTGCCCTGAGGGGCGGAAGCGTAAAGCATGACCGCCTTTTTGCCGGGGACTTCTCCCTTGTTCTCAACAACTGCCGTAACCTTTACGTCCTTTCCGTCAAAGACGAAACCTGTGACCTTCACGTCAAACTCGGTGTAAGACAGGCCGAATCCGAAGGGGTATAAGACCTTGGACGGAGCAAAGGTCGAAAAGTATCTGTAGCCGACAAAGACGTCCTCTTCATAGAGGTCTTCGTGAATGTCTTTGTTTCCGAAATTGTCGTTCGAAGGATAATCGGAAAGAGAGAAGGCGATCGTGTCCGTAAGGCATCCGGAAGGATTGACCTCGCCGGTGACGACCCTTGCGACGGCGCTGCCGCCGATCATGCCGCCCTGCCAGGCGTAGAGAACTGATTTGATGTCGTACTTGGCAACGAAAGACATGTCGATTATGTTGCCGACATTAAGAATGACTATCGTGCGCTCGAAAGCAGCGGACACGGCGGAAAGCATCTGCTCCTCGCTGTCGCTTAGATAATAAGAACCTTTTTCTGCGGTATTGTCACGGTCTTCACCTGCCGTCCTGGCAATGATGAGGACCGCTGCGTCATTCCTTGACGCCATCTTTTCGGCAAGCTCGGAACTTATGGGCATTTCAACCTGCGACCAGGCCTCCTGTCCCCAGCCCAATCCCTCATCGGTCGGATTCTCCTCATCCCACTTGTCGTAGATATCCATCAGCTCGGGATCGAGTGTTATCGAAGGTGAATCTGCCAGGCCTTCACGGATGTCGGTAACGTGGCTGACGTTGACCATTCCGCCGCTTCCCGTTCCGCTCTTGTAGTAATGGGTCTGCATCCTTCCGAAAAGGGCGACGCGGCTCCCGTGCTTGAGAGGGAGAGCCCCTCCCTCATTCCTGAGCATTACGATTCCTTCAGCGGCAGCCATTATCGCGGCTTCGCGGTATTTATTCCAATCAAGGACCAATTCAGGCATATCAAACCTCCCGTAAAATACCCTATGACTGAATGATACAGGAATTCACGCCCGAATTCTTTTATTAACGTGTTAATAATTTAGTGTTTTTGTTTTGCGAAAGGATTAATTGTTGCTGTAATACTCTTCGAGCCTGGGCCTTGCCGCGACGTAGTACTTCTCGAGCCTCTTGTCGAAATGCTTTCCGAAGCTTTCCATCATGATCTTATCTGCATCCTCAAACGAGAAACTGTCCTTATAGACGCGCTTGCTTACAAGTGCGTCATAAACGTCCGCAATAGCCATTATGCGAGCCTCGATCGGGATCTCCTCGCCCTTGAGCTTTTCGGGATAGCCTGAGCCGTCCCACCTCTCGTGGTGGTAATGCGCAACATTGACCGCAACCTTATGGAACGAAGTATCCTCGGTTCCTTCAAGGATGGAATCGACTATGCGCGCGCCTTCAGCCGCATGAGCCTTCATCTTCTCAAATTCTTCAGGCGTGAACTTGCCGGGCTTTCTGAGCACCGCGTCATCGACCGCGATCTTTCCTAAGTCATGCATCGGGGCCGCTCTGACAACGTCATCGCAGAACTCGTCGGTAAGGCCTTCTCGTCCGAACAGAAGGAGCATGTTCTTTTTGTCGGAAGAGTCCTTCCTGATCTCATCGATCAGGAACTTGATGACATCACTCGTTCTTCTGATGTGGCCGCCCGTCGAGTTGTCACGGCTTTCAACCATGGTTGCCATGCTGAGGATAAGTCTGTTATGCATCGCAACGATGTTTTCGGTCTTCTCCTCTACCTCTGCCGTCAGCTGGTCGTTATAGTTCGAGATGAGCTTCATGTATTTGCGCGAAGCCGTGTCATCGGTGATGAAGAACTGATAGCCTCTTCTGTGCTTGCCGTCGTAAAGGTAACGGATCGTTATGAGGTAGATCTTATCGTCAACTTCGTAGTAGTAGTGGTCCTTCGTCTCGTCGCGCTTAAACTCGCCGAGCCATTTCAGGAGTGTGTTCTTAACCTGAATATACCTGCCGAAATAAGTGTCGACCTTGATGTTTGCAAGATACGGGAAGACTTTCTGCGCACGCTCGTTCGAGCCGAGATACTTCTCATCAAAATCGATCGAAACAAATCCCGTGTCGCCCTTCTTTATGAGTGAATCAACGCCGAGGTCCGTGATGTCGTAAAGGCACAGGCGGTGCACGATGATGAGATATACAGCCTGAGCGAAAACATAAGACAGCGGCATCGCGTCTATGCCTTCGGGCGTGAACCTGTTCGCGAAATAGGATAAGAACGAAATGGTCGCAGGCAGCATCAGGAGCACGATGGTCTTGTTCGATACATCCTTCTTTTTGATGAGGCTGTAGACCATCGCCGTGAAGCTGATAATGACCAGCGAAAAGATAACGATCAAAGTGAGCGTATGCGCAAAACCGTATGTCTTAACGAGCCTGCCCACACCTTTGTCGATCTCGAAACCGACCGTCTTGTAAAAGTACGGAGCGTTGCCCATTGAGAGCACGAACGCATAGCTGGTCAGGCACATTATCATCAGTACCGCGCTCATCCACCTCTTAAGGTTGATGTGGCACAGCCCGAAAATACTCTGCGTAATGAACAAAGACAGGAAGCACCCGCCTACATAGGTCAACTTCGCCGCAACCAGAGCGGCATCAAGAGTCCTTGAGTGCGCCATTAAAGCATACGCAAGGTTGACCAGCGGAATAAACGCAAATATAAGCGATATGTGCGTATCGAAATGCTTATGCCATATGATGATGTATATCAGCGTCAGAAGAACTGACAGACCGAATAATACTTCATAGTACGCGCCCAACTGTTAACCCCTCTTTTTTCCTTAATATTTTGATTTTAACATCTATTTAGCACCCGCAGGCTCATGATTTGTTGATTTTTCAGTTCATTTATCCCTTAAGAAATGCTTTTATCTCATTCGTAAACTGAACCGGGAGCTGTCCCATCGGGGAATGCCCGCAGCCCTCGATCAGGCTTACTTTTACTCGAGGAGCCTTGATCTGTTCCGCATACTCCTGCATGAGGCCGACCGGGCATGTCCAGTCACAAGAACCCGATATGAACAGCACAGGCATCTGATACTGATCGTCAGTCTCAAACCCGTTGAAACTCATCAGGCGATCATCAAGAGGTTTTTGAAGCTGTTCAAACCTCGTATCACCTGCAAAAGCGGTTTTCAGTTCAAGTATGAACCATCTGAGATCATTGACTCCTGCGATCGGGCTGGTAATCGTCGGGAAAGTCGAAGCATCAGCCGTTTCTGTCACGGGGTGATATACCTCAACCAGTTTTCTCAGAGCAAGAAGATTGTTAAGGCTCATGTCAGACATAAATGTCTTGTAAGCCGTTTCCATTTCGGAAGTATCGTCGCCCTTTTCCTTTGCAATGCGGAGAGCATCTTCATATGAATAGACCTCGCCTGCGTAATCCTTTTCGTTTACGACCTGTCCGATGCCGATATAAGCCGCTATTTTTTCGGGGTGTGCGAGAACATATCTGCTGCCCAGAAAGCTACCGTAGGAGTGCCCCATGATGATGACCTTATCCTGGCCGAAACGGTTTCTTGCGTAATCGACGAGGGCATCAAGGTCTGACATCTGCTGTTCGAATGAAAGCGTCTTGTTGTCAGGATCTGCCTTCTCGTTCTTATAGTAAGTTCTTCCGCAGCCTCTTTCGTCCCAGGCAATGACCGTGTAATCATCGGTGAGATAGTCGTGCCAGTAGTAATCACTGAATGTCGACGGTGCGCCCGGTCCTCCGTGGAGTGAGATGATAACCGGATTTGACGTGTTCTTTCCGCTGACCGTAATGTATTCCTGCTGGTCGTTAAGCTGAACGTAGATCTGCTCGTTGACACCGTTTTTATAAGTGAATGCACGGCTGATCTGACGGTAATTGCGTACTGCAATACAGAAAACGAATGAACCTCCGATGAGGACTGCAAGAATGATGCAGATCGCTTTAAAAAAGCCTGTTACGATGCGCACACCAAGCTTTTTCTTTTTCTTCGGGCCGTTTACCTCTTTCTCATGCTGCTTGTGGATACCGATGTGACCAATGCCGAGGATGATCGTTCCTGCGAGCATTACGATGTTTCCGCCGTAGATTCCAAGAAGGAAGAATGCGATCACGGGAAGCGTTGCGCCTGCAACAGGGATTCCGATGAAGCTTTTGTAATAGTCCTGCATGGTCTTTTCGCTCCTGAAATATCTGATCCAGGAAAGCTCATAGAGCACCATCAAGATGAATGACACCGCCAGGACCGGAAACCAGAAGTTGAATCCTTTGAAATTGAAATCAGAAAAGATCAGCGCAGTGGTCGTAACAATGACCTGGCCGCATCTCTCAAATGCCAGCAGGATCTTATTCTCGTTTGAAGAATACTTATCGTAATCCTTCGGCTGGTTCTTCGTCCAGATGAGATTCGGAACCATCAGCATGATGAGCCATATCAGTCCGATGTAAGAAAACCCGAAATTCATAACCTACCCCTTATTTCCAAAAGCTGCGGCACCCTTATGGATGCCGCGAGCCTGTTATTTAATTGATGTCGATGTTGCCTGCGTCAACGTTTACCTTGATAGATCCTGCATCTTTTCCTTCGGACTGGTACTTCCTGCCGCAGATGTTTCCGTCAATACTTATGGCACCTGCATCGACCTTGCAGTTGATCTTGTAAGAAGAAAGATTCTCGACGCCGTCGATGTCAACACTTCCGAAATCAGTATTAACGTCCAGGTCTTCAAACTTTGTGTTATTGACGTTGATGTTGCCTGCATCAGCCTTGATCTTCAGGATCTTTGCTGATGAATCAGAGACATTGATATTTCCTGCGTCGGCATCGATCTCTGCCTTACGGAAATCGCAGCCGCTGACAGATACGTTGCCTGCATCGAACTTACCAAGGAGATAATCTGCCTTAACACCGTTCATGCTGATGTCGCCGGCATTGACCCTCATCTCGAGGTTGTTGAGGTTAACGTCTTTTCCGAGCCTGATCGTAAGCTTGGCTGAGATTCCGAGTTTAAATTTCAAACCCTTCTGTGTTGCTGTAAGCTTGCCGTTCTCAAAAGTAACTTCAGGCTTCAGGCTCTTTGAACCTGTATATTCAACACCGAGAAGACCGCTGCCTTCGCCTGATTCAAAATTAACCGTGCATGCAGAGAGGTCGAGCTTTATGGAGCTGATCTCTCCTTTGAATTCGCCCATGTTTGAGCCTCCTTCTGAAAGACCGTATGTTGTTGAAAGCGTTTCACCGTTGTCTTTAAATATCGTACCCGTGAAGAAAGGAAGAATAAATCTGGTGCTCATTGAAGTAATCATGACTCCGCCGACGATGAGCGCGCAGATGATGATCGGGAGCTTGTTGACCTTTCTGTCAGCCTTGGGAACGAATTCTTCGCCCATGCCTACGTTGAGTTCAAGAAGCCTGTCGTAGCCCTTCATCTTGGTATGGGCATATGTGATGAGGAACACGCCCAATCCGATGAATCCGAACATCATGGCAGCACCAAAGCTTGAGTTCAGATAAGGGATCTTATCGAAAACCATGGGATTGAGGATGCTCAGGATGCAAAGTCCGATACCGATCGAGCAGAGCATGCCGTATGAACTCTTGAAGCTGGATCTCTCGTTTCTTACGTACTCTGCGCCTTCAACGCTGAGTGAGCAGGCCTTTGATCTGACTTCCGTATAATCTTTGTACCTGATCCCTGCAAGAACGAAAAGTACTACCGCTACCGCTATCATGGTGAACATGCCGCCGACTCCGTTCAAAAGATCGAAAGGCAGTGACTCGGCGATTATCGGTGATGCAACGCAGCAGATGCAGAGTGCGATTCCGATCGGGATCATGAGAGCTCTCTGGTTGATCATGGAGAGGTAAGACTTGATCCTGTCGATCGAGAGGATCGGCTTTGATTCATCAGCGCTTTCCGTGACCTGTTCGCCGATGCCCAGGGAATCCGCGAGCTCGTCGAGATTTCCGAATTCGGAGATGACGACACCGATCGCCTCGTTCTCGGTCTTGCCTTCCTTGATGAGTTCCTCGTACTTGTCTTCCATCATCTGCAGGAGTTCAGCCTTGGCTTTCCTCACCGCTTCCGTATTCGGAAGATTACGGAACATGTTGTCCAGATAATTTCTTATGGTATTCATACTGCTCTCCCCTCACCTGCTATAAACTTTTCGATAACTTCCTTCGTAAGCGTCCACTCTTCGCACTTAACGCGGTAGTATTCCCTGCCGGCGGGTGTTATGCGGTAGTAGGTTCTCTTCTTTCCGCCTGCCAAGTCCTGATCGACAAATGATTCGACGAATCCGTTCTTCTCCATTCTCGTGAATGCCGAGTAGAGCGTGGTCTCTTTGATAATGTACTTATCTTCGGATAATGTGCGGATCTGCTTGGAGATCTCATATCCGTAAGACGGGTCATTAAGAAGCAGGTAGAGAATGATTATGTCATTGTAGCCTCTGATGACATCGCTGCTGATCTCTGCCATTGATCTGTCTCCCTTCCCATTTATTACGTCTG
>JAILIB010000020.1 GCA_024695505.1 Saccharofermentans sp.
TTCCGAAGGTTGCATTGATGGAAGCCTCAGTTATCTCAGGCGAGATGATCTCTGCTTCGACCATAACGGTTCCGACGTAGTTTCTGGAATCGAGCATAGCCTTGACCTTTTCGGTCGTGGCAGGGATGTTGATGTTGTATCCCTTTTTCTCAGGAATGATCGTAAATGCACGGCTGTCTACGTCAAAAGTGCTGATGGACGCGTTTACAGGCTCGAGGTGGAACTTCTCCAAAAGTTCCTTAACAGTCTCCTCAACGCCCTCGTGCTTGACGGTATAAGCCGTCCTGTACTCTTTCGGATCTACCGTGAGAGCCTGAACGCCGTTGAAATATTCGGTAAGAGTGGAGTTGTCTTCTCCGCCCTTAAGCCTGTAAAGCGAATATGCTTCGTTGATGACGTCGTCAGTGTTGTATTCAAAAGAAACGTTTGAGAAATCGAGATCGTATTCCTTGCCGTCGAGTGAGAGCGCTATGGCAACCTTCTCGGGTGATTTGGGCTGCGCTGCAACGACGGCAGCTCTCGCCTGCTCCTTGGTCATGCCGCCGACGTCGATACCGTCGATAATGGTGCCCTTGAAGAATTTGTCCGTGGAAATGTATGCAAGCGCATCCTCTACAAACAGATTGGCGGTGCTTCCGTCAGCCATGCTGGCAACAATGGTCTCCTTGAAATATCCCGTCTTTACGAGATACCACAGATAAAATGTAGCGCATGCGGCAACGATTACGACAGGCATCATGATCAGGATGGCCAGAGGGGTCCTGGGCTTGCCCGAACGTGTCCTCGATCTGGCTTCAGCCTGCTTTGCCTTTTGCTTCTGCTGGGCCTGCTTTGTCTTTTGCTGCTGGCGTTTTTTGCTGGTTACACCCAGCATGCTGTAATCGAAATCATCGTGTGTGGAGACGGGTTTTTCATTCTTCTGAGCGGGAACCGAAAGCTTTGAAGAACTTTTACCTGTCTTTTCGGGAAGCGAAAGTTTAGCCGACGTGTCCTTTTTGACACTCAGCTGCTTTTCCGTACTCTTCTGTCCCTTGTCAGAGCGCTTGTTTCCTGCGCCTGAATTGCGGGCATCGACTTTCTTCATATAAGGTCCCCTTTAGTTAATTACGCATATGTATATAGTCCCACCTCGTGGAACTCATTTATTATATTATTCTAAAAGCAGAAAAAATCAATTTGGTAAAAATACCGCATATTTGCCCCACCGCTGATGTAAAATTGTTTATACTTCATCCACCAAACGGAGGAAATGCTGATGATGACAGGATATAAGGCCGTTCTGGCAGCTGACATGGACTTTACGCTCCTTCTGCCGGGGCAGGACGTACCGCCCGAAAACGTAAGAGCGGTAAAGCGTCTTCAGGAAAACGGCATTGCCTTCACCATAGCAACCGGCAGGTCATCCTATCTCGTCGGGAAGTTCTCGGAACGCCTCGGCATAGATATACCGATAATCACGAGCAACGGAGCGGCACTTTTCGATCCGGTTAACTTCAAAGACGTCATTTCAATTGACTTTTCAGACTCCAAGCTCAGGTCCCTTTTAAAACTGATGACCGAAAACAAAGTCAATGCCTCGCTTTATTCCGTAACAGGCATATATTTCACGAGCTGCTCGAACAGGCGCATCTTTTGCGAAAACTATAACAAGGATGTTGAGCCTTCCAAAAAGGCTCCTCTCTTTGATCTTGACGACGACTGCTGGAAAAGGGACAGCCTTCCCCCATTCAACAAGTTCCTGCTGATAGAACCTCCGGAAGATGTCGTCAAAGCGGTCGAAAACGATCCTGAACTTACGGTCATATCATCAGCACCCGCCTTTTACGACATAATGACCGCGAACATAACCAAAGGCAAGGCTTTGCTCGAACTTGCCGATTTCCTGGGCATCCCGAGAGACAGGACATTCGCGATAGGAGATTCCGACAATGATCTTTCCATGATCGGGGACGCAAAGTACGGCATTGCGATGGGCAATGCTACGGACAGCTGCAAGAAGGCGGCCGCTTATATCACCACAAATTGCGACAGCCTCGGCTTTGCCAAGGCTGTCGATGAATACATTATTCCGTTGGTTAAGGAATTCAGTTAAGCTTTGACTTAACGTATCCTTCAACCTGTCCCCTGATCGTCTCGAAAGACTTTTCGGCATTTGCCTTATCGGAATCGTAAACGCCCATGTAGATCTTGAGCTTGGGCTCCGTTCCGGAAGGCCTTGCGCAGGCCCAGTCGATGCCCTTGTTGCCGCCCAGCTCATAAAGCAGAACGTTGGACTTGGGAAGCGTGATGTCAGAGACCTTGACGCCGTCATCGGTAAAGTCGTAACGCTTGGATGCCTTGTAGTCACGGACTGCAGTAACTGTAGCGCCGCCCAGAAGCTCCTTTGCTCCGGCAAGGTTCTTGCAGCCGTCGAGTTCTTTCCTCAGTTCAGCCATGCAGTTTCCGATCTTCTCGATGCCCTCTTTGCCTTCAAGAGTGCAGCTTATCGTCTGCTCGATCCCGTAGCCGTACTTCTCATAGAGGTGATCCAGTCTGTCAGCCAGGGTCTCACCCTTCTCGAAAGAAGCAGCCGCCATGTTGCAGATGAGCATTGCAGCGACAACGGCATCTTTATCGCGGACATCAACGCCGGAGAGATAACCGTAGCTCTCTTCAAATCCGAACTGGAAGTGCTTGTCACCGAACTCGTCGTCCAGCTTGATCCTCTCGCCGATGAACTTGAAGCCCGTAAGGGTCTCCTGAAGCTCAACGCCATAGTAATCGCAGATGTACTTTACGAGCTTGGAAGATACGATCGTCGTTACCGCAAAAGACTTATCGGGAAGCTTTCCGAGATTCTTCTTTGCATCAAGGATGTAATCCAGGAGCATAAGGCCCATCTGGTTGCCTGAGAAGCATTTATACCTGACTTCGCCGTTCTCAACTACCTTTGCGGCAGCTCCGATACGGTCAGAGTCAGGGTCTGTTCCGAAGACCAGTGAAGCATCGGTCTTTTTCGCAAGTTCGATAGCCATTGAAAGAGCCTCGGGATTCTCAGGGTTAGGAAGGCTTACTGTCGGGAAATTGCCGTCGGGAAGTTCCTGTTCCTTAACGATATGGATGTTCTTAAATCCGACCGCTTCGAGTATCCTTCTGACGGGCTTGTTGCCGGAACCGTGCAGCGGAGTGTAAACAATGCTCATGTCAGCCTGCTTGGCGATGGCATCAGGATCGATAACGAGTTTGGTGAGCATCTTTGTGAATGCTTCATCAACCTCAGGGCCAAACGAAGTGACAAGTCCCTTGGCCTTGGCTTCCTCAACATCCATAATCTTGATGGTCCTGATGTCCTTGATGGCCTCAATGTTGGCAAGGACCGCATCAGCCGCTTCAGGCGGAACCTGGCCGCCGTCTTCACCGTAGACCTTATATCCGTTGTACTTGGCAGGGTTGTGGGATGCGGTGATCATGACGCCTGCGAATGCCTTGAAATACCTTACCGAGTAAGAGAGCATCGGTACCGGACGCAGCTCGTCGGAAAGCCTTGAGCTGATGCCGTATGCGGCAAGGGTTCCGGCCGTGATCGCAGCGAATTCGGGAGAGAAATTACGCGAGTCGTATGAAATGACCACTCCGCGTGATACCGCCTCGGGACCGCATGAGATTATATACTGTGCAAGTCCCGCAGTAGCTTTTGCTACGGTATAAACGTTCATCCTGTTGGTTCCCGCGCCGAGTACGCCTCGAAGTCCCGCGGTACCAAACTCCAGATCCCTGTAGAATCTGTCCTCGATCTCTTTTGCGTCGCTTAAAGATGCAAGTTCTGCCTTTGTTGCTTCATCGAAAAACGGATCCGTTTTCCAAAACTCGTATTCTTCCATGTAGCCCATAATCAATCCTCCGTGTTCTCTTCTGGTTTAACCTCTGCGGGTTTGCTTACTTTACGGTTATTCAATACTTTTTTGTCGATAAATACAAATGCCGCAAGGCAGACGATGCCTGCGCATGAAGCCATTGCTCCTATCTTGAGTCCGGGCGGCGTAAAACTCAGTTCGACGGTGTGGGTTCCTTCCGGACAGCTGAAAGCCAGGAACGCATCCTGATACTTCGTGAGTTCTGCGGGATTGCCGTCAATTGTAAGCTTCCAGCCGTCCTCGGCAGGGATCGTCGTGATCACCATTTCGTTTTCCGCAAGGCCGTCCACCTTGAACTTTGCATATCCGTCCTCGAGAGTTTCCGTCTTGACCTTCGAAAGATCAACGGATCCTATCTGCCTCTCGAACGTTTCGTAATCAAAGTATCCGAATCTTATGTCGATGTAAGACCATTCGGATTCCTCTGAAAGGAAAGTCACGGTAATGTCCTCTCCCTGTGCAAACGAACCTATCCTGAAGATCTGCGAATAGAAGGTGTCGCTCTCAAATGAATTGACCATAACTCCGTTTACATATACAGACGTATCGCTCAGGATCCTCGCGGTCGAAAGATTGCAGTATATCTCGGAAGTCGTAGGCGCCTTGATATGGTACTCGATCCTTATCGGAAGTTTCTCGTTCTGGCGGTAGATCGTCTTGTACTTGGAGGCGAGTTCCTTTGCGACGGACGCCTCAAAACCGATGGGGTCATCATACAGGACAGACGAGTTGCTCTTGCTTTCAGAGCTGCCGGAGCCGCCTTCGGAAGACTTGCTCTTCTCAGTCTCCGGCTGATCTCTCATAATGTCAGCACGGGTCCTGTAATCGTTCTTGTTGTAGCTGATGCCATTCGTGATCTCAGGTCCGGAAACCCCGTTCATCGTAATGAAGAAATCCTTCGTGAACTTTCCGGGGAACATCGATGCATACCACTCATTCTGGAAAGCGAAATAATTCTTTTCTTCAGCCGTTTTCTCAAGTTTGTAGAAATCAAAATCAGCCGCGGAAGCAGATGCCGCAAACGCAATGGGCAAAGTCTTTCCTGCCTTGTAGAAATCGAGTCCCGTCTTGAACGAATCAGATCCTGTCTTCTGATAGAAGGAGATCGGCCTCCTGCTCGCAACGCTTCCGATGGATAAGAACGCGTCGTTCGAAGGTATCACCTGATCGTAAGATACGGCGAAGTAATTGTAGTTTACCGGGTATCCGAGCTGCTTGAGGAAATGGTGCATCCTCTTATTCGAATTCGAATTGAAAAATGACATGCTGCGGAAATTGCCGTAGATCTGCTCACCCTCATCAACATAATAAAGAGGATTGTAGTTTGTCACATGCTCAGTTTCAGCCCTCGCCGCACCGCTCTCATCGTTCTGGATACCTGCTCTGACGCCAAACTCTTCAAGGGCATCAATGGCAGATATATATTCACGTGCATTTCCTGAAAAGCCCGTGAAGCTCTCGATACCTGCAGTAAGCATCGGGCCTGCGAAAACAAGTTCAAAACACACAAATACCACGATCATGGGCGAAAGAAGCATCGGGATATCCTTTAGCTGTTCGTGCCAGTTTTTCACTCCATATCCGGCGATCAGTGCGCAATATGCAATGATGAACGCAATATTGAAGATGAACATCTTGTCTTCGTTCTTGTATCTGCCCAGCGCATAAGTGATCAGAAGGCCTGCGCATACTATAACGGCAACACGAAGGATATCCTTGAACGGGATATCTTTCATGCGTTCGAGGACTTTGAGCGCGATTACCAGGAAGAGCGCCAGGAATACGAAAGCATGTCTGTGGAAGAACCAGTTCGGATCGTCAAACACCTGCCATGCCTTGTCAAAGTAGTAAAATCCCGTCGAGAGCAAAGCCCCGATGAGGCAAAGGATATGAATGACCTTTTCCCTGCCGTTGAAGGCCTTGCTCGTAACATAAAGAATGAGCAGGATGGTGACCATGAGACTGAGGAAAAAGAAAGGATAGTTTGCAGGAAGAACATCCATGAAATCCCCGGGATCTCCCAAAAGGAACATTTCGATAAACGTCATGGGAGAGTACATTATCAGGTCCGGATCTGCAGATACCCTGGTCTTGTCGCTGTTCACTATCGTGTCGATACCGACCGGAAGGATAAGGACCGCGGTGCACATTGCAGTAAACCCTGCCGTAAGGGCGTATCTGACCGCAGTTCCGACAGCCTCCCTGATCTTTGTCTTCAGTTCGATCATCCTCACGATGAGATAGATAAAACTGTAGATACCGACCATGTAAGCTATGTAATAGTTGGAAACGAAAAGCAGAAGAAGCGTCACGATTATTCCGAGATAGCGCTTCTTTGTTATGAATCTTTCAACGAAATAGAGCAGCAGTGGCAAGAGCATGTAGCCGTCAAGCCACATGATCTGGAATGCGAAAGCCTGCGCATAGAGTGAAAAAGCATAAACGATGCCCAAAAGGACCGGCCACTTCGTCTTTTTGTCCTCAGTCCTTGTACCGAGGAAGAGCGCCATGAAACCCGAAGCAAAGCTGAGTTTCAGTATTACCAGCAGAATGACCACCAGATCTATCTGTGAAGGCTCGAAAAGAAGGTAGATAAGGTTCAGCGGACTCGCCATGTAGTAGCCGAAGGTACCCATGATGTTCTTGCCGAGGCCGAGCTGGAAAGAATAAGTGAGATTATTCAGCAGATGCTCAGAACCGCCGGAAAGGCCTACGATCCTTGCCCTGTTCAATGCAAGGAAAGGAGCGTACTGCGCCTTGAGGTCGCTTAATATGAACGAATACTGTCCTGTCGGATACTTATTGCAGATAACTGCGGTAAAGCAGTAGAGCAAAAGCGCAAATAAGAACGCGAGAAGCGGGCGGTAATCGGGATCTTTCCTTTCCCTGAGGGCAAGCTTAGGTTCCTTTGCCTTAGGGCGGGAAAAGGAAGACTTCTTTTCCTGTCCCAGCGAATCCAATTCCTTCATAGGGCCTCCTGACCTGTCGTTTGCGCTCGCACCCGACCAAATGTATCAATTAACGAACTTTTTGATTATAATACATTTTATTAAGCCGTTCCAATTATACGGCCTCATGAAAGGCGGATATGACAGCATGCTTGTAAGCCTGATAGTTCCCTGCTACAACGAGGAAGCAGTCCTCCCCATCCTTTACGACGCGCTCAAAGGCGTCAGGGAGTCCCTTAAGGATACCGATAAAGAATTCGAATTCATCTTCGTAAGCGACGGAAGCCGCGACAAGACCGAAGAGATCGTCAAAGGCTTTGCCGAGAACGATCCGGATGTCAAATATGTCTTTTTCTCAAGGAACTTCGGCAAGGAAGCCGCGATGTATGCCGGTATGCAGAAGGCAAAGGGCGACTATATCGCGATCATGGATGCCGACATGCAGGATCCGCCGGCTCTCATCCCGTCGATGATATCAGATCTCGATGCAGGAGAATGCGACATCGTAGCCGCCAGGCGCGTCACGCGCAAGGGCGAGCCGCCGATCAGGAGTTTTTTTGCAAGGTGTTTCTATAAGCTGATCAACAGTATGATCGATGTTGAGATCGCTGACGGCGCACGTGATTTCAGACTGATGAGAAGACAAGTGGTCGACGCCATCTTAAGTCTGTCCGAGAGACAGCGCTTCTCCAAGGGTATTTTCGCCTGGGTCGGTTTCCGCACCAAGTGGATCGAGCACGAGAACGTCGAAAGGGCGGCAGGCGAGACAAAGTGGAGCTTCTGGAAGCTTTTCCGCTATGCGATCGACGGTATAGTAGCTTTCACAACGGCACCTTTGAGGCTTGCAACATACATGGGTTTCTTTTTCGCCATCGCAGGCTTTATCTATATGCTCTACTACTTCATCAAAGCGATAATCGGCAGGCTCTGGGATACCGGCGTCGCCGGCTACCCTTCACTGCTCTGCTTCATCCTCTTCATCGGAGGACTCGTACTGATGGCATTGGGCATCATAGGTGAATATCTCGGCAGGACCTACATAGAGATAAAGGCCAGACCTATCTACATTTCCAAGGAAGAATCCGAAGAAAGATAAGCCTGATCACTTCGCCAGATACTTAAAGAAGAACGCATCCTGATAATCGTTCGAGATATAGTTATGCGTAACGTTCCAGGTATGTTCGGCGTTCTTTATGTTTCCGTAGGATCCGATATCCTCTGCATTGTGAGGCTCACCGGTGAATTCGCTTCCGAGCACATAATAGCCCATAACGAATGAAGGATACATCATGAGGATGACGGCAAGCATCGTAAATGCGAGCTTGACGACGTCCTTTTTCTTTCTCTTGAGTTTTTTGCTGACGATGATCTTGTCCGTGTCATAGAGGTCCTTAAGATAACGCGCAAGAAGGATGCAAAGTACGAACCTTGCCGCCATTGAGCTTCTCATACAGAAGTCGTTTGCTTCGGTGATCTTGTAGATGGGGATTATCATGAGCTCGATCAGCGAAGCAATAAAAAGCGCTTCCTTCTTTTCGGTCTTCCAGAGTATGACCGCGGTAGGAACTATCTCGACCGCGATGAACAGGATATAAGTAATGACCGACAGAGCCGGATCGTTGATGAATTCCCAGAAAAATCCCTTTATCGAAGTCGATGAATGGTTGCCAAGATAGAACGGAGTATAGACCAGCAGGATCGATGCGCATGAGATGAAATTGACGATGCTGAAAATGTTCTTTACTGCATTTGCTGTTCCGCCCTTTCTCATAGGCTTCGAAAAAGCCCTTACCACTGCCAGCGGGAACAGTCCGATTATTCCCCAGGGTGAATATGCAAAGAGCATTCCGCCGCAAAGGCCCAAAGACCTCGTGTTGTAAGACATCATTATCAGCGTCACTATAAGCCAGCACGGAACACACTGGTGGAAAACGCTCGTAAGCTCGGCGAAATTGCTCATATACGCAAGCACCGGCGCCCAGACCTCCATTCCGTTCCAGCAATCCCATTCCACGAAGCTGTGGACTATGTTCGGCAATACATCAAGACCTGCAAAGCAGATGTATACAAAAGGCACCGTAAAGCATGCCCTGCCGATGATCTTGCTGACGCCGATAAAAGTGAGGAAGATCCCGACCGCATTCCAGATCATCAGCGCGAGGTTTGCCGCACCGGTTCCGCCCAGCTTTCCGACGAGAGCCGCAGGGAGCCAGTAAGTAAAGTAATACATAAAGGCATAAGTACCTGACGTCCTGCCTATCTCCTTAATAACTTCAGGATTGGTCTGCGTCGAATAATCGTAGATGACCGGCCACTTGTAATTGACCAGATCGTTCATTATCGCCCGCCTGTAAGGGTGATCGTTCAACGTGAAGATGAATTCACCGACACCGGACACAAGAGACAGGACGACGGCCGTAACGGCAAAGCCTATCAGATAGCCGAGAGGTATCTTTATATCAGTTTCGTTCCTTGAAAGGAGATTCTTCTCCTGATCTTTTGAAGCATCCCTGACCGAGAGTGCAAATGCAAATGCAAACAAAAGCGCCAACGGGATCCCGATATAGAGCTTCAGGTATCCTGCAAAGAATATGATTATCGGAAGCGCAATAAATCCGAGGCTTACCGCCCAAAAAGCCTTAAAAGGGATCGTTATGACTTTCTTCACTTACTGTCCTCCTTACGTCTTTCCGAGATAACGGAAAAAGAACGAATCCATATAATCATCAGTATAGAACTGGTTATTGATAACATAAGCATACTCTATCGTTCCGTCGGTAGCATATTTAATGTTGCCGAACGAACCGACCATGTCCTTGCGGTCAGGCTCGCCCGTTGCCTGGCTTCCCCCGATGAGGTAAGCGTTGACGAAGCCCGGGAACATCATGAGTATCACTGTAAGGATAGCAAAGATCAGTCCCACAGTCTTCTTTTTGCCCATCTTCTTTTTCTTCAGAAGGCGCTCGCAATCTTCATCGTAGAGCTCCCTGAAGAATCCGGCGAGCAAAACGCACATTATTAACCTTGACGGCATGGATGCCCTCATGGCAAAGTCGTTTACCCACGTCATCATGTACAAAGGGATCAGCGTCAGGCATATCACGGCACAGCGGTAGAAAGCGTTTTTCTTATAACGCTTGAACAGCACGGCTGATACCGGCAGGACTTCTATGATAATGAAGCACAGATAGCAGATCACGAATAGTCCTATCGAATCATAGTACTTCCAGGTGAAGCCGTTCTTACCGACAGCTTGGGAATTCGCGGAATAAAAGCTTCCGTACATTACCAGCAGGATAACAGCAGGGATAACGTTTGCAGCCGTAAACAGATCCTTTAACGTGCCTTTTACGTCCTGTCTCAGTTCTTTTCTGAACATCGCGGTAAGGATCACGGGAATGATCCCGAACACTCCGAAAGGCGAATATGCAAAAAGCAGGCCTCCCGTCAGTCCGAAAGATCTCGTGTTGACCGACAGCATGATGAGCACGGTAATAAGGAAACAGGGGACGCACTGATGAAAGACGTTTGCAAACTCATTCATGTTACAGTAATACGCCATATTGGGCACCCAGCCCTCGAGCGAAGTCCAAAGCCTGTAGCCTGTCGCGCTGTGGACCAACGCCGGGATAACGTCGAGGCCTCCGAAGAACATTAAGAACATCGGCTGTGTCACGCATGCCCTTCCATTTATCTTCGCCATGCCGATCAGTATGAGGAATATGCCAAGAGCGGTCCAGAGCATTAGGAACAAGTCAGCTGCGATCCTTCCGAAGAGCTTTCCGAAGAGCGCCGCGGGCATCCAGTAAGTGAAGTAGTACATCAGCGCGGTCTTACCGCCCGTCTTGCCTATCTCCTTGATAACATCGGGATTGGTCTGTGTTGAATAATCGTAAATGACAGGCCACTTGTAAGAAACGAGATCGCTCAATGTCGCACGCCTGATCGCATGATCCTGCAGCGAATAGATGAACTCACCGACGCCTGAGAACCATGCAAGGAACACGGCGAAAACGGCAAACCCTATCAGGTATTTGAGAGGAATAACGATCTCCTTTGCGCTTGAAGCGAGTTCAGTCCTCCCTGCCGCAGGCTTCCTGCATTCGAGCACGGCTACGGCCGACAGGGCAGCAAAGCAGAACGCAAAAGGTATTCCGACATACCATCTGAGATACCCGAGGCAGAACACGATGACGGGGATCACAAGAAATCCCACTGCCAGGCCGTACCACATACTGAACGGTATCGTTATTCCCGCTGATCTTTTAGTGTTTCTTCCGCTCATTCCTGCCTGCTTTCCGTTGATCTTGCCAGATACTTGAAGAATATCGTGTCTTCATAGCCGTCTGCTATACGGAGCATGACGGATTCGGTATATGCCTCGGTCGAATAATAACCGCCCTTTTCCTCGCCCTCAATACGTCCGAACGAACCGATGTCATTCTCATAATGAGGCTCACCGGTAAACTCGCTTCCCAATATCAGGATAAGGTCAACGGCGCAGGGGAACGCACATACGACTGCGAGCGCAAGAACAAAAAAGCATTTGACGGATTCCTTTTTCGGGCGTCTTTTTGCCTTCCTGATCCTCTGCTTGTCCTCCGCGAACATTTCCGCGAGGAGTTCGGTGAACATTACCGAGATGACGAACAGCGCAGGGAGCGATGCCCTCATCGAGAAATCGTTGAAATAGGAGATCTTGTAAACAGGTATCACAGCGAGCGTGATAAAGGACGCTATGAAAAGCGGTTCCTTCTTCTGCTTTTTCCAGAGTACGATTACGAACGGAACTACTTCGATGATCATTAAGAGGATCCAGAACAGGATAAACTCGCCGAAGTTTTTGCAGAACGTCCAGGCTAATCCGCTCTCATCCGAAGCGGAAGTGCCGACCATGTAATAAGGGCCATATGTCCCCAGCATGACGATGCACGCGGCTATCGAGACCGGGTTAAGAAGCTGAAGGATGACCCTTCCCTTCTTTTCAGGCTGAAGCTGCTTTCTGAACGCGAGCGCCAAAGCAATAGGGATCATGCCTATCGAAGTCCATGGCGAATACGCTAAGCTTAAGCTTCCGATGAAACCCGTTGACCTCACGTTTGAAGAAAGCATAAGCATGACCATTAAGACCCAGACCGGAACGCACTGGTTGAATACGTTTGAAAGTTGAGTGAAATTGCTCATATAGGCAAACGTGGGGAGCCAGTGTTCGATCGCCATAAACCCGTCGTACTGGGTAACCGCATGGATTATATTGGGAAGTGCGTCAAGTCCCGAGAACGTTATGAATATAACCGGGACAGCCCAAGAGATCCTTCTTATACAAAGCGCTGTACCGACAAGGGTCAGCCACACTCCGATAGTCGTCCAGATAAGCAGGAAGACATTACCAGAGGCAACTCCGAAGATCTTTCCGAACAGTGCGGAAGGCATCCAGAAAGTCGTGTAATAGACAAGAGCGGCATTCCCCTGCGTCTTTCCCAGGACCGCGATGACCCTCGGATTGTACTGTGTGCTGTAATCGTAGATCACGGGCCACTTGTAATTTATGAGGTCGTTGAAGATCGCCCTTCTGAAAACGTGATCGACCATTGAATAGATATATTCGCCGACGCCTGAAACAAAGACAGTGATAAAGGCGATCACCGCAAGCACCAGAAGGTACTTCAGCGGCATCTTGAGACCAAGAAAATCGCTCGACTTTCCCGAAAGCTTTCTGTCAGGTCCCTTGCAGAAATCGATGCAGGAATACAAAGCACACCCTGCCATTATCAGGGCAGCAGGTATCCCTATAACAGGCTTCAGATATCCCGCGAGGAAAATGACAACGGGGATCGTGAGGTACAACGCGCATACCGCGAAAAAAACGTCTCTTCTGACAAGTATCTCCTTCTTCATCTATATCACCCGTTACTGCCTGGCAAAATACCTGTAGAAGAACTTATTCCTGTAATCGGGAGCAAAGAACTGTTCTTCAATGGTCTTCGCGTAATGTGCGTCCTGTATGTTGCCGAAGGAACCTATCTTGTCTTTGTTGCTCTCATCTCCGGTGATCGTACTGCCGGCTATTACAAACAGATTTACGACGGCCGGGAACATCATGAGGATGACAAGGAGCGTCATTGTCGCGCACCTGGCCCAGGACTTCTTGTCCTTCGGCTGGTTTTCGGGCGCGAACATTGAAGAATAACAACCCGAGAACATTATGCAGAGCACGAACAGTCCGGGCATAGAGCCCCTCATCGAGAAGTCGTTCATTTCCGACACGCGGTACAGCGGTACTATGCACAAGGTTATGACCGATGCAATGAAGACCGGATCTTTCTTATACCTGCCGTAGAGCACCGCAGCAAAGGGCAGTACTTCGATCACGATGAAAAGCAGATATGCGGGTATGAACAAAGCCGGCTGCTCATAGAAAGTCCATGTGAATCCCCTGAACGAGACCGCTCCGGAATTAGACATGTAATAGCTTCCGAAAAGGACCAGGAGCAGTAACGCGGAAACGATGTTGACCGGGGTAAGGATGTTCAGTATGTCGCGCTTTATGCTGCCGCTCTTCATTTCCTTGCGGAGCGCTAAACCGATTATGACCGGCAGAAGGCCGAACACTGCCCAGGGAGAATATGCAAAGAGAAGTCCGCCTGTAAGTCCTGCCGATCTCATGCTGTGCGACATGAGAAGCAATGCGACTATTAAGAAACACGGAACGATCTGGTTGAAAACGTTGGCAAGTTCGGTGAAGTTCGCCACGTAAGATATGCCGGGAACCCATCCTTCAAGCCAGAGCCATGCGTCGTATCCCGTGAAAAAATAGACTATGTTCGGGATAACGTCCAGTCCTGCGAAGAAAACGTAAAGGAACGGCATCGCGAAAGAGAACCTTTTGTTTATCGCGCACATGGCAATGAAGCCTAAGAAGATGCCTATGGAATTCCAGATAAGGAGCACGATGTTCGCTGCTTCAAATCCCAACAGCTTGCCGGCTGCTGCTGCGGGAAGCCAGTAAACAAAATAGTACGAGAATGCACGCTCTCCCGAAACGATTCCGAAGATCTTTATGACTTCAGGATTTGTCTGGGTGTTGTAGTTATAGATGACGGGCCATTCGTAATTCACGAGGTCTCTCAGTATCGCGCGTCTGTAAGGATGGTCCTGAAGCGTGAAAACGTATTCGCCCACGCCCGTTACAAGCGAAACAACCACTGCGGTTACAGCGAACAATATCAAAAACTTTACGGGAATGTCTATTGCCGAGGTCTGTTTTTCAAGCCTGCTTCCTTCAGGTCCGTTCATGCATTCCATAATGGAAATGGCGCACATTCCGGCAAAGCAGAGCATGAGAGTGATGCCGATAAGAGGCCTTAAGTATCCGAGACAGAAAATGATGACCGGCAGCGTGAGAAAGATAAGACATGTGGCATAGAAAGCGCGGTAAGAAACAGACACCGTGCCCGTTTTCCTGGTCACGCTGTCTTTCCTTTTCGGAGCACTTTTGTCCAGTTGACTGAGTTCCCGCATCTTAATGGCTGCCTTTCGTTAAACAGATAGAATAATTATATCCTAATTGACTCATGCGTCAGTGCCAGAAAATAAAGAAATCCTCACATCTTTCAAGAAGCGTGGGATACATTTTCGGGAGGTTTCCGCCTTCATTGGCAATTATCATAAAGAAGACCAGCCCGATAGTCACGATACATGTTACGCATATGATTCCGTAGACAGTCTTTCTCCCTGACTTTCTCATGATCCTCCTCAGAAGTATCACTCCGAAACAGATGGAAAGGAGCCATGCGAAATCCGAAATGTATCTTATGCAGACTCCCGCACGCGAGAAATTAAACCAGGAAAGGAACAGTGCGCATATAAGTGTTATCGAAACGAAGCCGTTAAAATTCACAGCTTCGCTTTTCGTTATCCTGCCTTTTGCCTTCATGAAGCCTCCCGGCGTGAAAACGGCTCCCAGTAAGATAAACGGCAGATTCAAAAGTCCGCAGGAAGGTTCAATGTTCCTGTAAACCTCATAGGTGTTCGCGATAATTCCTCTCGCTTCAAAAAACGGGAATGTATCCAACGCGTTGAAAGGCATCAGGAAATAATAGAAGATCGCGGACGGCAGCATTTCAGGAGTGACCTTCAAAGAATGGATGTCACTTACCGTAAGCTGATAGTTTTCGCCGAAATCGGTAAAAGAACCGAATCTTGCGTAGTTATGCATAAGGATGAGCGCTATTCCGACTAAGACAGGTACGAGGAAGGCCAGCGCCTCTGAGATCCTGAACCTGAGCTTTCTCTTCCTGTCTAAAAGGACGGCAAAAAACATCGGCAGCATGACCGCAGCACATACCGCTTCCGACGGGCGTGAACCTGCACAGACGGCAAGAGAAACTCCCGAAAGGAAAAACATGATAAGTCTTTCGGCGTTCTTTTTTGCTGAAACCGCGGCGATACCGAGAGCCAGAGAAAAACCCATGCCCGCCAGTGCCATTCCGCAGGCAATGTAGTATTTTTCCGAATGGATCATGTTGACATATATGAGACTTGCCGCTGCAACTGTCGGTATCATGAGAAGATATGCCAAAAGATTCTTTTTGGGTACAAACATCTTAACGGCAGCCATGAATGCGATGATGACCGCGACAACGGCCATTGTTCCGGTGATGCATGAAGCCGCCGTGTAATTCGGTACACGGTGGGTTATCAGATATATCGGGTAATACAATACATACACCGGAGCCATGCCGAAGTAGCAGTAGTATTTCCCGTCCTTGTACGCATAATCCCATCTGTATTGCTGGCTGTTTTCATCCCTTTCGCTCGCATCGTAAGGATTATCCAGGTCCTCTATTCCCTCTTCGACCGGAACGTCCAGATAAGGGATCTTTTTCATCGACGAATCAAAAGCAAGCTCGTAGATATCCAGGATCTCCGAAGTGTTCTCGAAGGGGTATTTCTCAAACTTAATGTCGTCACGATAATAGAACAGATAAGAAACCCCCGTTGACAGGATAAAGACAAGCGTGATAAGTATCGCGTGGATCTTGTTCGCAGGATCATATTCGACGTTATAAAGCTTAAGACAAACGATCCATACGATGGCCGCGGCAACAAAAAACACTGCCAGATATCTGATGAACATGGCTTTATAAACATTACACTCGGAGACCGTCACCGAATCGACCGTGACATCCTGTCCGATCCCGTCAAAAGAGAGCATGAGAGAGAATACTTCTCCGTACGGCTTCATGAACAAAGTAGTGTCCCTGAGGCCGGTCACCTCTTTTACATCGGCCGTCCTGTAGGTATATCTTGAGTTTTCATCTTCGATACCCATTCTTAATCTGAATCTCCTGCCCGGTTCCTTGAGATCTCCTTTGAATCTCACAGTGACCGAATACATGCCGTCAGGAACATCCGGGATCTTGAGATCACAATCAGCCTTTATCCTGATGCTGTCGCCCGTGAAAGAAACAGCTCCGTCATCATTCTCGACGTCATATTCAAAATCGGGAATGAGATCTTTTCCCTTAACCGTGTACGAATAAGCATTGGCCTTGAGGCTGTTGAAATTAAACAGAAACAGCTCGGCCGCGATCAGCACATACGAAAGAACGGCTATGATCACGGCAGCCTTGGCGGCTTTCCTTTTCCTCGATCTTAAAAGATAGAGGATGCAGATGCCGCTGACCATGCTACCCACGGCGAAAAACAGATGACTTACGGGCTCCTTTTCAGTCCCCGGCAATGTGAAAGCCATCCGCTGCACGATATGGATAGAGGCCATTGAAAACAGGAACTGCAGCAGTGCCGCTGTCCATATCACAAGAAAAGACAAAGCCGATATGCCGGCTTTGTCTTTCGTGCTGATCTGCCTTAAAAACTCAGGGATCTTAAGTTTGCTGACTTGCGGTTCGCCGAACTTCTTGGTCCGGGAAAGTATCAGTTCCGCGATCGTGACTAATATCGCTGAAGCAAAAGGCCAAACGACTGTCAGGACCGTATTTGTCAAAGCTGTACCGTCATGAATTCGATCCGCTGAGGATCTAAAGGTCTGTCGTTGTAATCCGTTCTGACAGATGCGATCTTATCTACGACTTCGATACCTTCGATAAGCTTTCCGAAAGCGGCATACTGTCCGTCAAGGCTCGGATACGTCTCATGCATGATGAAGAACTGAGAGCCTGCGGAATTCGGATCCATTGCGCGTGCCATGGAGAGAACGCCTCTTGTGTGCTTCAGGTTGTTTGTAAAACCGTTGGCCGTGAACTCGCCCTTGATAGTGTAGCCGGGACCGCCCATTCCGGTTCCTTCGGGATCTCCGCCCTGGATCATGAATCCGGGAATTACCCTGTGGAAGATAAGTCCGTTATAGAAACCCTTGCCTGCAAGGTATACGAAGTTCTTGACCGTCTCGGGCGCGATATCGGGATAGAGCTCCGCCTTCATTACGCCGCCGTCTTTCATCTGGATGGTTACGATGGGATTTGCCATTTTGTCTTTCTCCTTATCTTCTTCTGTAGGATCTTAAGATATCGTCCTTGATCTTCCAAAGCTTGGGTGACAAGTCGACATAATAGTTGTGAGGATTTTCGAATCTCTTGACGGAATCCCAGAGAGAGTCAAGTTCCTTAGTGCAGTATGCCCTGATCTCGCCGATCGTAGGCTTGTTGTAAACAAGCTGTCCGTCCTTGAAGATCTGGACCATGATCTCTCTCGTGGTGTAATTCTCGAGCACCTTGGACTTCCATGTGTTGTCAGGATCGAAGATCTCATAAGGCTCTCCGTTAGGGATCTCCTCATCAGCGACCATGACGACGTCAGCCAAAGCCTTGCCGGTAGCATTATCATAGAATCTGACGATCTTCTTGCTGCAGGGATTCGTGACCTTTCCGATGGAATCGGAGATCTTCATCTTCGGGATGATCGTTCCGTCTTCCGCCTCTACGGCAGAGATCTTGTAAACACCGCCGAAAACAGGCTCAGCCTTGGACGTGATAAGTCTTTCGCCTACGCCGAACGAATCGATGCATGCGCCCTGGCTGATGAGATCTCTGATGAGATACTCGTCAAGAGCGTTGGAAACGGTGATCTTACAATCAGTAAGGCCCGCTTCGTCGAGCATCTTTCTCGCCTGCTGGGTCATGTAAGTAAGGTCTCCGGAGTCGATCCTGATTCCCTTGAGACGCTTGCCCATGGGCTCCAAGACTTCCTTAGCACACTTGATCGCATTCGGGATTCCTGAACGGAGTACGTCGTAGGTATCTACGAGCAGGAGAGCTCCATCCGGATATGCAAGTGAATATGCCTTGAATGCTTCAAACTCGTTGTCGAAGAGCATTACCCAGGAATGAGCCATCGTTCCGGAAAGCGGAATATCGAACTGCTGTCCGCAGATCGTGCAGGAAGTTCCTGCAGCGCCTGCGATATAGGCAGCTCTCGCGCCAAGAACGGAAGCATCAAATCCCTGTGCGCGGCGCGCACCGAATTCCATGACGGGCCTTCCTTCTGCAGCCCTTACGATCCTCGCGGTCTTTGTTGCGATCAGCGTCTGGTGGTTGATCGTGCAAAGGAGAGCGGTCTCAAGGAGCTGAGCCTGAATGATAGGTCCTCTGACTTTGACAAGCGGTTCTTTCGGGAACACGACAGTTCCTTCCGGGATAGACCATACGTCACAAGTGAACTTGAAATTTCTAAGGTAATCAATGAAGTCTTCCTTGAAATGATAGTTGTCCTTGAGGAAAGTAAGGTCATCTTCAGAGAACTTGAGTGAGGACAGATAATCAATAACCTGCTCCAATCCTGCCATGACGGCATATCCGCCGTTCTCAGGGATGTTTCTGAAGAACATGTCGAAGTAAACGATCTTGTCCCTGTTGCCGCTGTTCAGATAACCGTTTGCCATGGTGAGCTCATAGAAGTCCGTGAGCATGCTCATGTTGGTTCTGTCGTTCCACATACCGTAGTCCATGTAAATACCTCCGCCGTGGTTGCTTATATCAGGATTTTGCTATTTCCTTGATCGTGGTCGTGAGACCTGCGATGCCCTGAAGATCTGAAGGGATGATGATCTTTGTGGATGCACCCTGTCCAACCTTCTCCAATGCCTCGAGGCCCTTGATAGCGATGAGTCCGTCGTCTGCGCCGACGTCCTTTACCATCTGGAGACCCTTAGCGGTAGCTTCCTGGACTGCGAGGATAGCCTGAGCCTGACCTTCAGCCTCTCTGATGGCAGCCTGCTTCTTAGCCTCTGCTCTGAGGATGGCGGCTTCCTTTTCACCTTCTGCTACTCTGATCGCAGATTCCTTTTCACCTTCTGCGATAAGGATCTTTTCTCTCTTTTCACGCTCAGCCTTCATCTGCTTCTCCATCGCTGCCTGGATCTCCTTAGGAGGGATGATGTTCTTGAGCTCAACGCGGTTGACCTTGATGCCCCAGGGGTCCGTTGCTTCGTCCAGGATCTCTCTCATCCTTGTGTTGATGATGTCACGTGAAGTGAGTGTCTGGTCGAGCTCGAGGTCACCGATGATGTTACGGAGCGTTGTAGCGGAGAGGTTCTCGATAGCTACGATAGGACGCTCGATTCCGTATGTGTAGAGCTTAGGATCTACGATCTGATAGAAGAGGACCGTATCGATCTGCATCGTAACGTTATCCTTCGTGATAACGGCCTGCGGAGCGAAGTCAGCGACCTTCTCCTTGAGGGAGATCTTCTTTGCCACACGGTCAATGAAAGGGACCTTGAGGTGAAGACCCGTATCCCATGTCGTTCTGTATGTTCCGAGGCGCTCGATGATGAAAGTCGTTGCCTGCGGAACGATCTTGATGTTTGCGAGAATGAGAACAATAAACAAAACAGCGACTATAACTCCGATGAATGCGCCGCCTGTTGATACTGCTGCGAATAACTTTTCCATATTTACCTCCGGTTGTTTAAACGGGATCGACGATGAGCTTGACGCCCTCGATCGCCCTGATCTTTACTGTTGTGCCTTCTTCTATCGCGCCTTCTGATTTAGCGCTCCAGACCTGTCCTTCAACCTTAACCTGGCCTTTTCCTTCAACGGGATTGACGGGTACGATAACCACGCCCTCCATTCCGATGAGTCTGTCGGCATTGGTCCTCTGGACATTTGCCCTGCGGAGCGATTCAAGCTTAGGCCTGATCCAGATCATACAGATTAAGAAGGTAACGACAGACACAGCTGCCATTACGATGATCTGCAGGTTATGGGGTGCTCCGCACAGGTCCATGATCATTGCCACGAGCGCACCGGCCGCGAACCATACGGTCGCGAGAGCGGTTGTGGCGGCTTCAATAACGAGCATTACAACGAATACTATCAGCCAGATGATCCACCATGACATAAATCTAATCCTCCCTTCAAAAACTCGCGCAGGTATTCCACGCCCACGCTAAAGATAATTATATCACCTTAAAAATCTTTTTAGGAAAAAATCGGTTGCGGACGGGCGGAGGGCTCGTCGAAATAGACTTCTTCAAGAGTAAGGCCCTTTGCGGAAAGCGTCTTTCCGGCAAGGCTCCTGTCGCCCTTTTCTATAATGTCCCTTATCTCATCTGCCTGGATCTTGCCCTGTCCCACGTAAAGAAGAGTACCTGCAATTATGCGTACCATGTTGTAAAGGAATGCTTCGCCTGAGACTTCGATCTCTATCTGAAGGGGATCTTCTCCGGCGATCCTTACCGATGCTCCGTGAAGTCTTCTCACGTATGTCTTCTGGCTTCCGCCCGCTGCGCAGAAAGCACGGAAATCATGCTCTCCCGCAAAGGCTTCAGCAGCCTTTTTCATCGCTTCGACATCAGGCATTACGGGACAGTAATAAGCATATCTGTCCAGGAAGGGATCCCTTGTGGGCGAGACATAGATCCTGTAGATATATCTCTTCCCGTTGATCGAAAACCTGGCGGAAAAATCGTCCCTGACGTAGAATGCGCGCTTTACCGCAACATCGTCCGGGAGCAGCGCGTTCATCGCGAGCGGGAACTTGTCTTCGGGAATGACAAACGGGACGTCGGCGTGACTTAAGTGGCACTTTGCGTGCACACCCGCGTCAGTCCTCGAACATCCCGTCAGTCTGATCTTTTCTTTATATAATTCTGCAAGCGCGCTCTCAAGCACATCCTGCACGGCTCTGCCGTTCTCCTGCGACTGGAATCCCGCGAATCCGGTTCCGTCAAACTCGGTTATGAAACAAAGCCTGGGCATCGCTTTTTCAGATGCCGTTCATGCCGTCGTCCACACAGGACTTGCCCATCATGGCAGCACCGACGATTCCTGCGTCGTTGCCCATCTGTGCAAGCTCGATCCTCGTCTTCGGTACTCCGGGGCCGAAATAAGGTCTGCTCATCGTCTTTTCGCGCATGGGGATGAGGAGCGGGTCGCCTTCGTTGCATACGCCGCCGCCGACAACGAGGATCTCAGGCATGAAAGCGTTGATGGCATTTGCAAGTCCGTCAGCAAGATATGAAGTGTACATATCAACAACATCAGCTGCGACCTTGTCACCCTTCTTCAATGCCACGAAAGCGATCTGAGCATTCCACTCGCCAAACTCTTTATAAACTTCGTTAAGGAGCGACTCAGGGTTTGCCTCAGCAGCTTCCCTGGTCATCCTTGCAAGAGCTGTAGCTGAAGCATATTGCTCAAAACAGCCCTTACGGCCGCATCCGCACTGGACACCGCCTGATACGAGAACGGTATGGCCGAATTCGGAGCCTGCCTGGTTAAATCCGGAATAGATCCTGCCTCTGACGATAACGCCGGCACCTACGCCCGTTCCCAGAGTAATGGTTACGGATTCCTTTGTACCCTTGGCAGCACCTGCAACGGCCTCTGCCATCGCAGCGCAGTTTGCATCGTTGTCGATATAGACCGGAAGGTCGATGACTTCCCTGATCAGTTTTCTCATGGGAGCATTATTGAACGGAAGATTGCTCGAATAAACAAGAAGTCCGTCTTCATTGTCCGGTGTTCCCGGTGAACCGATACCGATAGCTTCGATATCCTTTACCTCAAGTCCCGCATCCTTTATCGCATCAGCTGCGAGAGTACCCATATCGTGGATGATATCCTCCATCGCACGATCCGCATTTGTCTTGATGGAAAGCTTATTGAGGAGCTTGCCCTCGCCGTCAACGACACCTGCCTTGATGTTAGTGCCGCCGAGGTCGATCCCGACGTAGTATGACATGGCTGATAACCGCCCTTCCTTTGTTTTCAACACTGAAATTCTATCACAGGGGCATGTTTATCTCAAAGTCAAATCCATGACAACAAGGCCTGCCGCACATACGAACAGGAACATGCCGACGAGCAGATCCGTGGCGTTCAGCCTTAACGGGTTAAGCTTCGTTCTGCCATCGCCTCCCCTGTAGCATCTCGCGTCCATGGCCACAGCAAGTTCCTCTGCCCTTCTGAAACTGGAAACGAACAGCGGGATTAGGACGGTTATGTAACCCTTTAACCTGTTGAGGAACGTACCCGTATCGTAGTCCGCGCCCCTGGATACCTGCGCTTTCATTATCTTGTCGGTCTCCTCGATAAGAGTGGGGATGAACCTCAGTGCGATGGACATCATCATTGCCATTTCGTGGACCGGAACCTTGATGATCTTCAATGGAGAAAAAAGGCTTTCCAACGCATCGGATATCTTCAGCGGAGTCGTCGTCAGAGTGAGCATTATGCTTGTCGAAAGTATGAGAAATACCAGCCTTATAGCCATCAGGACCGCCCTGCTGATGCCGTAATCGGTGACGGTGACGAACTTCCATTGGAAGACCGTGTTGCCCTGTCTGATCGTAATCAGGTTCAGTATCAGGATGAATAATGACAGCGGCAGCACCGGTTTTACCGTCTTCCATATCACGGAAGGCCTGACCTTGCCCATGACCAGCTGAACTGCTATGACGCCTGCCAGGACTCCTATCGTCGCCGGCGTCTTTACGATGAATATGACCACCAGATAGACGAGATAAAGGATGGTCTTTATCCTGGGATCCGTCCTGTGAAGCAGCGAATCCGCTTTATAGTACCTGCCGAGGCTTATGTCACTTAACATCTTTAAGCCTCGCTTTCAGGACTGCCATGTAGACATGGCGCGCCTCTTCTTCGGGATCGAAGAGCGGCGTTCCGAAATCAACACCGGGCAATATCTTTCTGATATCTTCTTTGAGACTGTCGGCAAACTTCGTTATCTTAGGCAGGTCGATGCCGATCTGCGCGACCTTTTCTTTGTTTCCGAAAAGATCTTCAGGCGTTTCTGCCGCCTTGATCTCACCGTCCCTTATGCAGCAGATCCTGTCGCAGTACGCCGCTGCCTCATCCATATTGTGAGAGACCAGCACGATGGTCGTTCCTGATATTCTGAGGGACTTTATCAGCGCGAACATCTCTTCACGTCCCGCGGGATCCAGACCGCTTGCGGGCTCGTCGAGCACAAGGATCTTCGGTCTCATGGCGAGGACGCCAGCTATCGCCGCACGTCTCTTCTGACCTCCTGAAAGCTCGAACGGGTTTCTTCTCAAAACATCTTTGTCCAATCCTACGGATCTTGCAGCCTTAACCGCCCTGTCTTTCTGTTCTTCGGCAGACAGGTCCATCTTCCTTAAGCCATAGCAGATGTCCTTATATACGGTCTCTTCAAAAAGCTGGTATTCGGGATATTGGAAAACAAGACCTACGGTCTGTCTGATCCTCTGAACGTCCTTTTTCCGCGAACAGTAAAGCGTGACGCCCTCTTCAGGATATATCTCGATCTCACCGGAAGCCGGCTTGATGATCGAATTCATGTGCGAGATCAACGTGGTCTTGCCGCAGCCTGATTCCCCGACGATCCCTAGAATCTCGCCTTCGTACACGTCGAGATTAACGTTCTTGACGGCAAAAGATCTTCCTCCGTCGTACGAGCTGAAAAGGTCTTTGACGGACATGATCTTACGTTTTGCAGGTGCAGTTTCATCAGCTGCAGCATTCTCCTGAAGATCAGGATCTCCTTTAAGTGAAGGATCCGAGAGGATCTTCACCAGTTTTTCGCGAAGCCTCGCCCCACCCGTAAGATCTTCTTCCGTAAGGGTCTTCCCGGCAAGCCTTGCGATCTCATATGCAAATCTGAAACTGACAGGCCTTCTGAGTCCGTACTTTTCAAGGTCGGTTTCAGCGAATATCTTCGCAGGAGTTCCCTCGGCAGCTTTCGTTCCCTTGGATAAGATGATGATCTTTCCGCAGCGCATGGCTTCCGACATGTCGTGCGTGATCGTGATTAGGGTAAGTCCCTTTTTCAGGCGCATGTCCTCGGCTATCGCAAGGAATTCGTCGCGGCTCCTCGGATCGAGCATCGCGGTTGCTTCGTCAAGGATGAGCACTTCAGGCCTCATCGCGAGCGCTCCCGCAATGGCAAGTTTCTGCTTCTGTCCGCCTGAAAGTCCTGATGCTTCGCGGAGCCTCAGCTCATATATTCCGACGTCCTTCATGGCCTGGTCGACTCTTTCCCTGAGTTCCGGAAGCTTTATTCCGAGGTTTTCAGGGCCAAATGCGACGTCTTCTTCGACTATGGTTCCTACTATCTGGTTGTCAGGATTCTGGAAAACGCACGCGCTCTTCTCCCTTATCTGCCAGAACAGGGAATCGTCAGAGGTGTCATTGCCGAAAACGACTATCCTTCCGGAATCCGGGACCTCTATGATGTCTATGAGCTTCGCAAGCGTTGATTTGCCTGATCCGTTTGCTCCGAGAATGGCCGTATAAGATCCCTTTTCGATCTCAAGGCTTATGTTCTCGAGGGCAGGTTCGGCAGGCGCGGAAACGTCGGCTCCTTCTGAGCCGTAAGTGAACGTTACGTTCTGTACGGAAATCTTTTCCACGCCTGTTCATCCTTTCGTAGTTCTTCGGTTAAGCAATATTACAAAAAAATCGGGGGAGGTTAAAGAGCCTCCCCCGGATTGATTTTTCAATTAGCGGTATCCCGGCTTTGTGTAGATTACACGAACTCGAGGATAGCCATCTCTGAACCGTCACCGCGTCTTGCGCCGATGCGGATGATCTTTGTATAGCCGCCTGTTCTGCCGACATACTTGGGAGCTATCTCATCGAACATCTTGTTGACGGGATTGATGATGTTGCCCTCGCTGTCATGGCTCTTATAAAGCCATTTGATCATCTGCTTGCGAGCTGCAAGGCGTGAAGGGCTGTCAACCTGAACGGTCTTTGTCTTAACTTCACGGTCTACAACTTCATACTTCTTGCCGGCCTTGGAAGTCTTGGTCTTGAGGACCTTCTTTCCCTTACCGTCGAGCTTAGCGGCAGAAACCGTGATCTCTTTTGTTGTATAGTTGTCCTTCTCTTTAACTGCAGAAGCAACAAGACCTTCAACGATGGCGCTGACTTCTTTAGCACGTGCAACGGTCGTCTCAAGTCTGCCGTTTATTACCAAATTAGTAACCTGATTCTTCAGCATAGCAGCGCGCTGATCTGAAGGACGGCTGATTTTCCTGTTAGGCATCTTATTTTCCTCCTAAGATGTAAGTTATTCTTCCTGGTCCTTGAGGTGAAGACCCATTCCCTCGAGCTTCTCGATGATCTCTTCAAGAGACTTCTTTCCGAGGTTTCTTACCTTGATCATCTCATCCATCGTACGTGCAACAAGATCGCCGACAGTATTGATCTGTGCTCTCTTGAGGCAGTTGTAAGTACGGACGGAAAAATCGAGATCCTCAATAACGCCCGAAAGCTTGCTGTTGTGCTCACCGGACTCTTCAATGCTCTTGAAGCTCAGTGCGGAATCAGTATCTGCAAGAGCCGTAAAGAACTTGAGGTGATCGATGAGGCAGTTAGCTGCAGAAGACAGAGCCTCGTCAACCTCGATCGTTCCATCCGTCCAGACTTCGAGCGTAAGGCTGTCATAGTCTGTTCTGGCGCCTACACGGGTATTCTCAACCTTGTAGTTTGCCTTCTTGACGGGAGTAAAGATCGAATCGATCGGAATGAGGCCGATGACCTGCTTGTTGGGCTTGTTCTGTTCAGCGGTATTGTAGCCGCGTCCCTTGCTGAGTGTGAACTCCATGAATACGTCTTCTGCACCGTTGAGGTGAGCGATGACGTGATCGGGATTCATAATCTGGACGTCAGGTCCGTGTACGATGTCGCCTGCTGTAAGCGCGCCGGTCCTGCCCTTTGCAACGCTGATGCTGACGATATTTGACTCGTTGTGAAGCTTGGCGCGGATACCCTTGATGTTAAGGATGATCTCGGTCATGTCTTCGATTATTCCCGGAACAGTGGAGAACTCATGCTTAATCTTATCGATTTTTATAGATGTAACTGCCGCACCGGAAAGCGACGAGAGAAGAACTCTGCGAAGCGAATTTCCGAGGGTTGTACCGAATCCGCGCTCGAGCGGGGCAATGGTATATTTGCCGTAAGACTTGTCGTCATTCGACTCAACGCACTTGATTGTCGGCTGGCTGATTTCCATCATAATTAATCCTCCTGATAGTTTTTTGGGCCTGAATCTTCGGTTATATCCTAAGTATTACTTGGAATACAACTCGACGATCTGAACTTCGTTAACAGGTACGTCGATCTGGTCTCTTGAAGGCAGCTTGATGATCTTGCCTGCAAGCTTCTCAAGATCGCTCTCGACCCATTCAGGCGGACGTCTAGAGCCTGTAACCTCAACGATGTCCTTGAAACGCTGAGAACCTCTAGCCTTTTCCTTGATCTCGATCTGGTCGCCGACCTTTACGCCATAAGAAGGAATGTTGACGGTCTTGCCGTTAACCTTGACTTCCCTGTGGCTTACGATCTGTCTTGCTTCGTCTCTTGTACGGGCAAAACCCATTCTGAACAGAACGTTGTCAAGTCTTGTCTCGAGAAGGATCATGAGGTTTTCACCGGTTGTGCCGTAGTGAAGCTTCTGTGCCTTCTCATAGTAGTTTCTGAAAGGCTTCTCAAGGACTCCGTAGATGAACTTAGCCTTCTGCTTTTCCTTGAGCTGCATGCCGTACTCGCTCATCTTGCGGACGACCTTAGCCTTCTTCTTTGATTGCTTATTAAGTCCCAGATACGCAGGCTCAATACCAAGGGCTCTGCACTTCTTAAGGACAGGTTTCATATCTCTGGCCATTGATTTATCCTCTTTCTTTCATTCTTGATAGTTGAAGCACGAAGAAGAATCAGACTCTTCTGCGCTTAGGCGGACGGCAGCCGTTGTGCGGAACGGGAGTAACGTCTTTGATCATCGTTACTCTGAGGCCTGCGGTCTCAAGTGCACGAACAGCGGACTCACGTCCGGATCCGGGTCCCTTGACATAAACATCAACGGTCTTCATGCCGTGATCGCATGCAGCCTTTGCAGCCTTCTCGGAAGCAACCTGTGCAGCATAGCTTGTGCCCTTACGTGAACCCTTTGCATCCATACCTGCAGAAGCCCATGCGATCGCATTGCCCTGCTTGTCGGTGATGGTAACTATCGTATTGTTGAATGTAGCATGAATATGAGCCTGACCGTCAACGACGTTCTTACGCTCACTTCTTCTGGGTCTTGTACTTTTCTTAACTGCCATAAATCAGTAGCCTCCCCTTACTTCTTCTTACCTGCGACGGTGTGCTTAGGTCCCTTGCGGGTACGAGCATTCGTCTTGGTGCGCTGGCCTCTTACGGGGAGTCCAAGTCTGTGACGGCGTCCACGATAGCAACCGATATCGGTAAGTCTCTTGATGTTGGCGCCAATCTCTCTCTTAAGGTCACCCTCGACCTTGTAGTTGTTCTCGATCTGATCACGGATCTTAGCGACCTCGTCCTCAGAAAGGTCCTTAACGCGCGTATCAGGATTGATTCCTGTCTCACGGATGATGTCCGCAGCGCTTGTTGTTCCAATACCGAAAATGTAAGTAAGAGCGATCTCGATCCTCTTGTCATTCGGTAAATCTACGCCGGCTATACGAGCCATTTAGTGTACCTCCATAGAATTGTGGTAATACTTCATATATACGACACGCGGCGTAAGGAACTCCGGGGTTCTTCCTCAGGAGCAGCCGCCCTTACATATAGGCGTGTAATATTCTTCCGTTTTTTCCTTGCGGGCGGAGCTTGTTGCCCGCGGCCTGTCTTTATATCTCTCCGGGGCTAATTCCGGACAGACAGACCCGACATTTGCTTGATTAACCCTGCCTCTGCTTGTGCTTGGGGTCTGAGCAAATGACCATAACCTTGCCGTTTCTGCGGATGATCTTGCACTTCTCGCACATCGGCTTTACTGACGGTCTGACTTTCATAAGTAAACCTCCTGGTCTGTTTTATTTTTTCACAACAAAACACAGGCGCTTTTTGAGCGCATGCCGTACTATTATAGCAAAAATGTTTTGATTTTCAACTGAATTTTTTCATGTAACGGCACTCTTTTTTGAGCATCCGCACAAAATGATAAAAGAACCGCCCGAAGGCGGTTCTATTATAACATCTGTTCTTTAAAAGTAACTACTTAATTAACCGAAGATGCCGCCGGATGTCGGAAGCGGGATCGTAACCATGAAGACGACCGCAATGATCAGGCATACAACGCTGACCGCAAGAACGAGCTTCTTGTTTGTTGAGTTCTTGAATACTCCGACGATACCAAGCATGAAGAGCGCGACGCTGTAAAGGACTGTTACGAGGGAGAACTTATCGCCGTTTGCGTTGTCCTGCTTACCCTGCTCGATTGTCTTGTCTGCTTCCTCGAGTTTTGCATTTGCCTCATCAAAGTATTTATTGATGAATTCCTCTGTGAAAGGTGACGTTATGGCCTTATCATCCTTGAGCCAGTTGAGTATATCCTGTGTGTCATTGTTTCCGTCAGTAAATTTCTCAACATCATATCCTATTGCCTTTGCCATGTTCTCAGGAAGATTATCCTCGCAGAACCACTGAAGCTTCCAGACATATGCATCGACGGCTGCATTGTCCTTGATCTGATCGGCATAAAGGATCTCAACCTCATAGGATGCGATGGTATTCCATGCGCTCATGTCCTGCGAAAGTGTCTGGACAGCGGCATTGTACATCGAGTTGCCGTCACTGGAGAGGTTGTTGCTCGTTGCGTAGTTTGTAGCCTGGTTGCCGCCGTGAATGGAACCGACGTAACTTGCCCAAGCGGTAAGGAGCGCTGTAATACCAAGCAGTATGACGGTAATGATCTCGAGGGAATTCTCGTTTAAGAATGACTTCTTGCCCTCAGCCTTTACCTCTTTGACCTCTTTGGTCTCTTTTGTTTCTGTTGTTTCCTTTACTTCGGAAACTTCTTTCTTTTCATCACCCATATTTATTGTTCCTTTCTTAAATAAATACCCTCATTAAACAATGCCCTTCACCGGCCGGGCATTTTCAAAAACCGCAGTTCCTGCGTTTTCAACTGCTTTGGTGGATAAGATCCGGGCTTTAAGCCTTGGGCTTCTTCTCGCCTCTCCAGGTTATCCTTCCCCTGGAAAGATCGTAGGGGGAGATTTCCATGGTAACCTTGTCGCCGGGAAGGATCTTGATGTAATTCTGTCTGAGTTTTCCTGACAGGTGAGCGAGAACAACATGTCCGCTGTCGATCTTTACCTTGAACATCGCGTTCGGGAGTGCCTCGTCAACTACACCGACAACTTCAATAACATCTTCCTTGCCCATTAATAACCCTCCTCGTAATCATAGGTCGTCATAAAAGGTCCTTCATCTGTGATGAGGATCGTATTCTCATAATGTGATGCCGGGCTGCCGTCCTGAGTGACGATAGTCCACTGATCGCCGAGCAGCTCTATTTCCCTGCTGCCGAGCGTGATCATCGGTTCAATGCAGATAGCCATGCCCTTCGTAAGCTTTTTGCCGTGTCCCGGCTTGCCGTAATTGGGGACGTCCGGATCCTGGTGCATCGTTGTTCCGATGCCGTGGCCCGTGAGTTCCCTTACTACGCCGTATCCGAAAGACTCGCAGTAAACCTGAACGGCATTGCCGATATCTCCGGTCCTCATGCCTACCTGGGCGAACTTAAGTCCCTCGAAGAATGATTTCTCGGTTCTCTCAACGAGATCTTTAACCTCGGGAGCAACATCACCGACAAGATATGTTCTGCATGCGTCAGAGTGATAGCCGTCGAGGATCGCGCCGACATCTACGGAAATGATGTCTCCGTCCTGAAGTATCCTGTTCTTTTTCGGGATTCCGTGGACGACTTCATCGTTTACGGAAGCGCAGATCGTTCCGGGGAACGGGGGCTGGCCGAAATTCAGGAACGACGGGATTGCGTCATGGCTCCTGATGATGTCATAGCAGAGCTTGTCAACGTCGTGTGTTGAAACACCGGGCTTGATAAAGTCCCTGCATGCTTTGAAGACTTCCTGGAGTATCTTTCCGGAAGCTTTCATCTTCTCAAATTCTTCGTTGGTCAGGATCTCAATCATATATTTTCCTTGTTAATCAAAGACCGAGCTTGGCAAGTCCGTCTTCGATCTGCTTAATGCAGGTATCGGAGCTGACATTGTTGTTTCCTTCAACGATCAGGCCGCGTGCGGCATAGAAATCGATGAGGGGCGCGGTGTTCTTTCTGTAAGTATCAAGTCTGGACTGGACGGTCTCAGGGTTGTCGTCAGATCTCTGGATCGTCTTGCCGCCGCAAACGTCGCAGACGCCCTCAACCTTTGAAGGCATGTACTTGACGTTGAAGCTTGCGCCGCACTTCTCGCAGACGCGTCTTGTCGTGACTCTGTCGATGATGACATCGTCATCGGTTACAACATACATAACGGCGTCGATCTTTGAACCAAGGCCTTCAAGGATCTTGTCCAGAGCCTCTGCCTGTGCGATCGTCCTAGGGAAACCATCAAGGATGAAACCCTTGTCGCTCTTAAGATTCTTAAGGCGGTCTTCTACCATTCTGATCGTAACGTCATCGGGAACCAGCGCGCCCTTGTCGATGTATGACTTGGCTTCGATGCCAAGAGGCGTGTTTTCCTTGATGTTGTATCTGAAAAGGTCACCCGTGGAGATGTGGTCAAGACCGTACTTCTCTCTGATGACTGTGGCTGATGTGCCTTTGCCCGAACCGGGCGCTCCCATGATGATAAGATTCATAATTGCTTCCTCCGATCTTTTCTGCAGTGAAGCTTATTTAGCGTACTTGTTTTTCTTCTTGTCCTTTATGGCTGCCTTTTCCTTCTCTTCTTCAGCCGAAATGCCGTTTTCGAGAACAGTCTTGAGCTCAGCGAATCCGCCGCCGAGCATGATGCAGACTATACCCGCGAACCAGATGCCCTTCAGTACGGGGACCAGGTCGAGCAGCATGGGGATAAGGCTGATGCAGATCAGGAAAGCCGCATCTGCCAGGTTAAGATTCGTATAAAGGCTTAAAAGATACTGTGACGTCGTCTTTCCGGGACGCAGGCCCTGGATGTATCCGCCGTTCTGCTTGATCTGGTTCGACAGGTCCATGGGATTGAACTGGATCATCGAGAAAAGATACGTAAAGAATGCCGTGAAAACGCAGAACAGGAGATAGAAGGAAAGGCTCCTCTTGAAATTGACGAAGCCGAGAAGGATCACGTTTGTCGTTCCTTCAGGCATTACCAGGCACATGATTACGGCCGGGATAAGCAATATGGCTACGGTATAAACGATAGGCATCGTACCTGCCTGAGCCACCTTGAGCGGAAGGGTCTGGTTCTGCATTGCGTACTGCTTCATTCCCACAGTCCTCTTTGAGAACAGGATGCGGACCTTCTTGCCGCCGAGATTGAACCAGATGACGAATACCAGGACTGCCAGAGCGACCACGGCACCTGCAAAAGTCAGCGCGATCGCAGCGGGAACGCCCAAAACGGAAGCTTTTTCGTAAAGAGCCTTGAACTCGTCGGGAAGGTTGCGGACGATGCATGCCAAAATGACAATGACCAGACCTGAGCCCATGCCCTTTGTGTTGATGAGCTCGATGCACCAGCCGAAGAAAGCTGCACCTGCTGCAAGACATACTCCTGCGAGGATGATCGCTGCCCAGTAATTGAATGACGTCCAAACGTGGTTTCTCATTCCTACACAGTACAGAGCGGCAAAGATAACATCAGCAACAACTGCTGCGATCCTTGTGAACTTTGTAATGATCTTGGTTCCGGCTTCGCCTGTCTGAGCGATGTCGCGGAGCTTGGGTACGGCGATCGTAACGATCTGCATTATTATCGAAGCAATGAGGAACGGATATAGGCCGAGGCTGGTAATCGCAACATTTCCCAAAGCCTTAAAGGACATGACGTCCAGGAGCTTGCCGGTATCGCCCCATTTTGAAACCGCTTCCGCAGCGCCGGCATGGTCGATTCCCGGAACGGGAACGAGCGAAAGCAGGGCAAGGACCGACAGGATCAGGAACGTGAACCACATCTTCTTCCTGAGCCCGGGAACCTTATAACTATCCGTAAATGTACTCATTAAAAATATCTCTCCTTAATATGCGCATAAAAACAGCGACAGTATTATAGCGCATATTTTTCAATTTTTTAAGTTCGTTTTAAGAACGATGGGCATAATATGCTCATCGAACCCTCCTTAAGGGTAATTCGATGAAAGGAAAAGGAGTTGATTAACATGAAACATAAGAAGATCATTGCACTTCTGGCGGCAGCAGCAATAATGGGTACCCTCGCAGGATGCAAAGCCGGCAACAAGCCCGGACAGGACCCGTCAATACCGTTTGACGGGCAGCAGCCCTCTTTTGAGACCCAGGCACCCGTTGAATCCAATGCCACACAGGCAGTCGGTAAGGTAACCTCGATCGACGGAACGAAGATCACGATCGAAAACGGCGAGCTGAAAACGAAAACTCCCGGGAACGGCGGAAATGGCGGCAGCGGCAATAAGGAGCGTCCCGCCGACGGAAAAAAGCCTTCCGGCAACGGTAATGGAGGAAGCCGTCCCGGCTTCGGTTACTCGTTCAATGCAACGGGCGGCAGTTCAACATTCGATCTTTCCGGCCTGACGCAGATTACGATCGAAAACGACGATGACGACACTCCCGACACGATCGAAGAGATCAAGACAGGCGATGTTGTAGTCATCGAGGTCGACAAAGACGGCAAGGTCACTTCTCTGACCGTAAAATCGCTGAGCAGCGGTTTCAGGAACGGGGACGGATCAGACGGTAACGGCAAAAGCAAAAAAAGCCGCGATGGTAACGGCAAAAGAAAAGACCGCGGAAACGGAGACTCCGGCGATGCGGATTCTGAGGATTGATATCAGTGAACGCCCTCGTACTTCCAGTTTGAGCGCTTCCAGACGTCGTCTTTGACCGAATACCACTGAGCCTTGTCAAAAGTGTTCGTGCCGTTCGTCAGAACGTCCCATGCACCCGAAAAGATAACATTCTGAGGGCCCTTCTTTCTGTCAGGATCTGAAAGAGGATTCCCCGTAAAAGGATTTACCGCATTCTTTATGACCCCCTGTGTCGCAAGCGCAGGGGTGTCTGCATTTGTCATGAATTCATCGGAGACCTTGAAGCCCTTGCTTCCGAAGTCCTTTACCATAAGGAGCGGGATAAAGCCCTGCGCATCGAATTTTTCTCCGTCGTTATTGAAGATGAGTTCTTCAAACTGTCCGACGCCGTAAGCGTGATCCGACACGATTATTATCCTTGTGTTATCGTATACTCCCTGTTCCTTCAGGTAGTCGAGCCAGTTTGCAACCGACAGGAACGCTCCCATGTTCATTTCATAGAAGACATACTGCGCAGTCGTCTCCATCTTGAGAGTCTTCCCGTCAACAACAAATCTGTCCTTATGCGTCTTGTCGTACTCGGTGTTGTCCACAAAGTATCTCGGCTCATACTCAGGTTCCTGGAGCATAGACATGTCATGCGTCGACTTATTGGCGAATATGGTCATGTTGTTTCCCGATGCGGAGATCTTTGTCATAGACTTCATAGACTTCAGGGCATAGTATTCAGACTCAAAGCTGAGATAATGGCCGATCGCCTTGGACGTTCCGCTTACCACCTGGAACGACGATCTCTCCTCTCCCGTCATCAGGCCGGTCATGTTATATTTTCCCTTGTCATAAAGCAAAGGCTGGATCACGACCGGACAGGACTTGAAGAGACTGTAGCAGTAAAGATTGCGGCAAAGCGCGGCCTCAAGGTTCGCACACTTTTCAGGAAGATCCGGAAGATAGTGATAGCCCGTGTTATAGACATTGAGACCCTCGAAGTCCTTGAAGACGGTGAGATCCGGGATCCAGCTGTAGCCCGCATAGGTCGGGTTGATGAATGTGCAGTCCCATCCTTCTTTTGAGAAAACGGTCGGCATGACCTTAAGGCATTCATTCTGCTTGTCGACAAGAAGTTCACTGCTTCTCTCGTTTATCTTTTCCGGGGTGTAATCATAACCGCCGTAAAGAGCAGGAGAAGCAAAATTGGTGCTCTGGCCGTAAGACAGCGTGTTTCTGTACCATGTGAAACCGTCAAAGCTTTCCTTAAGTTCGGGTTTCTCGTTCATGAGATAAGGGACCATCGAGCCTATGGCGCGGTCGAGCATTATGACCACAACGTTCTGGCCGTCTTTTGAAAGTTCAAACGACGGCTTTTCGGAATAGCTGTTAAATGCCAGCTTGTACTGCTCGTTGATCTTTACGATATTGCCGCAGGATATGAGGATAAGGGCAACGGCTCCGCACCCCGCCAGTACCGCGGGAAAGCTCTTCGTATACCTGATAAGAAGGATGCACACGGCTGTCGCAAACAGCAGGAACACGGCATTCCAAATCATGTCATCAACTGCAAATTTTGGGCTTAAGACGTATTGCAGCGTCTCGACCATGTCGCCGAAGAAGTTGCTGTACAAGGTGTTGTTAAGCAGTGCGCCCGCACAAAGGACAAACATTACCTTGCTCATCAGGCTTCTTCCCTTTGGCGAGGCAAGATAGTAAAAAAGCCCCGTCCAGATAACAAAAAGCCCGATTCCGGTCAGTAGCGGATAGAACAGATAAAAAGCGGGATCGCTCATCGTATATCTGTTCATGAACTGCTGGGGCGATGAAGAAAGAACGTTGGACGGAATGAAAAGGCCCGTGAACAGTGCAAGGAATACGGCCGAAGCGGTTAAAAGGACATTGCTGCGGAATGAAGCCGCACGGTCCGGTTTTTCAGAAGCTTTCTTTTCTTTAGAAGCCTTGCCTTCCTTTTTCTTCTCACGGAGAACGAGCATTACGATGTTTTTCACAAGAGAGAAAATGTTGTTGAGCGTCCAGTAGAAGACGAGGCCTGCGGGCGAATTATAAAGGAAGACGAGAAATACAGCCGCTATCAGATACATCTGAAGCTTTGACTTGAGCGGAAGTCCCTTACCGTAAACGATTCCCGAAATTATGTTGATGAGCGTCATCAGTATCGGAAGAACGTTTACCGCGATGCCTCCGATAACGAGCATTCCGTCAGGCGCGCTCAGATCCCTGATGGGACCTGCAGATACTCCTGAGAGCAGGCTGCATCCCGAGAGCATCCTGTATGCCGCAATGAAGAACGGGATCTGAAGGAGCAGTGAAACTGAGCTCTTCAGGACATTAAGCGGGCTGTAATCGTTCTGACGGTAATATGTCTGAAGGATCATGAAGCGCTCGTCGCCCTTGAAGGATTGCCTGATGTGCTTGATAACGGGCGCGAGCTTGATCTCCTTCTCGCGCGCCTCTTCCTGGATCTTGTCAGCACGCCTGTAGAGAGGCAGGACCACCAGATTGAATACCAGACTAAGGATGATTATCGATACGGCAACGTTGCCGGACAATCCTGAAATGATCGAAAAGACTATCTCAAAAAGGAGTTCGATCGGGTATATGATCAAAGTGTAGAGCGCCGTCAGGAAGGTCATTTCCCGTTACCGCCCGAATAGATCCGCCTGACCCGCTTGCCCACGTCACATGTTATCTCGTAGTTTATCGTGCCCATCCGTTCCGCAAGGTCGTCAGCTGAGCGGTCTCTGCCGAAAACAACGACTTTGTCGCCAACCTTCGGCCTTACCTTCATGTCGGTGGTATCCACCATGCACATATCCATGCACACGTTGCCGATTATCGGGCACTTCTCACCGTCCACCACGAGTTCAAAACCATTGGAAAGCAGTCTGGACAGACCGTCTGCATACCCTATTCCGACCGTCGTGACCTCGGTCTCGCGCTTCGCCGTAAAATGCCTGCCGTAGCTGACTGTGGCACCCTCGGGTATCGTCTTTACGTGTATTACTTTCGCATACCAGTTCATGACAGGGATAAGGTCAAGTCTGACCGGAGGCTCAGGGCATCCGGGCGGCATGAGTCCGTACAGGATTATCCCCGCTCTTACGAGGTCCATATGCATTTCGGGGAATCTCATTATCCCCGCGCTGTTGCAGATGTGCTTTTTCTTAAAGAAGATGCCCTCGCTCTCAAGCGCTCTGACCTGGCCCATGAAAGCTTCAAACTGCCTGTTTGTATATTCATCGTCATCAGTATCCGCGACCGCGAAATGAGAGAACACGCCGTAAGGGATTATTCCGGGGAGTTTTAAGCTCCTGACTATCTCTTCTGTTGCGGATCCGTCTGTTGCAAATCCGATGCGTCCCATGCCGGTATCGAGCTTGATATGTACCTTTATTTCCTTGCCCTGCGCTGCCGCTTCGTCAGAAAGAGCCTTGGCAATGTCATATGAATAGACCGCCTGTTCGACATCATATCTGACTGCATCGGCATAACGGCTCCGGTCCGTGAAGCCCAAAGTCATCATCGGAGCATCTATTCCGCGGCGTCTTAAATCAACCGCCTCATCGATCGTAGCGAGGCAGAGTCCCGCCGCACCGCAATCCAAAAGAGTCTTCGCGGTCTCATAAGCCCCGTGTCCGTATGCGTCTGCTTTAACAACGGCGAGGATACCCGCACCGGGAGAAGTAACTTTCCTGATCTCTTTGAAATTATGCCTGAGCGCGTCAAGATCTATCTCAACGCACGAACGGTCATAGTATGCGGAATTGACGGCGTTAAAAGAATCTTCCATATGTCCTCAGTTCCACCCTGCTTTCGCGAAAGCTTCCGGAATGAATTCCTCCAGATCAGAGGGCAGCATGGCCCGCTTTCCGTATTTTGCCGAGGCTGCCAATCCTGCCTGTGAATGGATCCATACGGCAGCGCACGCAGCCTGTTCTGGTGTTGCCCCCTGTGCAAGCAGTCCTGCCGCAAGGCCGGCAAGAACGTCGCCGGATCCGCCCTTGGCAAGGCCATCATTCTCTGTATCGTTCCTGAACAATCTTCCGTCAGGCAGTGCGATGACCGTCCTGCTGTTCTTGAGTACGATCACGCTCTTGAGCTTCATTGCGAGTTTTCTTGCAGCCGTTTCGGAAGGATCATCGGGAAGGATTCCGTCCACTCCTGCGGCTATCCTGGCAAATTCACCCGGATGCGGCGTAAGTACTGCAGGGATCTCCCTGTGCCTTAACATCGGCAGTACGTGCTCTTTATCATGAGCCGCGGCGCTGAGCGCTCCTGCATCGATCACGAGCTTCACGGGTTTCCTGATGAAAAGGTCCAGAAGCGGCACTATGTTGAGGTCGTCAGCGGGTATGCCAGGACCGATAAGGACTGAATCAGCGTTTTCGAGAAGGCGTCCCGCAGTCCTTAAGACTCCGGTCGGCATACCGTCGCGGAGTGACTGCAGTGCACACGGATGAGTTACGCTGACAGCGTCAAGAGTTCTTTTCTCTGAATAGACGCGCACAAGACCGCAGCCTGATCTGAGAGCCGCGCCGCAGGCGAGCACGCAGGCACCGGGCATATATTCGGATCCGGCGGTTATAAGCGCCGTTCCGAAAGTTCCCTTGTGTCCCGAAGCCGGGCGGGCCGGAGCCATGCCCCGTACCAGTTCTTCAGTCAGGATGGTGACATCGTTATCAGTCATGCTTCTCCTCGTCCCTTCCGGGTACCAGATCTTCGTTTCTTATGCTGCTGATTGCTCCGATATCGAACGGAGTCTCCTGATAAACGTAGTAGTTGAGCCAGTTCGTGTACATGAGGGTCGCCGAAGACCTCCATCTGAGGAGCGCGCCCTTTGACGGGTCATTGTCAATGTAATAGTTGACCGGCAAAGCGGTATCAAGACCTGCGCCATGGTCCCTCTTATACTCTCTGTCGAGGGTCTCCCTGTCATACTCGGAGTGGCCCGTGATGAAGATCTGACGTCCGTGAAGATCCGAAACGGCATAGATCCCGCATTCTTCGGATTCGGAAAGGATCCTTAAGTCGCTGTGCTTGATGATATCCTCTCTCCTGATCTCCGTATAACGGGAATGAGGAACATAGAAGATGTCGTCAAAGCCTCTGAAGAGCTTGACCGGACGGCTCCATGTCATCGAGTGCTCGAAAACGCCGAAGACCTTCTGGTCGAGAACGTATTTCGGCACGCCGTAATGGTAGTAGAGTCCTGCAAAAGCACCCCAGCAGAGATGGAGCGTGGAGTAAACATGTGTCTTGCTCCATTCCATTATCTGACAGAGTTCTTCCCAGTAGTCGACCTTTTCGAAAGGGAGCTTCTCGACCGGCGCGCCCGTAATGATCATGCCGTCGAAATACTGGTCCTTTATCTTGTCGAACGTCTCGTAATACTTGGTAAGATGCGCGGCGCTCGTATGGGTGGACTGGTGAGAAGCCATGCACATAAGCTCTATGTCGATCTGGATCGGAGTGTTTGAAAGAGCCCTTAAGAGCTGCGTTTCCGTCGTTATCTTGTCAGGCATCAGGTTAAGGATGACAAGTTTAAGCGCCCTTATGTCCTGCGACAGAGCGCGGTTTTCCTCCATAACAAATATTCTTTCCTGTTCGAGGGTCTGCCTCGCCGGAAGATTGTCTGATATTCTGATAGGCATTTTTAGCCTCCTTCGTTAACCGCTGATGAATTCGTTTAAAATGGATTCCGCGGGAACCTGGTCCGGACTTACCACAGGTATCTTATCGAGATGGCCGATCAGCTTGCTCGCTTTTGCGAGTGCGGCTGAAAGATCGGCAAACGGCTTACCCGTATTTGATCTGTCCATGAAGACGCTCGGCTCGATGGTACCCTTTTCGACCTGCTTCAGCGCCGCCTGTATATCGCTTAATGCGAGAGGCGCGATGATGAGGCTCTCATATGCAAGGAACGAATTGACGTGATAGTCGGCACAAGTCAGATAATCCGTATAGTACTTTTCCTCCGACTTGCTGATCATGGGCCAGTAATCGATCGTTGCGAGGGCGTGGGCATTCCTGTGCCTGTTGTCCCTGACGATCCTTCTGAGCATCCTGATCTCGTTGCTGTCCATGAGCTTGGTGTCACAGTAGACATTTCCGTACGGCATGATGAAAACCTTTGAACATCTGTCGCCGAAATCTCCCGAGATCCTCGAATTGAGACCATGAAGTCCCTCCACGACCAAAACGCCGTCATCGCCCAGACAGATCGCATTCTCAGGCTTGCCCTCGTGCTGCGTCCTCGTCTGGAAATCAAAGAACGGCGGGACCACGGTCTCCCCGTTAAGGATCCTTGCGATGTCATTTTGTATCCTGTCAACGTCAAGAGCATCGATCGTCTCATAGTCAGGCCTGCCCTCACGGTCGCAAATGATCTCCTTGAGATTGTAGTAATCGTCAAGCGACAGATGGCAGGCCTTCCTGCCTGCCTCGTTGATCGTCTTTGTAAGCCTGAGCGTGAAAGTCGTCTTGCCGGAGGAAGTGGGGCCGGAAACAAAAATGGCCTTTTTGCTCCTGTCGGCGCATATTTCGGTGCAGATCGCATCGATCCTGCTGAGGAAAGACTTTTCCGATTCCGATATGAATCTGGGCAGATTTGCCGCTCCGAGACTCTCCTCGAGCTCTTCAACGGTTATGTCAATTCTGTCTCTAAGCTCTGCCATAGATTCCTCCTGTTTCCGCGGAAAGAGATTCAGCCTGAAGGAACTTAGCGCTTCGAGGGGAAGAATCTCTTAAGTATCAGTGTGTTGATGAGCCAATCCCAAACGAACTGTGAAACCCTGAACACAATGTAGATGAGTCCCGGAACTATCATTGCCACAACGATAATGCCCAAAACGGTAAGCATTACGTGAAGGCCTCCGGCAAGCACGCCCGTGACCGTTGCAAACGAACCGGAACTTGCAGCATATTTTGTCGTGTACTCCTCAAGGGTCTTGTTGAGATAATCAACAATAAAATTCTGGAGATCGCCCACTTTGACCGTGAGTTTCGGGAGCATGAGGCTCACGGTGTAACTTAAAACGAGATAAGATTTGAAAATCTTCTCTGCCAATACCAATATCTTGCCCCATAAGGGCATTCGATAGTATCTGAAATTGATGAAGGGACATGCAACGAACAGCACGATGAATGCCGCAAACATAGGCATTCCGACGTCCCCGCATCCGAGCAGCCTTTTGCCGAGAAGATAGGTGTAAAGGACTATGCAGTTGCAAAGAAGGCCATAGATTATGAAGAGCCAGAAATGCTTTCTGTTCTCATAATCGGTATCGCTCCACAGCTTGCCGAGCATCAGGCCTTCAAGATAATCCAAACCGCTGTTCCTCCATTTGATTAAACTTTAAGATTTTAACACATAAGGCGCTTAACAGCCACTTTAAGGCTCAAAGCCCCACTATATCGTCTCTTCCGCAGCTCATCACGATCTTTTCGCAAAGATCCTCATATTCGATACCCTCGGCCTTGGCAGCCTCGGGAAGGAGTGACGTGTTCGTCATGCCCGGGAGGTTGTTTGCCTCGATGAACCAGAACTCATGGGTGTTCTCGTCGTAGATCATGTCGATCCTTCCATACTGGTTCATCCTTAAGATATCGAAGATCCTGACAGCAAGTTCCTGACACTTCCTGTAATCTTCCGGATCGATCTGAGCCGGGCAGACATGAGTAGTCAGGCCGTCCTGATACTTATTCTTATAATCGTAGAATCCCTCGTGGGGGATTATCTCTGTTATGGGGAGAGCCCTGTGGCCTACCACGCCGATCGTGACCTCGCGTCCTTTCAGGAACTCCTCGACCAGAATGCTCTGCTTATAGGAAGCTGCCCACTCGAGCGCGGGAGCAAACTCCTCTTCTGTCTTAACGATGGAAACGCCGCATGAAGAACCGCAGCCGATAGGCTTGATAACGCAAGGGATCCCGATCTCCGACTTGATCCTTTCGGGCGTAATCTCTTCGTATTTGCCGCTTATCCACTTTGCCGTTGGTATTCCGGCTCCTGCGATCAGAGCTTTGGAAAGAGTCTTGTCCATTGCGATGGCGCATCCGAGATATCCGCAGCCCGTATACTTTACATCGTAAGCGTCAAGCAGAGCCTGTACCTGGCCGTTCTCGCCGTGGGAACCGTGAAGTCCCAGGAATACCCTGTCGGCATACTGGCAGAGTTCGATGACCCTGGGGCCGACCCACTGTCTTCTTCCTCCATGCTGCCTGATTATCTCCTCAAGATCGGGTTCTGTCTCGGGGATCGTATAAGAATACGGATTGACCGTTCCGCGGCGGAAAAAGCTTTCCGCAGGAAGATTGTTCTCGATACCGTCATAAAGATCGATAAGTGCGACCTCGTGTCCCTTTGAAAGGAGCGCATTTGCGATGAGGCTTGCAGATTTGAGCGATACGTCACGCTCCGGCGACAATCCGCCGCCTAAAACAACTATTTTCATGAAAAACCTTTCTTTTCACAAGATATATGGAGATTATAGACCTTTTTCACAAATCTTTTCGCCCCTTTATCTGAAACTGTTATAAGTTTGTAAAAGTTGCTCTTTTTAATAATTGATATAATTATTTAAATTGTTAGAAGGGAGAAATTATGCTCGCATTTCTGTATCTTTGCGTATGCGCCATAACGGGAATGGTCCTCGTGGCCATCTGTGTCCCCGACGTAAGACGTCTGTATTTGGCCTGCGCTCCCTCCGTCAAGGCGATTGAAAACATCCCGAGCACCCTGTTCGTTGTTGCCGCCGGAACCGTTACCGGCATGCTGTGCGTGCCGTTCGTCAACTATTACGTGATCCTTGGTCTTTCCTATATCGTTGCAAGCGACAAGCTCTGCATGAAGATCAGCTTCATGGTCACCGCAGCCATATTCCTGTGGCTCGTTCTCACCTGCCTGATCCTCGTTAACAAAAGACGGATCAAAAAGGAAGAAGCGGGAGAAGAAAACGTAACAAGGCTTCCACAATATGTAAACAAGCCTTCAAACTTGATCTTCTACAGTTTTTTCATCTTAGTGACCACGGTCATCGCTGCATTTCTCATGTTCTATACCTACAGGATCGACCGCAATTATCTGCTTAACGGATATTCGACTTTCTCAGACCTCTCGCCTCATACGGCAATGGTCTCCTCATTCGGAAAAGGCTTCAACTTCCCTTCCGAATACATGCATTTCTCGGGTGACGGCATCAAATACCACTTCATGTTCTATTTCCTCGCCGGAATGCTCGAATACCTGGGCTTACCCATCGATTACGCCCTCAATGTCCCTTCTATCATCGTGATGGTTTGCGCGATGGTCCTTCTGGGACTTCTTGCATCACTCCTTTCCGGAAGACGTCTCGCATTCGCACTCTCGCCCGTTCTCGTTTTCCTCAGGAGCTCACTCAACGTATTCATCCACATAAGGGATCTTCTCGCAGAAGGTCATACTCCGGTAACTGCACTTACCGAGATAATGTCAGATTCCACATGGTACGGACAAACCCCTTATGACGAATGGGGCGTATGGGCGATCAACGTCTATCCCAACCAGCGCCACCTGATGCTCGGCGTCTCTGTGGTACTCATCTGCGTGATCCTCTTCATACCTTTCGTAAGAAGGCTCTGCATCTCCGCAATGAGCTCCGGTTCGTTCGGCGGTTTCTTCAAGGCCATCCTATTCTCCAGGAACGCATGGCTTCCCAGAAAAGACGATCCGCTCTCTGCCGGCACGGTCGCACTCTACTCATGCATACTTGTTATCGTCATGCCGTATTTCCACGGCTCCTGCCTCATTTCCCTGCTGCTCATCCTGTTCGGAATGGCGCTTGTTTCAGAGAGCAGACTGCTTCACCTTATGGTCGCGGTCTGCGCGGTAGCGTCTTCGTTCATCCAGACAGCAGTTTTCTCGGGAGGCGCGCAGAATGTTCTCACGATGCAGTACAATCCGGGATTCGTTCTGTCTGAATCTTCAAAAACGATAACGTCCAGCGTGCTCCTGAACTGGGGCAGATACCTCATTACCGTTACCGGCGCCACGCTCGTTACCGCAATAGTCTGCACCCTGATCCTTCTCTTCCACGACATCATCAAGAAGAAGCCTGTTTACAGGTTCTTCCTTATGCTCGCTTTCCTGAACCCGCTGGTCTTCGCATTCTTTTTCCAGGTCACCCGTGAAATGCTTGCGAACCACAAGTTCATCCAGGTCTCGATAATACTGGTCGACGCTTTTGTCGCCATCTTCCTTGCCAACCTCATCATCGTTCCCGGCCGTAAGAAGTCCGTGGTCGTTTTGGCCGCTGATGCTGACGTCGATGCTGATGACGAAGATGACAATGAAACCGAAGAGACCGTTGATGCGGAAGCGCTCGAAGCCAACATCAAGAAAGCTGAAGCTGACGGTGAGCTTCCTCCCGTAATCTCCGAAGAAACAAAAGCTTTGGAAGCTTCAACGGATAAAGGATCAGACGATGAGAAGTCCGGCGAAGACGAAGGTCCGTTTGAGGTCCTGACCGGCTCCGAAGATCCTGACGACTCCAAGCCTGAAGAGATCACCACAGGTGAAGATGAAAAATCTGAGGAAAAGAAAGAACCGGAAGACGGAGTCAAAGAAGATGAGGCAAAGGATTCACGTCTTCTTGAAAAGATCCCTGATGAACGTACGGTTTCAATGAGACCCGGTTCCGTTGCCATCGCAGAGGAAACCGCCAAGGCCGAGGAGGCAATTAAAGAGACTTCCGTTGAAACCGAAGACTCCGATGACTCCGACGATGCCGAAGCAGCTTTCGTTGATGAAAAGGCCAAAGCTGATGACGCTGAAGAGAGCGAAGATAAGGATTCCGACATTCCGTCCGAGCGCACCGTGGGTATGAGACCCGGAACCACAGCAATTGCCGAAGAAACCTCAAAAGCAGAGGCTTCTGATAAAGCTGAGGACAAAGACAAAACAGAAGAGGCTGACAAAGCAGAGGAATCCTCCAAGACTGACGAGCCTGAAGAGCCTTCTGAGGCTTCAGCCGAAACTGAAGAGGCGGAAGACGATCTCCCGTTCGAAGTCCTTGACGACGAAGACGGCAAGGATAAGAAAGAATCCAAAGAACTCGCCGAGAAGTCTTCTGATGAAGAAGATAAACCGGCCGAACCTTCTGAAGCAAAGGACGAAGGATCAGATGAGGAATCCGATGAAGACGATGAAGAAGACATGGTCCTCGAGCACAAAGAAGTCGAGACCGTTAAGACTACAGGTCTGCCCGGTCCCGTCTGGTTCATCTTCGAGATCTTCGGTGTTCTTGCTGCCCTCATCCTGTTGGTTGCCCTTGTAGGCACCGGCATTTCCGAATGGGCAACCTATATCAACATCAATTCAACTCCGATGGCTGTGAACGTAAATTCACCTCTCACGGAATGGATCGAGAAGAACACTGATCCCAATGACGTCTTCCTGACACCTGAATGGTCAATGAACAGATTCCTGCTCGCAGGACGTCCGATGTACTACGGCTGGCCTTACTACGCCTGGTCCGCAGGTCACGATACCAACACCCGTGACACGATCTACCTCTGGCTCATCTCGGGCTGCGGCGGCGACATCAAGGAGTTTAAGCGTTACTGCAAGGAGCGCGGCATCCGCTACCTGATCGCCGATCCCGACTTCGATGACGGCGACTATGGCGAAGACGTATTCTTCAACCGTGAGTTCTTCGAAGCAAACCTGACCCAGGTAGCTTACTTCACCGAGGAGAACACGGTAATCTACAAGATCTACTGATCTGAATCGAATCAACACAAAACAAAATGGGGCGCCCCAATCGGGACGCCCCTTCTGATTCATTCAAGAGTAATATTTCTTTTCGAGCGATTTCCGCAGGCGCTGCAGCGCCGAGGACCTTAGCGAGTAAAGCAATATTACGATTACGATTCTTCCTCGACTTTAGCCTCAGCTATGACCTTCTGAGCGATTTCGTCAGGTGCGGGTTCATAGCGTACGTGCTC
>JAILIB010000001.1 GCA_024695505.1 Saccharofermentans sp.
CCTAGATATACTTTTTAAACTATTACATTCTTGGAAAGCAAACAGATCAATCAATGTCACAGTATCAGGGAGCGATACCGACACGAGTTTTTCACAACAATTAAAGGCATACCAACCAATAGAATTCAGTTTATCAGGTAAGCCTTCTACTTGCAAACGGAGTTCCGTTAAAGAACATTCAGGAATGGCTTGGCCATAGTGATTTCTCAACAACTGCAAACATTTACAGCCACCTTGATTATTCAGCTAAAGTAGCTTCATCTATCGCTCTTGAGAATGGATTAATGCTCCCGGATCATGATTTCAGCAGAAACTGGTCTGAAGAAGTCGGGGTCCCCAAAACGATAGAGCGAAACCCGCAAATAAGCGTACTTACTAGCTGACAGCCGTTTGGCAGGTGTCCCCAACAGCTTCAAAAACGGCTTAAAAACGCATAAAAACAGTACAAATTTCAATTTAACAGCAGAAAAGCAAAAGGCCCGCAAACGTAGTGTTTACGGGCCTTTTATGGCGGAGCGGGTGGGATTCGAACCCACGTGGCTGTTACACCAAACGGTTTTCAAGACCGCCTCGTTATGACCGCTTCGATACCGCTCCTTGTATACTAAATTGTAAGGTTCACGTCGCCCAAATTTTTGGCTTGGGGACAACTTGGGGACAACTGAGGCATTTTTCGGAATGTCTCAAGTCCGCAAAGTATTTATTTTGTTGGTTCCGTGTCTTCGCAGTTTAAACTAAGCAATCGGATTTCAAGACCGCCTCGTTATGACCACTTCGATACAGCTCCGTGTACCTTTAGGTTTCCCTGAAGGCACTTAAGTATACAAAAATCTAACGGCAATTTCAACCCAGTATGGAAATAAGCCTGTCCAGGTCGTCGTAGTCCTTATATTCGATCACGATCTTGCCCTTACCGACGTTCCTGTCGGTCAGCTTGAGCTTGACTCTTGAGCCCAGCTGCTTCTTGAGCTTAGTCTCTACTTCCTTTACACTGAGCGATACGCGTTCGTCAGGGAGTTCGACAGCCTTGGGTGCTTCCGGGTTCTCCTTGGCTTCTATAAGCTTCTTAACGTAGATCTCTGCCTGTCTGACGTTCATTTCCTTCGCCAGGATGACGTCTGCGGCCTTTCTCTGGTCTTCCTTGTCCTTGAGGCTGAGAATGACCTTAGCGTGGCCCTCAGAGAGGTCTCCGTGCCTTATAAACTCCTGGAGAGAATCATCGAGGTTAACGAGACGCATTGTATTTGCGATCGTAGCCCTGGGCTTTCCGAGTTTCTTGGCGAGCTGCTCCTGGGTAAGCTTGTGTGTCTTAAGAAGGTTCTGCATGGCATATGCTTCTTCGATAGGGTTGAGGTCCTCTCTCTGAAGGTTCTCCAGAAGCGCCTGCACCATCGTATCGCGGTCAGAAAGCTCACGGACTATCGCAGGGATCACCGTAAGGCCTGCAAGGCGTGCAGCGCGCCAGCGGCGCTCGCCTGCAACGATCCTGTATCCGCCGTTCTTCTTCTGTACGATTATAGGCTGGATAACACCGCTCTCAGCGATAGATGCAGCGAGCTCCTGAAGAGAAGTATCATCAAAGTTCTTTCTGGGCTGTCCTTCGTTGGGCGAAATATCGTTGATCTTGAGCTCAACTACGGAATCACCCGATGAAGCGGGAATGCCCTCAACAGAGAGCATTGCACCGAGGCCTTTGCCCAGCGCGCGCTTAGGGGCGGGTGCAGCCTTCTTGGGAGCTGCTTTGACAGCCGTCTTCTTTGCCACAGGCTTGGCAGCCTTTACTGTCTTTGCAGCTTTTGTAGGAGCCTTAGCTGCCGTCTTGGTCTTGGTGGGTCTGCCGGGTGCTCTCTTTGCTACGGACGCAGCCTTCTTCCCTGTTTTCTTGATATTGGCCATTTGTAGTTCTCCTTTTAATATATAGATGTATATCTATATTAGTTATTTGGTCTTCTTTATAACCTCGTTTGCAAGGGCCTCGTATGCCTTTGCGCCCTTGGAGTTCTTATCGTAGTCAGAAATGGACTGACCGAAGCTGGGAGCCTCTGCAAGCCTGACGTTTCTCGGGATAATGGTCTTGAATACCTTGGGCCCGAAGAACTTATCAACCTCTTCTTTTACCTGGCGTGAGAGCTGGGTGCGCATGTTGAACATGGTAAGGACAACGCCGAGGATCTCGATGTTCTTGTTGAGCTTCTTCTTGACTACGTTTACTGTCTCGATCAGCTGTGTGAGACCTTCCATTGCATAGAACTCGCCCTGGATGGGGATGATGATCTTATCGGTCGCTGTGAGCGCGTTGATGGTAAGGAGCGAGAGTGACGGAGGACAGTCGATGATGATGTAGTCGTAACTGTCACGGACAGGCTCGAGCGCTCCCTTGAGGACCTGCTCACGAGAGATAGCCGAAACGAGTTCGACTTCTGCTCCGGCAAGGTTGATGTTTGCAGGGCAGATGTCTACGTTGAATGTTCCGCTCTCATAGATGACCTCATCGATAGGAGTCTCGTTGATTATGACATCGTAGATCGTCTTCTCGAGTTGTGACTTGTCGATTCCCAAGCCGCTGCTCGCGTTAGCCTGAGGATCGAGATCGATCAGCAGGACCTTCTTCTTTTTCTTTCCGAGGTAGGCAGCGAGGTTAACAGACGTTGTGGTCTTCCCTACTCCGCCCTTCTGGTTTACCAAAGCTATAACTATACCCATAGGGTTATCTCCTTTTCAGAGTTTAGTATCGTACATTCAGATTATAACCATATTTATGGAATATTAAATAAAAATAATAAGGCAATTGTTCCACATGGAACAATTTTTACATTTTCACGAATTTTGTGTTCTGAAATCACAAATCTTCATTTAGGCTACAAGTTGTCTGTTCCACGTGGAACAAAGAACAGCTCCGTAATAACGGAGCTGTCTGAGGTTCTAAGATGAAGTTGTTATCATTAAGTGTCGATGTTGGCGTGCTTGGCGTTCTCCTGGATGAACTCCTTACGGGGCTCGACCTGATCGCCCATGAGGAGCGTGAAGGTCTCATCGGCCGCCTGAGCGTCTGTCAGGGTAACGCGGAGGAGCTTTCTTGTGAGAGGATTCATTGTCGTATCCCAGAGCTGCTCGGAGCTCATCTCACCGAGACCTTTGAATCGCTGGATAAGAGGATTCTCCCAATGATGTTCCTGCTTGATCTGGTCGATCTCCTTCTCGTCGTATGCATAGTATGCTTCGTCGCCCTTGTAGACTTTGTAGAGCGGCGGGCATGCGATATAAACGTAGCCGCCCTCAACAAGAGGTCTCAGATATCTGAAGAAGAACGTCAGAAGAAGCGTTCTGATGTGTGAGCCGTCAACGTCGGCATCCGCCATGATGATGACCTTGTGGTATCTGAGCTTGGTCTCATCAAACTCGTCACCGATTCCTGCGCCCAATGCCATAACAACAGGCTGGAGCTTCTCATTGGAATAGACCTTGTCGATACGTGCCTTCTCAACGTTGAGCATCTTGCCCCAGAGAGGGAGGATCGCCTGATACTTTCTCTCTCTTCCCTGCTTTGCGGATCCGCCAGCGGAGTCTCCCTCAACGATGAAGATCTCACAGAACTCAGCCTCGTTGGACTGGCAGTCAGCGAGCTTACCAGGAAGTGAGTTGTTCTCAAATACAGTCTTCCTTCTGGTCATTTCACGTGCACGCTTTGCGGCGTCACGGGCTCTGGAAGCCTGGAGGCACTTATCCATTATGAGCTTCGCAATGTCAGGATGCTCTTCGAGGTAGATCTCGAGCTTCTCTGCAACGACGTTCTCTACCATAGGACGGATCTCTGCGTTACCGAGCTTGGACTTCGTCTGTCCTTCGAACTGAGGATCAGGAAGCTTGACCGAGATGATGGCTGCAAGGCCTTCCCTGGTGTCCTCGCCCTGGAGCTTTGTGTCGCCGTCCTTCAGGAACTTGTACTTCTTTGCATAGTCGTTGATGGCGCGCGTCATGGCTGCCCTGAAGCCTGCAAGATGCGTACCGCCCTCAGGTGTAGCGATGTTGTTTGCGTATGTGTAAACGGTCTCCTGATATGAATCGTTGTACTGGAGAGCGATCTCAACGAAGCTGTCTCCCTGCTTTGTAGCAAAATAGATCGGCGGAACGTTGATAGCTTCCTTGTGTCTGTTGAGATATTCAACGAATGAGATGATACCGCCGTCATAGTGCAGATGCTTCTTAACGGGCTCTGCTCCCCTGTCATCCGTGAGATCGATCGTAACTTCCTTATTGAGGAAAGCCATTTCACGGTAACGCGTGATCATTGAATCAAAGTCAAAATGAATGTCAGGGAAGATCGTATTATCAGGAATGAAATTGGTCTTTGTACCTGTATCATTCTCATCGCAGGTTCCTACCTCGTGGAGCGGAACAGTTGTTTTACCCTTTTCAAATTCGATCTCGTATATCTTGCCTTCACGGCGTACCTGGACGAGCATGTGATCTGCAAGAGCGTTAACAACGGATGCGCCTACGCCGTGCAGACCGCCTGAAATGCTGTATGCTCCGCCGCCGAATTTACCGCCTGCGTGAAGGACCGTATGAACGACTTCAACCGTAGGGATTCCGAGCTTGGGGTGGATTCCTACGGGAATTCCCGATCCGTTATCCGTAACCGTTACGGAACCGTCTTTATTGAGCACGACATCTATCGTGTCGCAGCGGCCCGCCAGTGCCTCGTCGACCGAATTAGCGACTATCTCATAAATGAGGTGGTGGAGACCTCTCAGGGTCGTATCACCGATATACATTCCCGGTCTCTTACGGACGGCTTCAAGTCCCTCGAGGACCTGAATGTCATCTTCACTGTAGGAGCTGTCGTTGGACGTATCGAACTCATCCTGATCCTCAGAAGCAGCCTTGACGTCAGCCAGGGATTCTTCCTTGAAATCTTCTGTGAGGGCTCTGGGATTCTCTGCGAGATTCTTGAGTTCGTCATCGTCCCCTTCCTCAACAGGCTGGAAATACAGGTCAACCGCAGGCTTCTTCTCGCCTTCGGAAGCTCCTTCTCCCTGCAATATATTCTTTTCTTCGTTCTCTGCCATCGAAAATACCTCTCTTTTTGCAGAATTTTGCGTTTTTGTGCCCGAAGCCGTAAAAGTACCTGAAACAGTGTATTTGTAACACTGTTAACCATGCCGTTCCAGGATGGTCAGTCCGACTTCAGTCTTTTTAACAGGACTTGCGACGAGAGTGAACAAACATAAGTTTTGTCATCCGTAATGACCAGGGTCTTTGGGATCTCATCCCCGACGTACTGAAGCCTGCCCTGCTCATCCTCAAGGTTCATGAAATCCGTAACGTCCTTCCTGGAGGGGAGGGCGGTCTCCAGATTTATGATCGCCGTAACGGAAGATCTGCGCACGGACATGTCATTTCCGATATGGATGAACATGCGAAACCTCCGTCCTGTTTTCAGTATATAGTATTATACTATACTTTAGTAAAAAATAGTAAATATACTAATTATAATATATATGGCAATTATCCGGCAGAAACGTTTCCGGATGAAACTTTGAAGTATCTGGCGCTGTCCGCGGATTCCATGGGAGCCAGTTCTTTTACGGCCATATCCCTGTCAGTGCATGTAATGAAGATCTGGGCATCCTTCATGGCCGACAGCAGGCTTGCCCTCCTGTCCGCGTCTAATTCAGAGAAAACGTCGTCTAAGAGCAGGATAGGGGTGGATGAGGTAAACATCCTTAAGATGTCCAGCTCGGCCAGTTTGAGCGCAAGAGAAGCCGATCTCTGCTGTCCCTGTGAAGAGAAGCTCCTCATCTGCAGGCCGTCCAGTTTGATATCCAGATCGTCCTTGTTGACTCCGACCGAGGAAATGCCCTTTTCTATGTCATATGAACGTGCTGATTTCAGCTTTGAAAGTATCGTATCTGACAATATACCCTTAATTCGCGTGTAATCGCTCCCTGAGAGGCCTTTCTTCATATATGCGTCATGTTGACGGTCATCATCGGCAAACGCGTCTAATGGCACGCTACAGCCTGATATGGTGTCATAGCCGACAGAAAGCTTTTCCTTACCCCCTGAAATGTCGCTGTGATGTTTTGAAGCAGCTTCAGAAAGTATTCTGGAAAACCTGTCTCTCATGATGATCACATCAGCCGACAGATCGGCTATGGAAAAGTCCCAGAAATCAAGCGAAGTTTCTATTTCGGTGCGGGCTGCCTCATCATATCTGCTGTTCCTGGCGTTCCTCAGATAGGCGTTTTTTCTGTTCATGAGCCTGGACAGGTCGCTTATCAGGTTGAAATATGAAGGGGAGACCTTGGATATCAGGGTATTGAGGAACTTACGCCTGAAAGCGGGCGCATTCTTGACGATATTTAAGTCTTCAGGAGCAAAGATAACAATGTTACATACGCCTATATAATCGGAAATGCGGTCTATTTTAACGCCGTCCTGCATAAGGACCCTGTATGAGCGTACGTTTTTTGAAAGATCGGACTTCTCGGTATGGAATTCAGCCGTAACGTTCATCTTTCCGCCGTCATCACAGAGGAGATCCAAGCCGGTACTGTATCCTTCTTCACCGAAACGGATCATTTCGGCATCCTTTGAAGTCCTGTGGGAGGCTACGCTTCCGGCTACATATATAGCTTCTATAATATTCGTCTTGCCCTGGGCATTGTCACCGTAGAATATGTTAACAGAAGGCCCGACATCAAGATCGAGCCTTCCGTAATTTCTGAAGTTTAAAAGGTGAATACCCTGAATTATCATTTAACGTCTGATAGGGAGGATGAGGTAGATGTAATCTTCGCCTTCCAAAGGTTTGATGATGCAAGGTCCCTGTCCGCCGTTGACTTCGACCCTGATGGTCTCGTCTTCGATATTCTTTAATACGTCAAGGATGTATCTTGAATTGAAATCGACATCGATCAGATCGCCCTCAACCTTGACCTCAATGTTCTCCTGGAGGTTACCCTGGGCAGAAACAGCTGAAACAGTGAGTTCTGAAGGATTTGAAGTAAGAAGCCTTACAGGGCACTTTCTGTCATCGGTCATGATGATGAGAGCTGCACGGTCAACGGCATTAAGGAAATCCTTGCGGTTGACGGTGATAACTGTCTTAGGATTCTTTGCGATGATTGAATCGAAATTAATGAAGTTTCCTTCGATAAGCCTTGATACCATCCTGACGTTTCCGATGTCGAAAAGGAGATTCTGCATTGAAGTGTAGAGGATGATCTCAGCATCATCGTCATCGCTTAAGATCTTACTCATCTCAGTGAGAGCCTTACCGGGAACGATGTAGTTGATCTTCGGGAAGTCATTGCCCATATTCTGGCGGTTGATAGCCATTCTGAATCCGTCGATGGAAACTACTGAAAGGATCGAACCGTCGCTTACGATATTACTTCCTGTAAGAACAGGTCTTGAATTGTCCCTGGAAACTGCAAAGATCGTGTGATTGATCATGCTCTTAAGGATCTTCTGGGGCATTACGATCTTATCTGATGTTGATTCGTCAACTTCAGGGATCTTAGGGAAAGTCTCAGGATCAAGACCTGAGATCTTGAACTCTGCCTTGCCGCAGCTGATAAGAGTCTGGAAATTGTCGTTGACCGTGATCTCAACTTCAGCTTCAGGAAGCTTTCTGATGATGTCGCCGAAGAACTTTGAATCGAGAACTACAGATCCTCTTTCAAAAACATCAGCATCCATGTCAGCTTCGATGCCGGTCTGAAGGTCATAACCTGTAAGCTTGATCTTGCTGTTGTTATCAGATTCGATAAGGATACCGTTTAATATCTGAACGGTGCTGTTGGAAGAAACAGCTCTCTGAACGATGCTTACGTTGTTGACCAGATCATCTTTATTGCAAGTGAACTTCATATAACCATACCCGCCTTTCGGGAAACATAATTTTCCAAATAATTATACAGTAATTGTTAAATAAAATAAATATTTAACAGTGTTAAATTAACGATTATGAGGACAGAAAACCGGGCGGTCATCCTGTTACTATTCTATATTTCAGTATTCTTCAGCAATATACAGAGTAGAAATGTTTATAAGTTACTCAAATGCAGTAAATGAAATGCTTTGAAGGCTGTCAAAAATTGTTAAGAACAGTGAACATCCATGTGTAAAACTATGCTGTTATAAACAGTGCGTTTTTTATGAACACAGGTTGAACATCAAATCTACATGAAGTTATGCACATTTGAACAATTCAGGTTCAAACAGGAATCAGGTGATAAGTTTGATTATTTCCTCAGCCTGTTTCTTCAGTTCTTCATTTTCTTCAACATTCGTGCAGCCGTGCATGACCGTCGTATGAGTCCTTCCGCCGAATAATTCGCCTATCTTTGCCAGTTTGAGCTCAAGATAATCTCTGCAGATGTACATGGCGACGTTGCGTGCATTTGAGATCTCGGCAGATCTGAGTTTTGAAGTGATCTTGTCGGGAGTGATGTCATAGTATTTTGCAACGGCATTGATAATTATCTCAGGGGTCAGATGCTTCTTTTCATTAGGGGAGAGCATCGGCTTTAAGATCTTCTGGATCTCTTCAAGGGAAAGCTCGCCGTTTGCAAGCGTAACGTAAGAAGAGATCGTTTTATAAGCTCCGTTGAGCTGTCTGATGTTATCCGTGATGTTCTCGCAGACATAGTCGATTATCTCGTCGGAAAGCGTAAAAGTGTCTTCTTTGAGCTTGCTGATGAAGATAGCTTTTCTGGTCTCAAAATCCGGCGGCTGAACGTCGAACATGATACCGTCCTGGAAACGGGAAGTAAGCCTGCTGTTGAGTTCCGTAAGGTTTGAAGGAGCCCTGTCGCAGGTGATAACTATCTGCTTTCCTGCACTGATGAGAGCCTCGAAAGTATTGAAGAATTCGGTCTGAACGCCTTCCTTGCCGATGAGGAACTGGATGTCGTCTATGAGAAGAACGTCAACAGTTCTGTACTTGGCTCTGAAAGGTTCGTAGTTCTTGCTGTTGATGCATGCGATATATGCGTTCGTGAAAGCTTCGCAAGTCGTGTAGATGACGCGCTTTTCAGGGAAGTTGGCGAGGATTTCATTGCCGATGGCCTTCATCAGGTGGGTCTTTCCGAGACCGGAATTGCCCCAGAGATAGAAAGGATTCCTTTGGCGCTGGCCGGGTTTTTGTGAGACCGCGACAGCCGAAGCGTGGGCAAAACGGTTGCAGTCGCCTACAACGAAATTTGCGAAAGTATATTCATTTGAAAGGCCGAAAGAAGAGGGATCGGAGACCTCTGCTCTGGCTACTTTTTTCTCGGAGTTTACGGAAGCCCTTACTGCATTGTCGTCGCCTGCAAGGACAAACTTTACGGAAACCGTTCTATCCTCATTTGCCGCTCTGATGGCCGCAGTTATTATCTTGCTGAGCTTGGGGCCTTTTACGAGATTGAGGGAGAATTCGTCTCTGGCAGCGAGAACGATGACTTCGTTGTCACAGAATGCCACGGTCATCTTGCTTATGATCGAGTCGTATGTGACGCTGTCTATGCCGTTGTCAAATCTGAGCAATTTGAGAGCATTGTTCCAGATAGCGCTGTCCATTTAGATCCCCCCTGGATTTTCGATGAGTATTGAACATAATAGCACGGATTGGGGGTATAATAACAGTACTTTTTTTGCGGAAGATAACATAGTTACAGATATGAAAAAACGGGCGTCTGACAGTAAAAAGAATTCAAAAAGGAACAACAGGGCTTTTCCGGTGCTCCTGATCCTCGCTGGCGTACTTTTGCTCACCGGGATCGGCTTTCTGGCTGTCGAACCGATCAAGTCTTACAACAGGGAAAAGATAGCCGGCGAAGCCATGGAAGTCATGGCCGGGAAGATGTCCGAAGCAGTTGCCACTGCGTCTTCAACCGGTGTTGATGACCCTGACAATGACATAGAGGCCACTTTCGTCGTGCCTAGGGACGGCAACGAAGTGGCAGGAGAGGATCTGGATGTTTTCACAGATGATGAGGACGAAGCAGAATCTGTCCGCAAGTTTGTTGCTTCAAGGGAGGCTAAACTCCCTAAAAACGTCACTCTTACCTGCATCGGCGTGCTCCAGATAGATAAGATCAACAAAAAACTCCCCGTGTGGAACTCAACGTCCAGCGTTGCCCTGAGATATGGCGTCGGTCTTTACGAGCACTCGGTGAAGCCCGGAAAGAAGGGCAATTCCGCGATATTAGGGCATAATATGAGGAATACCACACTGTTTTCGAAGCTGAAGCAGTGCGAAGTCGGCGACAACGTTAAGTTTATCAAGCTTGACGGCACTGTCTTAAATTACACGATCGACAAGATCGAGATCGTCTATAAGAACAAGCTCCCGGATTTTTGTGATGCAAGCGCTTCAAAAGATCAGCAGCTCACGCTCATCACCTGCGCAAACGAGGATTACGGCCACGGATACAGAAGGGTAGTGATCTGCCACCCTGTCCGGTAGATGATCAACAAAATCTCTTTTCTTATTATAAGAATCTGTTATAATTCGTTCGTCAGTTTTTTTATTTAATGTCCGAATTGGAGGATTAATATGGTCAAGGCAATTGTAGGCGCAAACTGGGGCGATGAAGGAAAGGGCAAGATCACTGACCTTCTGGCCAGCGATTCTGACATAGTCATCAGATTCCAGGGCGGTGCCAACGCAGGACACACGATAATCAACGAACACGGCAGATTTGCTCTTCATCTCATGCCGTCAGGCGTCTGCCACGAGAACATTGTAAACATCATCGGAAACGGTGTTGCTCTCGATATCCGCAAGTTCATCAAGGAATACAACGAACTGAAGGAGAGGGGACTTGATCCTAAGCTCATGGTCTCCGACAGAGTTCAGGTCATCATGCCTTACCACGTTGATTTCGATAAGTTCGAAGAGGAGAGACTCGGCGGAAAGGCTTTCGGCTCAACAAAATCAGGCATCGCGCCTTTCTTCTCTGACAAGTTTGCAAAGATCGGTTTCCAGGTCAGCGAGCTTTTCGAAGAGGACTCTTTAAGAGAAAAGATCAATCGCGTTCTCGAAATAAAGAACGCTTTACTGGTAAATCTTTATCACAAGGATCCGATAGATCAAGAAGCGCTCCTTGCAGAGATGCTCGAGCAGGGAAGACTTATCAAGCCTTTCGTTGCCAATACACAGGCATTCCTCTATGACGCGATCAAGGAAGGCAAGAAGATCCTGCTCGAAGGCCAGCTCGGAACCATGAAGGACCCTGACATGGGCATCTACCCGATGGTTACTTCTTCTTCCACACTCGCAGGCTACGGCTGCGTAGGCGCGGGAATCCCTCCTTATGAGATCAAGCAGATCTATGCTGTTACAAAGGCTTATTCTTCAAGTGTCGGCGGCGGCGCGTTCGTCAGCGAGATCCTTGATGAAGCAGTTGCAAAAGAGCTCCGTGACAGGGGCGGCGACAAGGGCGAGTACGGTGCGACAACCGGACGTCCGAGAAGAGTCGGCTGGTTCGACTGCGTTGCAACACGTTACGGCGTAAGGCTCCAGGGCGCTACAGACATCGCTCTCACAAACCTTGACGTTTTGGGCTACCTCGATAAGATCCCCGTCTGCACGGCTTACGAGCTCGACGGCGAGATAATCAAGGACTTCCCGAATCCCACAAAGATCGAGAAGTGCAAGCCTGTTATCGAGTACCTGCCTTCATGGAAGGGCAAGGGCGAGATCAGAGGCATGACCGACTACAACCAGCTCCCTCAGGAAGCACGTGACTACGTCGAGTTCATCGAGAAGCAGCTCGGAGTACACATTTCCATCGTATCCACAGGTCCTGCAAGAGAAGAGATAATCTTCAGATAATATCGAGGCTATATGGCTGAAAAAGAAATGATCCTTGTACTGGACTTCGGCGGCCAGTACAACCAGCTTATCGCACGCCGCGTCCGTGAACTCTCCGTATACAGTGAAGTTCGCCCTTACACAATGCCGATCGAGGAGATCAAGGCTTTAAATCCCACTGGAATCATCCTTACGGGCGGCCCTGACGTTGTGTTTGAGGACAATGCGCCCAGATGCTCCGCTGAACTGTTCAGCCTCGGCATCCCTGTACTCGGAATCTGCTACGGCGCACAGCTCATGCAGTACCCGACGAATGCGCTCCACCGATTCTTCAAGGTGACGGTCGAGATGTGATAGAGGCAGTTGAAAACCTATCGCCAACTTGGTAGGGACGGCGCACCCCTGCCAGAGCACCCGCTTCGCGGACGTATCCCCCGAGCGGAGCGAGCCGCGCAAGCGGTGGCTACAGGGGTGCCTGTGGCTGGGGGATATGTCCGCGGCGGTCGCGGGGCGACCGCCCTACCGTGTTTTGCAACTGCCTCGATAGCATGACGGACAAGTTGCGGAGGCGGGCTGGCCCACAATTTGCAAATTGTGGACCAGATGAGGTTTTGTGTTTGCGGCTGTTTGCCGTGGAGAGGCGGGGGATTTGGTATAATACGCGGCGTTGTGATTGAGACTAAAACACAAGGCGAAAGCAAGAACGAGAGGTGGGCGTATCTGCTGGCCGGGCCGACGGCGAGCGGAAAGAGCGCGATCGCGGCGGAGCTCGCGCGCGAGATGGGCGCGTGGATCCTCAGCGCGGACTCCATGCTCGTATACCGCGGCATGGACATCGGAACGGCGAAGCCTCCGCCGGAGGAGATTGCGGAGTTTCACATGGGCGGGGTGGATCTTGTGACCCCGGCGGAGGAATTCTCGTCCGGCGCCTGGCTGCGTGCCGCGGCGGAATGGGCGTCTGCGGTGCCTGCCGACGTGCCGATCGTCATAGTGGGCGGCACGGGGCTCTACT
>JAILIB010000074.1 GCA_024695505.1 Saccharofermentans sp.
CGGCATGGCGAAATTTAATGTCCGGTTAATCTTTCTCCATCTTCCGTTTAACGTTTGGGCCTTAACATCAGGGCAAAACCAAACGGGAGGAACGAAAATGGACGATACCATATTGAAGATCACGGGCCTTACGAAAAGATACGGCGCCAAGACCGCGCTCGACAACGTGTCTTTCGAAGTCAAAAAAGGCAGGATCTACGGATTCATAGGAGAAAACGGCGCGGGCAAGACGACAACTATCAGGGCGATAACGGGACTGAGCTCCATCGAACAGGGCTCCGTCGAGCTTTTCGGAAAGTCCGATAAAGCAGGTCTTATACATGCGAGGCGCAAGATGGGCTGCCTTGTCGAACACCCGATATTAGAGCTCCACAAGTCAGCAAAAGAGAACCTCAAATCCCAGCAGCTCCTTTACGGAAACAAGGACGGCTCAAGGATCGAAAAGCTCCTTGAAAGGGTCGGCCTGGGTGACGTGAAAAACAAGAAGGTCGGCGACTTCTCACTCGGAATGAAGCAGAGACTGGGCATCGCCATGGCGCTCATCAACAGCCCGGAACTCCTTATCCTGGACGAGCCGGTCAACGGCCTCGACCCTATGGGAATGGTCGAAGTAAGAGAGCTCCTGCTTTCTCTTTGCAGGGACGACGGCATCACGATCGTCATCTCGTCTCACATCCTCACCGAGCTCTACCAGCTCGCGACAGACTACATAATGATCTCCCACGGGCGCATCTTGTCCACGCTCACGAAGGACGAGCTCGACTCTTTTTGCACGACGCACGTAATCCTGGAAACGGAGAGCAACGGCAGAGCGCTTGAGGCACTTAAGGCCGGCGGGATAGGTCCGGCCGATCTTGACGAGAATTCGATCAGGATCTTCGGAAATGCCGGAACAAAAGACGTAGCAAAACTGATGTACGAAAAAGGGATCCTCGTGACGCATCTGGCAAAGCACGAGAGGACTTTGGAAGAATACTATATGGAACTTCTGGGGAGGGGCGCATGATGGGCAGTTTATTCAAATGGGAACTTAAGCAGACTTTTTCTTCGAAAGCGTTTTGGATCACGGGAGCGGCATTGGTCGCAATCCCTGCACTGATGCTGGCGATAACGCTGAAAGGCGAAGGCTTCACGGGCTATGAAGCGTATCTCGAAGGCCTTAACAACTACACCAGCTTCATGATGTTCATCATCGGCGTTTTCGCAGGCGTGCACGTAACGGGCGCTTTTGAGGGCCGCAAGATCCAGGCGGCGGTCATGGCCGGAAACTCCAGGATAAAGATCCTCCTTGCCAAGTTCCTTTCATATTCGGCAGCAACCGCGCTGTTCAGCACCGTTTCCATAGCAGTAAGCACGGCGGTCGCTTTCGCCATGAAGGGCACCGGAGGAATCGAAGGAACCTTTGCAAGATCGATCATCGGAAGGGCCGCGGTCCTCGCAGTCGTCGAGGTCGCCTATGCCTCAGCGTGCTTCCTCTCATCCATGTATATAAGGCACTTGGGCGGAGCCATCGGCTTAAACCTCATGCTCATGATGGCGCTCAACTTCGCGGCGCAGACCCTCATCGAACATTCATGGGCGGAAAAATACCTGCGTATGCTGCCCGCTGGCCAGGCGATCTTCGTCATAGCCGACGTAAGCAACAAGAACGTTCTGATGGCGCTTTCATCCGCAGTGATCGCATGCATAGCCGTCCTGGTCCTCTCTTACGTCAAGTTCGGGAAAGAAGAGCTCAAGTGATGTAAAATATTCTCAGCAAAAAACGAGGTCACCGACGATGCTTAATCTTCTGATAGCCGACGACGAAAAAGAGATAATCAGGCTTCTCAAAGTCTATCTTGACGCGAATGAATATAACGTTCTCGAGGCAAATGACGGGGCGCAGGCTCTCGCTGTCCTGAACTCCGCTCCCGTCGACGTCGCGGTCGTAGACATCATGATGCCCAAGATCGACGGCTATCAGCTCATAAAAAAGATCCGCGAAAGAAAGGACAAATACATCCCGGTCATAATCATTTCGGCAAAGGTCGGCCTGTCAGACAGGATCTTCGGTATGGACATCGGAGCAGACGATTACGTGACCAAGCCTTTCGAGCCGCTCGAGGTCATAGCGAAGATAAACGCCCAGAAAAGAAGGCTGGGCATGACCTCGCCCGTTTCAGCCTCCGATGTCATCACAGTCGGTGACGTGACGCTCGATCTCGCCGAGTGCAGCGTCAAAAAGGGCGATACCGTCACCCCTCTCACCAAGGCTGAGCTTAAGGTCCTGGAGCTCATGATGAGGCAGCCCAAGCGCGTCTTCACGAAAGAGCAGATCTACGAGACCGGATGGTACGATCAAGAGACCGTTGACGACAACACGATTCGCGTCATAATCAGCCGCTTAAGGGACAAGGTCGGCGCTGAGCACATCAAGACGATAAGGGGCCTCGGGTACCGTTATGAAGAATAGATCCGGCATGGCAAAGCTCCGGCTCAAAGTCGTAATCTGGTTCTGCGTGATCACCCTGATCAACGGGATCATCGATCCTATGTTGGATGCCTTAGGCGAGAAAATGACCGTTCTTATTGAATCAAACGAGCGCTTCGCAGTCCCCGCGGTATTGGGTTTTCTCCTTCTGAGGATCGCGATCTTCATCCTGAGCGCCCTGGTCTTCTACATGCTTATCCGCAACGAGATCCGCAAAGAAAGTGAGCGCCAGATCAGGGAGAACAACCTTCTCTACGCATCAGTCGCACACGACTTAAAGACCCCGATCACTTCCATCAGCGGCTTTGCCAAAGCCCTGTCCGACGGCAAGATCCCCGATTCTGAGAAAGCCGAGATCTACGGCATCATAAGCAGCAAGTCAGGCAACATGAACGACCTCGTCGACGAGCTTTTCGAGTACTCGCAGCTGGGCACCGAAGAGTATCAGCCAAAGCTTGAAAAGCTTGACGTATGTGCGCTTCTCCGCGAGACCGTCGCTGACAATTACGGCTCGCTTGAAGAGCATTCAATTGAAGTCGACATCGACATTCCCGAAACCGCAATCTACATTGACGCGGACCGCCGCGATCTTCATCGCGCGTTCACCAACCTCATCACCAACACTTACAAACACAATCCCGACGGCATAAAGATGCTGGCCCGCGCGGCCTTGGACGGCGACCACTGCGTGATAACGATCGCTGACACCGGTGCTGAGATCCCCACCGGCGAAGACGTTTTCGAGCCGTTCATGACTGAGAATTCCTCAAGGACTCCGGGCCGCGGCACAGGCTTGGGTTTGGCCATCACCAAGCGCGTCATCGACAGGCACGGCGGGTCTGTTTTGCTGTGCGCCGTTGACGGCTATACAAAGGGTTTCGTTGTAAAACTGAAAACTACCGAATAGATTCAGGTTCACAGGATATATAAAACGGATGCACATACGAAAATGCGTAATAATCGTTTTTCGTATGTGCATTTTTGTGCCAATATCCCCCAAAAAGCTGAAACGCACATACTAAAATGAAGAAAACTAAGTTTTCGTATGTGCATTTCTTCGATTCAAGCGTCAAACAGGCCTAATTGCACATACTAAAATGCTGTTTTTTTGATTTTAGTATGTGCGCCAGTTTTCAAACGGGTTCCGGCCTCAAATATCGCCATATAGCCAAACCGTTTACTGCAGGCACTGCAAACGCTCTTACATTCGTGCAATATAAGAATTGATTGAAGTACCCCAAATTCTTATAATTCGGTGGTTTGATCAAAGCGGTAACCACAAGGGGTATGTATGAAAGAATTTAAGCCGAAGCTTTTTTCTGTGCTGAAGGACTATTCGGGTTCTCAGCTCGTTAAGGATATCGTAGCAGGAATAATCGTGGCGATAATCGCGCTGCCTTTGTCCATCGC
>JAILIB010000078.1 GCA_024695505.1 Saccharofermentans sp.
AGGGGAGCGGGTATGCCTAAAGAACTGCAGATGAGCGTTCTTATAGCATCGTCAAACGAGAAGTTTGACCAGGTGCTCCTGTCCCTTCTCCCCTCGAATGAATTCGGGCCGGTTGACGTCGTCAATTCCGCGGGTGCGGCACGGCGCAGGCTCGACAACATCAGTTACGATCTGTTGATCGTTAACGCGCCGCTTAAGGATGAAAGAGGTGCCAACCTTGCCGTCGACGTAGCAAGTGAGACAGGTATCGGCGTACTCCTTTTCCTTGACGCAGCCATATATGACGAGATCTCCGCAAAGGCCGAGGAATACGGCGTTCTGGCTCTTTCTAAACCAACGAGCAAAGCCATCGTTTCCCAGTCGCTCAAGCTCATCTGCGCAACACGCCAGAGACTCAAAAAGATGGAGATCAAGGCCCAGTCTTTCGAGGAGAAGATCGAAGAGATCAAGCTCGTAAACCGCGCTAAACTCCTCCTCATGGAAAAGGAAGATATGGACGAGAACAGTGCTCACAGGTTCCTCGAAAAACTCGCGATGAACTCCCGCAGCACCAAACGCAAAATAGCTGAAGAAATTATAGCTAAATACAAGGAGTAACCACTATGACCAAGTACATCTTTGTTACAGGAGGTGTTGTTTCGGGCCTTGGAAAAGGTATCACGGCAGCCTCCGTCGGAAGACTGCTTAAAATGCGCGGACTCAAAGTCGCTGCCCAGAAGCTCGACCCCTACATCAACGTGGATCCCGGCACGATGAGCCCCTACCAGCACGGCGAAGTCTACGTCACAGAGGACGGTGCCGAGACCGACCTCGACTTAGGTCATTACGAAAGATTCATCGATGAGGACCTGAACAAGTTTTCGAACCTCACGACCGGCAAAGTGTACTCCAACGTAATCGCGAAAGAACGCCGCGGCGAATATCTCGGTTCAACGGTTCAGATCATCCCGCACGTCACTGACGAGATCAAAAGATTCATCTACAACGTCGGCCGCCAGAGCAGCGCGGACGTCGTAATCACTGAAGTCGGCGGCACGATCGGAGACATCGAGGGCCAGCCCTTCATCGAAGCGATCAGACAGGTCGGCAACGAGGTCGGCCGCGAAAATTCCCTCTACATCCACGTCTGCCTCCTCCCCTACCTCAAAGCATCCGGCGAGCACAAGACAAAGCCCACGCAGCACTCCGTAAAGGAACTCCAGGGCATGGGCATCACGCCTGACATCATCGTTCTGCGCACCGACGAAAAGATCGAAGACATGAGCATCTTCGGCAAGATCGCGCACTTCTGCAACGTCAAGGAAGACTGCGTCATCGAGAATACCACGCTCCCCATTCTCTACGAGGCACCTCTCATGCTCGAGCGCTCCGGCATGTCCGACATAGTCTGCCGCGAACTGGACCTCGACTGCCCTCCGCCGGATCTTTCCGAATGGGAATCGCTCATCAACCGCATACTCGCGCCATCAAACAGCGTAACGATCGGCCTCGTCGGCAAGTACACCCAGCTCCACGACGCATATCTTTCAGTCGCCGAGGCGCTACATCACGCAGGCTATTTCAATGACGCAACGGTCAACATCAAGTGGATCGATTCCGAAGGAATAAACGCAGATAACTACAAGGAGATCCTATGCGGCGTTGACGGCGTCATCGTCCCCGGCGGCTTCGGCGGAAGAGGAATCGAAGGCATGATCCTCACCGCGCAGTACTGCCGCGAGTCCGGCGTCCCCTACCTCGGCATCTGTCTCGGCATGCAGATCGCGGTCATCGAAGCGGCACGCAATCTCTTGGGTTATGCTGACGCAAATTCAAACGAATTCGACCCCGAGTCTGCGCACAAAGTCATCGACTTCATGCCAGGCCAGAGCGACGAAGTCGAAAAGGGCGGCACACTGCGTCTCGGCAGCTATCCCTGCAGCATCACCGCCGGCACGAAGATGGAAGAATGCTACGGCTCACTTTCGATCAACGAGCGTCACAGGCACAGATATGAATTCAATAACGATTACCGTTCCGAACTGACTGCCGCCGGCCTTACGATCAGCGGCCTCTCACCCGATGGTCTGCTTGTTGAGACCGTCGAGTATGCATCGCACCCGTTTTTCGTCGGCGTGCAGTATCACCCCGAGTTCAAGTCCCGCCCGAATAAGCCCCACCCGCTGTTCATGGGATTGGTAAAGGCTTCGCTGAAGAAGTAAGTTTGGTTATTTCTTTTAAGAAAGGTTGCGTCCGTGCGGCGCAACCTTTTTGTTTTATTTTTCACCGGAGGGCGCTTCATCTCCTGTTTGGTCCTCTGTTTGGTCCTCTGTTTGAAACAAAACTGAGGACGTATCAGAGAACAAAGGGTGAAAAATGCAAAAATCCCCAGTTTGGTCCTCTGTTTTGCGTAAAACAGAGGACGTTACAGAGGACTTGTCAGTAAAAAAGCAGGCGCCGTTACAGCGCCTGCTTTAGTTTTTGAGATAACAACGGATCAGATCTCGATGCTGCCCGTGAAGACCTTCTCGCAGTTGCCTGTCATGTAGACTGCATCGTCGGTGTATCGGATGATGAGCTCGCCGCCGCGCAGGATGACCTTGATGTCATCGCCCTTTTTGCAGTAACCGTTGAGGCATGCCGCGACTGCTGCCGCGCAGGCGCCGGTGCCGCAAGCGAGAGTCTCGCCGGAGCCTCTCTCCCATACGCGCATCTTCAATGTGTGATCGTCGATGACCTTGATGAACTCGGTGTTGACTCTCTCGGGGAAGATCTTGTGCGTCTCGAAGTCGGGGCCGATCTTTTCGAGATCGAGCGCATCGACTAAGTCAGTAAAAATAACCGCGTGCGGGTTGCCCATCGAAACGCATGTGATATTGTAAGTCTTTCCGTTGTAGTCAACGGGGCGGTTGACGATCATGTCGCCGTCAAGAGTTACGGGGATCTTCGAAGGCTCAAGAATGGCCTTGCCCATGTCGACTTTGACGCGCACAACTTCGTCGCCAAGAGTCATGAGCTCGAGCTTCTTGATGCCGCTCTTTGTCTCGACCGTCATATGTTTTTTCTTGTGGCCCGCGACATCGTACATGTACTTGCCGACGCAGCGGATCGCGTTGCCGCACATATTGCCTTCCGAACCGTCCAGGTTGAACATGATCATGCGGCAGTCAGCGACGCGTGAAGGCGCGATCAGGACGATGCCGTCACCGCCTACGCCGAAGTGGCGGTCAGACATGTAGACGGAAAGCGACTCGGGTGATGCAACCATCTTGTCGAGGCAGTCGATGTAGATGTAGTCGTTGCCGCAGCCCTGCATCTTCGTGAAGTTGATGACCTTTCTCTTTTCGCGCATGTTGTTGATGTCGACGAGCTCGGTGTTGATCTCGCTGTATCTGGACATGAGTGAATCAGCAAGCGCGTCTGCGGTATCGATAGCCGTGAGGCAGGGTATGCCGAGCATGACCGCGCGGCGGCGGAGCTTGACTGAATCGCGCGCGGGCAGACGGCCCTTTGCCGATGTCGAAATGATGTAATTGACCTTGCCGCTCTCAAGAAGCGTCATGGTGTTGTTCGTCTCTGATTCGTGGATCTTGTGGACCACTTCGACCTTCATGCCGGCCGCTTCAAGAGCTTTTGCGTTGCCCGGTGTTGCGTAAAGATTGAATCCGAGCGAATCGAATTTCTTGGCGACTTCGACGATCTCAGACTTGTCTGAATCACGTACGGTGATGAGAACGCCGCCGTGCTTGTACATCTTGTAACCGGCTGCAACAAGGCCCTTGAAAAGTGCTTCGGAAAGGTTGCGGCCGACACCAAGAACTTCACCCGTGGACTTCATTTCAGGTCCGAGCTGCGTATCAACGTCAGTGAGTTTCTCGAATGAGAAAACAGGAACCTTGACGCATGTGTAAGGCGACTGGCGGTAGAAGCCTACGCCGTAATCCATGTCTGCAAGCTTTTCGCCCAAAGATACCCTGATCGCGCAGTCGACCATGAGAACGCCCGTAACCTTGCTCATGTAAGGAACGGTACGTGACGCACGCGGATTGACCTCGATGACGTAGATCTGATCGTCCTTTACGATGTACTGGATGTTTACGATACCGATCGAAGCAAGGCCTTCGCAAAGTGCTCTTGTCGTGTCAACGAGCTTCTTTGCCATACGGTCGTAGATGTGCTTTGCGGGGTAAACTGCGATGGAGTCACCGGAGTGGATTCCGGCTCTTTCGATATGCTCCATGATGCCCGGAATGAGGACGTCGTGGCCGTCGTAGATGGCGTCAACCTCGATCTCTCTTCCCTGGATGTATTTGTCGATCAGGACAGGATTCTCGATTCCCTGATCGAGGATGATGTTCATGTATTCCTCAACGTCATCGTCATGGAAAGCGATGGTCATGTTCTGGCCGCCTAAAACGTACGAAGGACGCAGAAGGATCGGGTATTCAAGAGTGTGCGCAGCTTCGAAAGCCTCTTCCTTCGTGAGAACGGAAAAGCCCTTCGGCCTTGCGATGCCGAGCCTTTCGAGAAGTTCGTCGAATCTCTCGCGGTCCTCAGCCATATCGATCGAATCGGCGGATGTTCCGATGATGTTGATATTGTTCTGCGCAAGCGTCTTGGTGAGCTTGATGGCAGTCTGTCCGCCGAACGCAACGACAACGCCTACGGGGTTCTCCTGGGCGATGATGTTAAGAACATCTTCAGGAGTCAGAGGCTCGAAATAAAGTCTGTCGCCGGTATCGAAATCCGTCGAGACAGTCTCGGGGTTGTTGTTGATGATGACGACCCTGTAACCTAACTCGCGGAGCGCATGTACGCAGTGGACAGCGGCATAGTCGAACTCGATTCCCTGACCGATCCTGATCGGGCCGGAGCCGATAACGATGACGGTCTTTGCGTTGCCGGCATTCCCGATCGAGGCCTCGTTCTCGCCGCCTGCCGCAACTGAATTATATGTTGCGTAGAAGTAGGGCGTTACGGCCTCGAACTCGCCTGCGCAGGTATCGACCATCTTATATGTGACGGACACGAGATCCTTGAATCCGGCAACGGAAGAACCCGAGATCCTCTCGAGCGCTCTGTCAGTAAATCCAAGCTTCTTGCCCTTGATATATAGATCGGCATCGATATTTTCCGAGATCGCCTTCTCGTATGTGACGAGGTTCCTGATCTTGCTCAGGAACCAGTTGTCGATCATGGTTATCTGATGGATCTTATCAAGGTCGAAGCCTCTGAAAAGTCCTTCCGCAACATAGAAAAGTCTCTCGTCCGTTGTGTGGCCGATGCCCTCCCAGATGTCCTCGTCAGAGTGATCCTTGAGCTTGGGAAGCCTTACGGTGTCAACGGAGATCTCAGCGCCTCTGAGAGCCTTCATGAGTGCGCTCTCGAAAGAGTCGGAGATCGACATGACTTCGCCGGTT
>JAILIB010000079.1 GCA_024695505.1 Saccharofermentans sp.
AACCGGCGAAGTCATGTCGATCTCCGACTCTTTCGAGAGCGCACTCATGAAGGCTCTCAGAGGCGCTGAGATCTCCGTTGACACCGTAAGGCTTCCCAAGCTCAAGGATCACTCTGACGAGGACATCTGGGAGGGCATCGGAAAGACGACTGACGAGAGGATCTTCTATGTTGCTGAAGGTCTTTACAGAGGCTTCGACCTTGATAAGATCCACCGGATAACCATGATCGACAACTGGTTCCTGAGCAAGATCAGGAACCTCGTCACATACGAAAAGGCGATCTCCGAAAATATTGACGCTGATCTATACATCAAGGGCAAGAAGCTTGGATTTACTGACAAAGCGCTCGAGAGGATCTCGGGAAGATCAGTTGCTGAATTCAAGAATCTCGTGTCCGTTACATATAAGATGGTCGATACCTGCGCAGGCGAGTTCGAGGCTGTCACGCCTTACTTCTACGCGACATATAATTCTGCTGCGGCAGGCGGTGAGAACGAGGCTTCGATCGAAGATACAGGCGATGCCAAGACCGTCATCGTTATCGGTTCCGGCCCGATCAGGATCGGTCAGGGAATCGAGTTCGACTACGCTGCAGTTCACTGCGTACACGCGCTCCGTGAACTCGGATACAGGGTCGTCATCATCAACAACAACCCTGAGACTGTTTCGACCGATTTCGACACCGGTGACAGACTCTATTTCGAGCCTCTGACACCTGAAGATGTGTTGAACATCATCGCGCAGGAAAACCCTGTCGGCGTAGTCGTTGCATTCGGCGGACAGACCGCGATCAAGCTTACAAAGACGCTTGCACAGAACAACATCAACATCATCGGAACATCCGCTGATTCGATCGACATGGCAGAGGACCGCGAGAGATTCGACGAACTCCTCGAAAGGCTCGGGATCGCAAGGCCGAAGGGCTTCTCGGTCCTCACAAAGGAAGAGGCTTTCGAAGCTGCGCACACCTTGGAATACCCGATCCTTCTGCGTCCTTCGTACGTTTTAGGCGGCCAGAACATGACCATCGCTTTCCACGACGACGACGTTGAGGAATACATGAACATAATCCTTTCGCAGGGCATCGAAAACCCTGTCCTGATCGACAAATACATCCAGGGCAGAGAGATCGAGGTCGATGCGATCTACGACGGCCACGACGTCCTCATTCCGGGCATCATGGAGCATATAGAAAGAGCCGGAATCCACTCCGGTGACTCCATCGCAGTTTACCCCGCAAAGCACATCTACGACCGTATGGCAAAGAAGCTCGTTGACACGACAAGAGCACTTTGCGAAGGTCTTGCTTCGATCGGTATCGTAAACATCCAGTACATCGTAAAGGACGACCAGATCTACGTCATCGAGGTCAATCCGCGTGCGTCACGTACCGTTCCTTACATGAGCAAGGTTACGGGCGTTCTGATGGTCGACTGCGCGATCAGGGTATCTTTGGGCGAAAAGCTTGCAGACATGGATTACGGCGTAGGCTTCTACCGCCGGTCACCTTATACATGCGTCAAGGTTCCTGTTTTCTCATTCGAGAAACTCACTGACGTTGATACGCAGCTCGGACCTGAAATGAAGTCCACGGGTGAAGTCCTTGGTGTCGGCCGCAACCTTTCCGAAGCTCTTTTCAAGGGCCTCGTAGCAGCCGGTTACAAGATGTACAAGCACGGCGGCGTTCTCATCACCGTACGTGATTCAGACAAGTCTGAGATCGTCGAAGTCGCCAAAAAATTCGATTCGCTCGGATTCAATCTTTACGCAACACCGGGCAACGCAAAAGCTCTTGAAGCAGCCGGCATGAAGGTCGAAGTAGTTCACAAGATCCACGAATCAGACACGAACAACACCATGACGCTCCTCGAAAGCGGCAAGGTAAATTACATCATTTCGACATCGGCAAAGGGCCGTCTGCCCGCACGCGATTCCGTCAAGCTCCGCCGCCGTGCAGTCATGCTCGGAATTCCCTGCCTCACGGCTATCGATACCGCTGACGCTCTTGCAGACTCACTCATGAGCAGATACAGCGAGATCAACACAGAGCTCGTTGACATCAACAACATGCGTGAGAAGAGGAAGGTCATCAACTTCACGAAGATGCAGGGATGCGGCAACGATTACATCTACATCGACTGCCTCGAAAAGATGGTCTCTTCACCTGAATCACTTTCAGTCTACATGTCCGACAGACACTTCGGCGTAGGCGGTGACGGCATCGTCCTCATCGCGCCTTCACGTGTCGCTGACTGCCGCATGATCATGTTCAACTTAGACGGTTCGGAAGGCAATATGTGCGGCAACGCGATCCGCTGCGTCGGCAAGTACATGTACGACGTTGCAGGCCACAAGAAGAAGCACATGACGGTCGAGACAAAGAGCGGCATCAAGAAGCTCGAGCTCATGACCCTGGGCGACGAAGTCGTACGCGTAAAGGTCGATATGGGCAAGGCGATCCTTGAGCCTTCAAAGATCCCCGTAACGCTTGACGGCGATGTTATCGTCAACCGTCCTGTCGATTACAACGGAAAAACCTACAACATCACATGCGTTTCGATGGGCAACCCGCACGCGGTTATCTTCACTGACCTGGTCGATGCTCTCGACCTCGAAAAGATCGGCCCCGATTTCGAGACGCACAAGATTTTCCCCGAGAGAGTCAACACCGAGTTCATCAAGGTCATCGACGAGCACACATTGAAGATGCGTGTTTGGGAGAGAGGTTCCGGCGAGACGCTCGCATGCGGTACAGGCGCGTGCGCAGCTGCAGTAGCAGCATGCCTCAACGGCTACTGCAAGAAGGGCGAAGACATCAAGGTCATCCTCCGCGGCGGCGAACTCATCATCAACTACACCGATGATGCGGTCTACATGACCGGCAACTGCGAAAAGGTCTTCACGGGCAGCATCGAGATCTGATATTTATATATCTATAATCAAGACAGGCACGGGTATCCGTGCCTGTTTTTTGTGTTTTTCCAAAGTGTTTTTCAAACTTTTTTGCAGATAATCGACACTCGTGTTCCGGGGTGTTGATTAAGCATCAGTAAGGCCTTGCATTGCTGATGGTTTGGGGCCTTTTTCACTGCAATAATGAAGCCATCAAACAAACAAACACTAAACCAAAAAACA
>JAILIB010000103.1 GCA_024695505.1 Saccharofermentans sp.
AACCAACGGCAGAACCTATTGCTGCCAGGATAAAAGCTGATCTTGATGACCATTTTTCGCGCATATAAACACCCTCCCTCGCGAAATCACATACGGGACAATAATATCACGGCAAAGGCGGTTTGTTCAGATATACGCGCATTTCTCAGAAATAGTTTACTTAAAATACTATTTCCTTCCCGCATATTTCCAGTTTTCGGCGATATGCGGATCCTTGCCTGATAAGGTATACCAGTCGCCTTCGGGGAAAGTTGTCAGACCGCCTCCTGCAGGATCCCATTCATTCGGGTGGAATACCGTTTGCGGTCCGTTTTTGGCATTTGAATTCAGCGGCTTTCCGGTAAAGGGGTTGACGGGATCCCTGATGATCCCTGCAGTTGCGAGGACAGGCGTATCACCGTTGGTCATGAAGTCTTCATTGACAGTAAAGCCTTTGGCATTGAAATCCTTAAACATTAAAAGAGGCATGAAGAATTCCATGTCACGGTCATTGCACTTGACATCAAACTGCCCGAGATTATGTCCATGGTCACTCACAAGTATAATCCTCGTGTTATCGTAGACTCCCTTTTCACGCAAATAATCAAACCACTCGCCGAGTGTAAGGAAGACAGCCATGTTTGCGTGATAATGAGACGACTGCAGGTAATTCTCCATCTTCATGGTCTTACCGTTTAACGTATAACGGCTGACCATGTCAGTATCATATTCCGTGTTGTCGATGTCAGCTGAAGGCGTATAATCCGGTTCCTGCAAAAGGCTTGGACTATGCGTAATGTCGTTATACATCATAATGAATGTGTCTTTCTTGCTGTCATTTATCACCGTCAGATTAGAAAGATTGTTTAATGCAGCATACGCATTAAGAAACCACATGTTGTATCCCTTGCTCTTTGAGACACCGTATTCAGTCTGAACAATGGAAAAAGCAGCAGAGGAACCGCCGGAACCGGATGCCGAAACCGCTTCATTATACAGGCCTCCGTCATAGATCGTTTCCTGCAGGACCAGCGGGGAGACCTTCATCAGCGCAAAGATGAAGAAGTTGCGGTTGCGGATCTCATTCACACGCATTACGACATTTCCCGTATTATCGCTGCTCTTATCCCAGTTGTAATAATTCAGGATGTTTATGGACGTACAGCAGTGGAAATCAGGATAATCGTCATATATCGAAGCATCCGTAATGATCTTATAATTGGCAAATGCCGGGTCGCTTATGGTAATGGAATAACCGTTATTGTAAAAAAGGACCGGCAAGACTTTCAGCGCTTCGTTTTGTTTGTCTCTGAGCGTTTCCGTATTTCTGGCATTGATGTTTGAAGGGGTATATTCATAGCCGCCATATAATGCGGGAGATCCGATAAGCGTAGTAGGTCCGTAAGAGATCGTATTCGGATAATATGTGAAGCCGTCAAACTTTTCTTTCAGCTCAGGTTTCTCATTTAATATATACGGGACCTGTGTGCCCATTGCACGGTCAATGAACATTACGATAACATTTTTACCGCTAGTACTCAAAGGTACTGACAGCAGGTCTGTCGGATATTTCGAATAAAGCCAGAAACCCGTGTAGGAACCCATAACACTGCTGGAGTTCATGAAGCCGATATAAAACACCGCCAGGATCCCGATACATAAAACGTATTTCACGAGATTTCCGATCTTGGCATATAAAAAACTGAAAACAACAATGATAACGGTTATCACGCCTAAATTGACCAGGTGTTCCGAGAGTTTGAAAGACGGTGAAATGTCATACTGCAGCGTTGAAGACAGGTTGCCGAGCTTTGTTCCGAACAGCATGTAATCGGCGATGGATATCCCGCATATGATCCATACCGCTTTGCTGAATAATGCTTTAGTCTTATCGCCGGCAAAGAAATAGAATACACCGCCCCAAAGCACCCAGCTTCCAAAAGACAACAGCATCGCATTTAAGATATAGAGGACCGGGTTGGAAACCTGGACAAAATCAACAAACTCAAGCGTGGAAGCATCTATTACAGCAGAGGGAATAAAAAGCCCCGTAACCAAAGCCATCAGAATGGTTCCTGCAACAAATGCTCCTGTGTTCTTTTGAACCGGTTTTTGATCTTCCTTTTTCTTGATGAATCCCGTTGCGAGCGGAAGTGCAAGAAGGATTCCGCCTATAGACAGAAGCACTTTCTGCCTCGCGTCCAGATCGGTCCTTATCAGTGATGAGATAATGACCGCCAGACCTGCAATGGCAAGGACTATATTCAATGCCTTCTTAGGATCTTTAAGCTTGTAGAAGACGTTCTTCACGAGTGAGAATACGTTGTTGAGGAGCCAGTAGAAGACAAGTCCTGAAGGTGACCTGTAGAGCAGTATAAGGAAGACCGCTGCAAGTCCATATACCTGAACTTTTTCTTTTACCGGATGTCCTTTGGTATAGATTATTCCGGAAACTATATTGATCAACGTCATCAGGATAGGAAGCACGTTAACGGGAAAGTTTCCTATCATGAACAGGGCATCTTCCTTGCCGAGATCGGGTATGAAGCCGAATCTCATTCCCTGAAGACCCTGCATGCCCGACAGGAGATTGTATGCTGCGATGAAGAACGGTATCTGAAGGAGAACGGACAAGGAACTCTTTAACGCATAAACAGGCTTGTAGTGGTTTATGCGGTAATATTCCTGGATCATGAAGAAACGCTCATCGCCTTTGAAGGTTGACTTTATATGCTTGAGACGCGAAGCCATATTCGTCTGTATGTCGCGTTCTTCTGCCTGAAGCTCGTCTGCTCTTTTGTAGAGGGGAAGGACGAGAAAGTTTACGGCAAGACTTAAGAATATTATCGATAATCCCGCGTTCCCGATAAGCCTGTTTGCGATCGAGAAGATAACTTCAAACAGGAGTTCGAGAGGCGCTATTATCAGCGTGTAGAGAACGGAAATGAAGGTCATTTCTTTTCGCTCTTTTTACTCTCTTTACGCTTCGAAACGGGTTTCTTTGATTTGGCTTTGCCTTTTTCGGAAACGGCTTTCTCTTCTGAAGCTTTCTTTACCACTTCATCGTATTTCTTCAAAACAAAATCAACAGATCTTACTGCGCCTTCACCGATGTGTACCCATGTCTCGGAGCGGGCCTTGTCACGTCCGTCCTTGAAAGAAGGATCCTCGATGCATTTGTCGATGAGTTCCTTTATGTTTCCCATGTTGTCTTCATTAAGTTCAAGACCCAATTCC
>JAILIB010000030.1 GCA_024695505.1 Saccharofermentans sp.
ATCTGCTCATGAAAGATGAAGAACTCATCGGAAGCGTCGCACTAAAGGGTTCAGAGATCGACGATCTCATAGTGGCGCCTGAATTTCAAAACAAAGGCTACGGTAAACAGATCCTTCTCTGGGCGCTGGAAAACATAAAAAGTGAAAAGATAATCCTTCACGTTGCACAGTGGAACCGGAAGGCGATAAGTCTGTACGAGCGGAACGGCTTTGAGATAACGGAGACTTTCGAGATAGTCTGATATAATCTCTACATGATTCCGGAGGGGAAAGATGATAAGGAAAATGAGAAGGGAAGAGATCCCGGTTTGCGTGGAGATCTTAAGAAAGAGCTTTCAGACGGTAGCTGACGAGTTTGGTCTTACGAAGGAAAACTCGCCTCATTTTGTTGCGTTCGCGGCATGTGATGAAAGATTTATAAAACAGTTGGACGAGCAGCACAGACCGATGTTCGTTTATGAGAAAGACGGGGTTCTCTGCGGCTACTATAATCTTCTGATGCAGGATAATAATGAATGCGAACTGGGAAGCCTTTCGGTGCTTCCCGAATACAGGCACAACGGCATAGGCAAAGAACTTCTCATGCACGCATTGGACCAGGCGCGCAAAGCGGGTTGCAAGACTCTTAACCTCAGCATCGTTGAGGAGAATCAGGTTCTCAGAAAATGGTATGAGTCTTACGGCGCGGAGCACCTCTATACGAAGAAAATCGATTTCTTCGCGTTCACCTGTGGATACATGAAATTTTCATTGTGAGGAACGATATGGAAAAGGTATTTGAATCTGAAAACATAATATACGTGAGACCTACGCTTGACCTTGTTCCGGAATACCTTGAGATGGTAAACGATATTGAAAACGTTGCACGCTTCATCGGAGAAAGTCGCGAGCTTTACACCGAAGAAGACGAGATCGAATACATCAGGAATAAGATGGATAACACCTCGACTATGTACTCGATGCTTGAGAAAGGCACGAATGAATTCATCGGAAATATCGAGTTCTTTAACCGTGTTTTCGATGAAGCGGAATGGGGTGTCGCTTTGACTGCCAAGATGCAGAACAAGGGTTACGGAACTGAAGCGCTGAAAAGATCCGTCGAGTACGGATTTAACGAACTCGGACTAAAGAGGATATACCTCATCGTTTATGTGAACAATCCGCGCGCGAAGCACGTCTATGAGAAGTGCGGCTTCAAGGAATTCAAGCGCACGGATGTGGACATCTTCATGGAGATCGAAAAGGAGTAAGGGATCACCTACCGCACCTGAGAAAAAGTGACCGGAAACCTTATGGATGTTAAGCTGGTTCAGTACGAAGAAAAGTATAAGCAGCGCGTGTTTGATTTCACGGACCGCTGCTTTACCGAGCTTGGAAAAAGATTCGATCCTTCAGGAAAACATTACTTCTATAACGACATCAAAGATTCGTTTGAAGTGTTCTACTGTCTGGTCGATCAGGGCATGGTCATAGGTACGGTCGCTCTTAAGAAGATCGATGAAAAGACCGTGGAACTCAAGGCTTTGTATCTTCATAAAGACTATAGGGGAAAGGGCCTGGGGAGCCTCCTCATGAGCGTTTCCGTAAACGAAGCAAAGACGCGCGGCTTTAAGAGGATAGTGCTCGATTCCATGCTCAAATATGAGGATGCGTTAAAGCTCTATGAGAAGTTCGGCTTCGAAAAGATCGACAGATACAACGACAATGCCATGGCCGAAGTCTTCATGAAGATGGATCTGTAAAAGACTGATGAAAAAGAAGAGATCAGGCGGAAAAACGATAGGGTTCATACTGGCGGCAACAGTGTTTTTGCTGTTGTCATTTATTGCCTTTCTGGTCACATGGACTCTCGGATACTGGCATGACATTACCTTCGATGAGATAGTCTTTTACTTAAGTTCACCGCTTGAAGGAACGGCCGGGAACGTCATAAATGCGTTCATCTTCAAAGTCGTTGTTCCGACTGTTGCGGCAGTAATCTTATTCGTTGTTTTGTCCGTTCTGTTCCGTAAAAAGAAAAAGGAAAAAGCCGGGAAGGCTTTTGCGGTCATTCTCATAACCGCTGCTCTGATTGTGTCAGTCATACAACTGGTAAGAGCAGACAGGAGATACGGCATTTTAAGATATATCAGGTCGCAGAACAGCACCTCTGATTTTGTCGATACTTACTATGTCGCACCTTCAAAGGAGAACGTGAAGTTTCCCGGAAAGAAACGCAACCTTGTCTATATCTATCTTGAATCGATGGAGACCACTTTTACCGACAAGGCTCACGGCGGTGATTTCATAAATGACGTTATCCCTGAGTTAAGGGAACTGGCGCTTGAAGACGGCGAATGCTTTGAAGGCAGTCATGAGCGCCTCAACGGCGGACACGTTATTACGGGTGCCACTTATACCATGAGCGGCATAGTTGCGCAGACCGCGGGCATTCCCATCGCGGGAGGAAAGACCAATGCCGCTTCAACTTATGCGGATTCGTTCTATCCGGGCATCAGGGCTTTGGGCGATATCCTGAAGGACGAGGGTTACGAACAGGCATTTATGTGCGGCTCTCCTGTTTCGTTCGGAAGCAGAAAGACATATCTTAAGAGCCACGGCATAGATGACTTTTTCGATTACGATCATGCAGCCGCGAACAATTACATTCCCAAGGGCTACAAAGTCTGGTGGGGTTTTGAGGACAGCAAGCTTTTCGAGTTCGCAAAGATAAAGGCCGCCGATATGGCTTCAAAGGACAAGCCGTTCTGCCTGACGATCCTTACGGCGGATACTCATTTCGAGGACGGCTACGTCTGCGGACTTTGCGGCGACAAGTTCGATACACAGTATTCAAACGTAATGGCCTGCTCTTCACGCCAGGTTACGGAGTTCGTCAGGTGGCTTCAAAAGCAGGACTTCTATGAGGATACGACGATAATCCTTTCGGGTGACCACATCACGATGGATGCGGATTATTGCAACGGCGTGGATAAGGAATACGAAAGGCGTACTTATACGAACATAATCAATTCCCCCGCAAAGCCTGTAAATGACAGGCACAGGGAATATACAACATTCGACATGTTTCCGACCACACTTGCGGCCATCGGCGCAAAGATAAGCGGAAACAGGCTTGGACTGGGTACTGATCTTTATTCCGACAGCCCGACGCTTTATGAAAGATTTGGCCGAAAGACCCTTGAAGATGAGCTTACGAAAGACAGCGCGTTCTTCCGCGAGATAGCGAAATACGACCCGCTTTCCAAATCGATCCTCGAGAATCTGGATTACCTTGAGATGAATTGCGCTTATAAGGAACCGGGCACGATCGAAGTAAGCTTCTGGGGAATAGACAGGGCAGGGCTTGTGATCGACTCGGTCAAAGGGGAATTCTTTGACGCTTCCGGGAAGAAGGCGGGATCCTGTGATTTCGTTATCGGCAATGACAAGACGTGGAAGGGGACGTTCAAAACGGAACTCTCATACAGGGATGCGTTTGGCGGAAGGATGAAGCTGACCGCGAAGGACTCCAATGGCGATGAGCACGTTTTCTACGAGAACGATGACGGCCGTTCGATCTTCAGGCAGGACAGCTTGAAGTCTTATCTGAAGACGGTCTCAGGACTTAAAGACGTCACGCTCCTTGTAGCGACAAAGGGAGTATCTGCTGAAACGCTGCCAAGATGGATCGAGGATTCGTTTAAGGAAGTCGGCCTTCCCTGCATGCTGTACGGCACAGGACAGAACACTTACTGCGCGGCAGTCGGCACCGATCTTATCAATGAAGACATTTCAAATCTGAAGGTTGAATTGAACGGGTCTCTTCCTGGCGGCGCGAAGTTTGAACTTACCTCCGCAGACAATGTTGCTTCGATCGTAATAGACAAGACTGAATATTCTCTTGATGAGAACGGTTTCAACTTCGTGCTTTACGATGAGATAAACGGAAAAGTTATCGACAGGGCGGCATTTGACCTTTCTCCGGTCACTAACAGGCTGGACAGTGATTCTGTTGACATCGGCATCAGATATGACGGCGGCAAAAAGACGATCGACATCTGGATAACGGGAAGAACGCCTGAAGTGCTTGCTGCAAGGCAGTTCCATGTGTACATGTTCACCTGGGACAAGAATGGCCCGAAGAAGATCAGGCGGATGGTATTGAGCGAGGGCAAGCTGATGACCTACAGAGACGGAAGCAATGTCCCTTACTATTTTGCAAAGAACTTCGACGTCTCGGAATACGATCCTTCATCTTTTGGAATGATGCTGTTCTTCGTGGACGATTCCTACGGTAATGCAGCATATAAGACCAGGTTTGTGACTGATCTCGGAAGAGAAGAATACAAGTCTCCCCAGATTCCGTCATCCATCACATTTAAGGAAGAATAAGCCGGTAAAACTCTCGTGATTTTACAGAATTAACAGATAACACGCGCGCGTATATAAGGCTTTTGGTGTATAATCGTGGGCATTATGAAGTTTCGGATGTTTATTACAATACTCGTATGTAAGATCCTGAGGTTCGTGGCCGGAATATTCGGACGCGGCTCGAGCATGCCGGGTAAGATCGCCCTGAAGATCTTTCCTGACATTCTGGCTCACCTTCAGTATCCTGATACGGTCATAGCGGTCACGGGCTCAAACGGCAAGACTTCGACCGTTGAGATGATCGCGCACGTCCTCCGCGCAGGCGGCCTGAAGGTTGCCTACAACAAAGAGGGTTCAAACCAGACCGAGGGTGTTGCCACGTTCCTTCTTACTGACTCCACGCTTGGCGGAAGGATCAGGAGCGACGCCGTTCTTCTTGAATCCGATGAACGCTATATGAGAAGGACGTTCCACTTTTTCCATCCGAGATTTCTCGTAATAACGAATCTTTACCGCGACCAGATGACCAGAAACGGCCATCCTGAGTGGATCTACAATATTATCAAGCGCGGACTCCATGATGACATGACGCTCGTTCTGAATGCCGACGACCCTCTTGTTTCAAAATTCGGAGCAGGCAGGGAAGGAACGCTCTATTTCGGAGCTGATCACCTCGAGGGCGACACGGAAGAAAACAACGGCATCTATAACGACGGAAAGTACTGCCCTATCTGCAAGGGACCGATGGAATACGAGTATTACCATTACAACCACATCGGCAAATACCGCTGCACTTCCTGTGGCTTTGCAAGGCCTGACACGCGCTGGGCTCTGACCGGTACTGATCTTGAAGAAGGCAACATCGTCATCAACAATGAATACAAGATACCGTTGACGTTCAACGGCATCTATCACTGCTATAACACGCTGGCAGCCTTTGCTGCAGGCGATCTCGCCGGGATCCCCAAGGAGACGGTCGCAAAAGCATTGGGAGGATACTTCCTCAAAAACGGCCGTATCGTAGATTTCAAGCTCGGCAAGTGCGACGGAAGGCTGCTCCTTTCCAAGCATGAGAATTCCATCTCCTACGACCGCTCGATCGACGTCGTGGTAAAGGACCCCAGGAAGGTAAATGTCATGTTCATCGTAGATGCCATCAGCCGCAAGTATTTCACTTCGGATTCGAGCTGGCTCTGGGACATCGATTTCGAGAATCTCAAGCTCGGAAATGTCGGAAAGATCTTTCTTGCGGGAAAATACTGCAACGATCTTGCAGTGCGTTTCGATGCGGCAGGAATACCGTCAAACAAGATCGGCGTGTTCGAATCGATAGCCGATGCAGCGGCTTATGCCGGAACTCAGGCTGATTTCATTTATGTGATCACGTGCTTTTCCGATAAGGAGAAGATCCTTTCGATCGTGAAAAGAAAGGAGCTCTCATGAAAGCGAAGATCCTTTATCTTTACTACGATTTCCTGAATCTTTACGGAGATAACGGCAACGTCAGGATCCTCGAAAAGCGCCTGAAGGATCAGGGCTTTGAAGTCGAGATCGTAAGAAAGACCGTTACTGATGACGATATAACCTTTGAAGGCTTTGACCTCATTTACTGCGGTTCAGGCACTGAATCGAGAAGAGCGGCAGCCACGGCACATCTGAAGCGTTTTGAGAAGGGCTTTGCCGAAGCCGTTTCTTCAGGCACGCCCATCCTTTTTACCGGAAATTCATGGGGAATGCTCGGCAAGTCGATAACGACCCTTACAGGAGAAAAGATCGAAGGCCTCGGCATATTTGATTTTGAACTGAGAGAAGAGATCAAGAAGAGGTTTACCGGAGACGCCGTTGAAACCGCTGACGGCTTTGACAGATCTTTTATCGGATTCATCAACAATTGCGATGTTATCGAAGGCTTTGACGGATACGCTTTCAAGATTACCAAGACGATCGGTCAGATACAGGGCAGTTCGGACGGCGTCAGGAAAGAGAACCTCTACGGTATCAGCCTTATCGGTCCTGTACTCGTGAAGAATCCTTTCTTCGCCGATCACATCGTAAAGCTCATAACCGAAAGACGGAATACGGAATTCAAAGCCGTTTACTACAAGTATGAGGAGAGAGGCTACGAGATGACCCTTCGCGCGCTCACGTGATAGAAACAAAGGCGCTTATATGTTATCTTGATTCACGGAGGTGATCTGATGCATTACAAATACAGACCTGTAGGCGTATGTCCGTTCAATCTTGAATTTGACATCGATGATTCTTCAAAAGTCACAAACATTCATTTTGACGGAGGATGCAACGGGAATCTCAAAGCGGTGAGCAAACTCTGCGACGGCATGACTGCGGCTGAGATCGCGGCCAAGCTCTCCGGCAACACTTGCGGCTTTAAGGACACCTCCTGCGCGGATCAGCTTGCAAAAGCAGTGCTCCAGGCTGACGCGGAACTCGGAAAATAAAAAGGGCACTGAAAAAAGGGGATAGATATGGCAGATACGATCAAATGTCCGAATTGCAGCGGCAATCTGAAGTTCGATCCGGACACGCAAAAACTCGGCTGTGATTTTTGCGGAGCCTCGTTTGATCCTTCGCTGTTTGAAGCAAAGATCGATGAGCTCGTCACGGATGCTCCGGCACCCGCGGCAACAGAAACGCAGCCTGCAGGGCCTGCCGAACAGGTCACGACGGAAGTTTCGGAGGCATTGGGACCTTCCGATGAAGTCAAGCCCGGCGAGCACCAGACAAACGTCAACGAGGGCGAACAGGTCGAGTTCGTATGTAATTCATGCGGTGCAAGAGTCGTGACCGACAAGAACACGTCGGCTACCTTCTGCGCATTCTGCGGTTCTCCCGCAATGGTCGGACAGAGACTTACAAACGAATTCCGCCCGCAGTACATGATCCCGTTCAAGGTTTCCCGCCAGAAGGCTGAAGAAGCGTTCCTGAAGTGGGCAGGCAGAGGAAAGTGGACACCGTTCGGATTCGTTTCCAAGGAAAACGTCAAGAAGCTTACGGGCCTTTACGTTCCGTTCTGGCTTTTCAACATCAAGGCGCACATAGACGTCGAGGGTACTGCTGAAGACGTTTCGTATTCCGGCGACAAGCAGATCACTGCTCATTATGAGATCAAGAGAATGGGTGACGTCGAATGGAAGAACATCCCGCTTGACGGCGAGACCAGGATCGACGATAAGCTCATGGAAGCTATCGAACCGTTCAATTTCGCGAACATGATCCCTTACGATTATGATTACATTCCGGGCTTTTACGCTGACAGATACGATCAGGACGCGCAGGCCCTGGCAAAGCGCGCGACAGACCGCGGCATCGCCGGAATGGACCAGGTGATAAAGAAATCCATCGGCAAAAAGTACGACAGGCACAAGATCACCAGAAACCGCAGCACGATCACTTCCATGGCGGCAAATTACGCGCTGCTCCCCGTCTGGTTCATGTCTTACAAATACCATAACCAGATGTATTACTTCGCCATGAACGGACAGACCGGAGAGGTCGCGGGCAAGGTGCCCGTCAGTACGGTCAAGAAGACGGCGTTCTTCTTCATCGTACTCGCGATAGCGGCCGTTGTTGCCAGATTCGCTCTGGGCATTTTCATGAGAGGTATTTGGGGATGAGCAATAGTAAAACGAAAAATAAAAAGCTTTCGATCTGGAGCGAACTTTCAGGCGCTTCTATCGGCGTCGGCATAGGACTTCTCGTTCTCGTGATCTTCGCGATCGGATTCTACGTCTTCATGAACCTTTCGCCTGCGAAAAAGGTAAGGGTTGACGATCATGCGGAAATATTTACGGAAGCAGAAGAAAAAGAACTTATGGAGCTTGCTTCCAAGCTCTCTTCTGACAAGGACATAAACGTAGTCATCGTTACCACCAGGAACAAAGGCGACGGATACACGAATTCAGACGAGGACTGTGCGAAATACGCGGGCGATTATTACATGAGGAACGTCAATACAGTCCCGCTCCAGAACAATTCCGGCGTCTGCATCCTTGTCGATCTTTCGATAGATGAAGACGGACAGCGTTTCTTCTGGCTCTACACATACGGCACTGCGCATTTTGCCGTCAGTGACGACAACTGCTCCAGGCTCTTCTACAACAACAAGGAATTGCTGGGCAGGAAGGAATATGCCCACGCATTGAGCAACATCCTGGACAGCCTTGGAAATTACTCCTATCAGGGTTACGGAGCGATCGTTTTCTTCACGATCATAGTTCCGATCCTGGCAGGACTCCTGATCACGAAGCTCGCGACTCCTTCGAGAAAACTCGATCCGGTCCCTGCGATGTCGACCTACAGCGTCAACGACTTAGTGAAGGCTATCCAGAATACCGATATCTTTAAGTACAGGACCGTTGTCCGCATGGAATCTTCATCTTCCGGCGGCGGTGGCGGCGGTTTCTCCGGCGGTGGCGGCGGAGGCGGCGGAGGTTTCTCCGGAGGCGGCGGAGGCCGTTTCTGATGGTCCTATAAGAGGTTAAAATGATCAGTATCATCGTTCCCGCCTATAACGAAGGCGAACACATCTATGAAAACCTTATGATCATCGACAGATCGGTATCCCGGTTTGCGTCTGACTACGAGATAATCGCAGTCAACGACGGAAGCCGTGACAATACCGGTTCCGAGGTTGCACGTGCAGCGGCCGACAACCCGCATATCAGAGACTGCGGTTACGGGAATAACCGCGGAAAAGGGGGAGCGGTCACCTGGGGCATAAACAACAGCAGAGGCGACATCGTAGGCTTCGTTGATGCGGACCTTGATCTGTCTCCTGACATGTTCGAAGGCTATTTCAAGGAAATGATCGCCAAGGGCGCGGACATCGTCATCGGTTCGAAGATGCACAAGGATTCCAAGCTTGAATATCCTTTCGCCAGAAAAGTATTTTCGATCTGCTACTACATAATGCTGAAGGTACTTTTCGGACTCAAATGCCACGATACCCAGACGGGCATCAAGCTCTACAGGGGAGACCTTATCAGGAAGATCGCTCCCATGCGCAAGGTTGACGGCTTCGCATTTGACATCGAGCTTCTGGCGCTTGCCAACAAGTGCGGCGCCAAGCTTATCGAAATGCCGATCGAGCTGAACTTCACCAGGGGAGAGTCTTTCGGAAGGATCAAGTTCAAGGATGTCTGGAAGATGTTTACGGACACCTGGAAGATCTGGTGGGACTTAAGGATCAGGAAGAAGTACCCGGTCTGAACGAAGGCTTTCTGTGCATCTAAAAGATATGTGATTTTAACATTTCATTAGTGCTTTTATACCCCGGATGATTTATAATATCTGTTGGTACAAAAACGAGCAGGAGGTTCCCGGGGCGGCAAGCTCAAGGAGCCGGTAAAGAGGAAAATAATTGAGTTCTGGCAGAAACAAGCAGATTACTGAATATAAGCTGGCCAAAGAGCTTTTTACTCGTGGCAGGGATATCCTTTTAGATCCCAAGTCACAGCAGATGAAGAACTATATCCAGCACGGTACGACCACCGTGTTTGAGCACTGCGTTTCCGTTGCCAAGTTCTCGCTCCTCATGGCTCATTATCTCGAGAAGACATTAAGGATCAAGTGCGACAGGGACAGCCTCGTAAGAGCTGCGCTCCTTCACGATTATTTCCTTTACGACTGGCACGACAAGACGGTACCCGGACACAATATCCATGGCTTTACCCATCCCAGGACGGCTTGCATCAATGCCGACAGGGATTTCGGTCTTAACGAAGTCGAGAAGGACATCATCAGCAAGCACATGTTCCCGCTGACGTTTTTCCCTCCCAGATATCGTGAGAGCGTTCTCGTTACTCTTGCAGACAAGTGGTGTGCCCTCTGCGAGACCTTCAAGGTCGACGTATCCTCTTACATCATCTACCGTGTGAACTGCCGTATCGAAATGGCTGAAAACGGACTCGAGCAGGAAGGCGCTGCTGAGCAGGCATTCTGATCCGCTTGTTTAAAGCGCTCATTTTATGCGTATCGAAAATCTCACAACACTCATATATATAACCCGCGGGGATAAGTGTCTCTTTATACGCAAAACGCGTAAAGGCGACATGAACCTCGACAAATGGCTCGGCATCGGAGGCCATTTTGAGAGCGGCGAGACACCTGAAGAATGTGCTCTCCGTGAGCTTAAAGAAGAGACCGGCATTTCCGCTGCCTCGCTTAATGACTTTGAATACAGAGGACTTATAACATTCCTTTCATCCGAATATCCGAGCGAATACATGCACGTATTCACGGCTTCTGTACCTGAGGCCTTCGAGCTTCCGCGAAAGGACTGCGACGAGGGCGAGCTGGCCTGGGTCAGCTTCGACAAGATAAATGATCTTCCCGTATGGGAGGGTGACAAGATAATGTTCGACTACCTTTTCAACAGGACTCCCCGCCGTTTCTTCACGATGAAGTTCAGGTATGAAGGAGATAAGCTTGTCTCTCACGAAGAGAAGGAATACATGTAATGGAAGAGGATAAGAGATTAGTTTTTGACACGATCCCCGAAAAGTTCGACAAGTGGAGAGTCAGATATAATCCGGCTCTGTTCGACTATATCATTAAGACCACGGGTTTGGGTACCGGGAAGTCGTGCCTTGAGATAGGCCCGGGAACGGGCCAGGCGTCTGATTTCGCGATACAGAGCGGCGCGGATTATCTCGCCATAGAACTCGGGAGCCACCTTGCCGACAAGATGCGCGAAAAGTATTCGTCTTATCCGAACTTCCATATCGTGAACGATGACTTCGAGACACACGATTTCGAAGGTAAGAAGTTCGATCTTATCTATTC
>JAILIB010000156.1 GCA_024695505.1 Saccharofermentans sp.
GCTCGGGAAAGCTCTCGGCGCAATGCCTTATAAGGACGTAAATGAGATCCTCTATGAGATCGGCGGACATTTCTCCGAAGGCGCGCTTAAGGGTAAGACCGAGGAGGAAATCGCAGAAGGCCTTGGCGATCCCAATGAGCTCGCCGCACTTTACAGGGAAGGAATGAAGCTCCCTGAGATCATTAAGAAGCGCAACAAGGCTTTCGATGATGCTGAGACGGGCGCTGACGGTAGAAGCAAGCTGTTTGTTGTCCTGTTCAATGCTTTCGTAGGAGTCGAGTGCTGGCTGATAATCCTTTTCGCGATCTTCATCGCAGCCTGCATCTTCTTCGGAGCACTTGGCGGAATTGCAGCCATCGTTACCGGACTGGTTACGGGAAACATCACATACTTTGCGGTTCCTGCGATCCTTCTGGCTGTAACGTTACTGTTCTTCGCAGTATTCCTGTTCATCCTCGTAGTCCTCGGCATCAAGTACTTCGCTAAGGGAACAAAGGCTTACGTGAACTGGAACAAGAGGATCTGGACAAAGGGATTTAGGGAGGCATGACATATGACAAAAGGTGATATCAAATTACTTATAACAGGTGTTGTTTCCCTGTTCCTTGCCATGGTAATGGCAGTGATAACGATCGTAGTGTTCGCATTCGGTCTTGGCGGAAAGATCAAGGAAGTTGACTGGAATAAGACTTTCGGCGAGTTCGGCAAGAAGATAGAGATGCCCGTTAAAGGATGATTACGGGATTGGATTAAGAAAACTTTCTGAATAAGGGATTTGAGTAAGAGAGAAGAGGCTGCCTCACAAGAGACAGCCTCTATCTTATTCCGATTATATTCTTGAGATTGAGTTTTTTCCGAACGTCTTCCGCAGACGCAAAGCGGCGAGGACTAAGTGAGGAAAGAACTCAGTCGAAGTTTGTTTCCGGATCCCAGTGCATGTCTTCCTGGCGGTGCATCCATTCGGACAATGCCTCGGTCATCTTGTGGGCGTCGTTGTCGAAATCCTTGCCGTACATCGGCTCGCCGACATAGATCCTGATCTTCCTTCTGTGAAGGCCGTTAAGCGGGTGAGGGTGCTTCTGGGTTCTCGGCCAGATCTGATAAGCGCCTGCGATATAAACAGGGACGAGCGGAACGTTTGCCTTGATGGCGAGATAGGAAGCTCCGTCCTTCATTTCGGCGAGCTTACCGGTATGAGATCTTGTGCCTTCAGGGAAGACGAAGCAGATGTTGCCCTGTTCAACTTCCTTCTTGGCCTTGATGAGTCCTCTTACGGGATTGCCGTAACGGTCTACTGCTATGCCGCGGCCAACCCTCATGATGAGGCGGCCCAGTTTGCCGTGATCAGTCTCAAGATCAGAGGCTGCCAGGCAGCACATCCACTTGAAATGTCCCTTCGGCAGATAGTCGATGATGAGGACGCCGTCCGGATAGCTTTGGTGGTTTGAGGCGACTACATACGGATTGTTCTTGGGGAAATTCTCTTTCCCGATGCACTTCATGTCACACAGGATGTGGGTGAGAAGAAGGAATCCGTTCTTTGCGACAACGTCCCAGAATCCGCGTTTGGTAGGGTATTTTTCGTCGAGCGCCTTGTGGTGATCGGCGTGTGATACCTTTTTATTATCGGCGTTTCCGGAAACGGAAGCCATTTTGTCCGGTTTGTTTTCAGCCATCTTAAACCCCTCTTTGGCAAATTGCTGTCTAATAAATATACCTCTAGAAAGTCGCTTTTTCCAATAAATTACTAAAAAGAGCGATTTGTTGTAAAAAAACTTATAAGTATGATATATTTTCTAATGCGTCAAAATGCTCTGACACGACCGGAGGATGAATATGAATCCCATAAAGGGAACAGCTATATATACGGCGGAAAAATTTACCGATATCAGGGACCTTGTCGTCAAGACATGTGCCAAGTTTCCCGAATTGGATGCTTTTATCTTCAGAAGATCACCAAAGCTTTCCGAGGTTCACAGGACCTTTTTTGAATACGGCAATGACATAACCGGTCTTGCAACATATCTTCTTAACAGCGAGTATGCGGGCGGAAGACTGGCAGTAGTCGGTGAGAATGCCTACGAATGGTTTGTTTCCTATAACGCCATCCTTTCTTCGGGTGCCGTCGGAGTGCCTCTTGACAGGGCGCTCCCTGAAGATGAGCTCATACAGCTTCTGATCAGATCCAAGAGCAGGGTCATTTTCTACCAGCACAGGCATCACAAGATGATGCTTTCGATCGCCGAGAAGATCAAGTCCGGCGAACTGGACATCCCGCTCGATAAGTTCGTCATCTTTTATAAGGACGGCCTTTCAGGCAAGAAGCCTGAAGACACCTGGCCTGAGGGTGATGACAGGTTCGTTGACATCTACGACTGGATAAAGGAAGGAAACTCTCTGCGCGAAAAAGGCGATACCAAGTTCGAAGATACTGAGATCGATCCAAAGGCTGCAAAGATAATCCTTTTCACGTCCGGTACAACTTCGATGAGCAAAGGCGTTCTGCTCTCGCATGACAACATCTGCTCAAACGTCTACTCGATCGCACAGACTCTGGACGTCAGGCGCGGAGACAGGGCTTTTTCGATCCTGCCTTTGCATCACACTTTTGAGAATACATGTGATTTCTTCATCCTTTCCTGCGGCGCGTGCATCTGCATGTGCGACGGATTGAGATACATCGTCAAGAACATGGAGGAATGGAAGCCCGACGTCTGCATTTCCGTTCCGCTCCTTTTCGAGAACATATATGAAAAGATCGAAGACGGAATCAAGGCTTCCGGCAAGGAAAAGATAATTGCCGTAGCAAGACCCGTTACCAGGTTCTTAAAGAACGTCGGCCTTGACGTAAGACGTAATGTTTTCAAAGACATATTAGACAAGCTCGGCGGCAATTTCCGCATGATCGTCATCGGAGGCGCGGGAATCGACAAGAAGTATGTTGACGCTTTCACTGATTTCGGTCTTCAGTTCTACATGGGCTACGGCCTGACTGAAACTTCTCCGGTTATCTCGGTCAATAACGAAGTATGCGACGTACACGGATCGGTCGGAAGACCGCTCCCCGGCATCACCGTTGCGATCGACGCTGAAGGCAAGGGCCCTAAGGCGGTAGGTGAGATCCTCACAAAGTCTGACTGTGTCATGCTCGGATATTTCGAGAATGAGGAAGCGACAAAAGAAGCCATCGATTCCGACGGATGGTTCCATACAGGCGACATGGGTTATGTCGATAAGACCGGTTCCATCCACATTACCGGCCGTGTCAAGTCCATGATCGTTCTTACTAACGGCAAAAAGGCTTTCCCCGAGGAGATCGAGGCCGTTCTCACCGAGATCAAGGGTGTTTCCGAGGCATTTGTCTGGGGCAACAGAAATGACCGTGACGCGATCGACATCTGCGCTAAGCTCCTGATCGACCGTAAGGCTATCGGTGCCGAGTTAGGACTCAAGACTGAGCCTGACGATTCACAGGTGGAGACTTATCTCAATGACAAGATGCATGAGGCCAACCACACGATGCCTCAGTATAAGATCGTAAGAAACTTCGTATTCTCCGAAGAGGACATGATCAAGACGACAACGCTCAAGATCAAGCGCCCGAAGGAGCAGGAGCACATCGAGGGACGCCTTGCAGAGTGCGGTCGTACGATGTACGAGATGAACGGAAAGAATTTCGACAAGATGATCAAGGCGTGAGGCCTTTTCATGAGTACGACCAGGATAATGGATATCGGCGGCCGTGCCGTGATCGTCGAATTTGAAAGAAAACGCATCAAGAACATAAATGTGCGCGTAAGAAGGGACGGCTCCCTCTATGCTTCCATGCCGTACTGGGTAAGTTATGCCGAGGCAGAGAAGTTCATGTTGTCAAAGGCTTCTTTTTTCTTGAAGGCATTGGACGAGGTCGCTAAAAGAAGCTCCGAAGAGGACGATTGGAAGAACATAGACAAGGAATCTGTCGAAAACCTGAAAAAGCTCATCGTTGAACTGATAGATCTTCACATGCCGTTTTTTGCGGCAAGGGGAGTGCCAAGGCCTTCAAAGATAGTGGTCGGAAATTACAGATCTTTCTGGGGCGAGTGTATGAACAAAAGAGGGATCTTAAAGTTCAGCACCAGGCTCGCCGGAAAGGACAGGGAACTTGTCGAGTACGTCGTCGTCCACGAGCTTTCGCATTTCCTTGTCCCGAACCATTCCGAAGCGTTCTGGAATATTGTCGGAAGTGTAATTCCCGATTATAAGGTCAAAAGAAAGATCCTAAACGGAAAAGCAGTAAAAAGATAAAAAATAAGTGCGTTTTTAGTATATAATTCTTCTTGTATCGGAGGATGAAAGCCATGGCTGAAAATACTAATGACAGAGCTTCTGTAAAATTCGATCTTTGGGAGCGTAAACTCCTTGACCTGAGTACCCGCAACAGTCTGTTAAACCTCAGATTAAAGGGCAACTGCGTTCCTTTGTTCGTGCCGGGCTGCGGCGATCTCGAGGATACGCTCGTCGAGAACAAGGAATACCGCATCATTCCCCGTAAGAGTCCTGAGAAAAAGGCTGCAAAGGAAGAGGCTAAGCCTGAGGAAACAAAGGCTGTAGCGCCTGTAGCAGAGGAGAAGTCGTTGGAGGCGGCGCCCGCGCTGCCTGCGGCTGCTGCTCCCGCCGAGCCTGCTTCAGAAGCAAAACCCGAAGAAAAGCCTGAAGCTTTGGCTTTGCCTGAAACAAAAGAAGCAGCTCCTGCCGGAGAAAAGAAGGAATCTTCCAAAAAGGCAGAGACTTCCGGGATCCCCGCCAAAGATTATTCGATCGAAGATCTTGCGGATACCAAAGAATTTAAAGAATACATAACGGCTGAAATGGGCAAGGGCAAGCTCTGCTCTTCGCTAACTTCGTCGGATCTGGACACCAAGATAAAGGAGCTTTACAGGGGAGCAAAAACTTCCATCGAAGAAAACGGCGCCAGCACGCTTTACCTGGCTGTCGGTTTCCTCAAGTGGTATGAGAAGGACAAGACGGATCCTTACTATGCTCCGATCATCCTTATCCCGGTCGAACTTGTCCGCAAATCCATCCTTTTGGGATATGCGATGCGCAAGCGTGACGAAGATGCGCAGTTCAACATAACGATCCTTGAAAAGCTCAGACAGGATTTTGAGATAGACGTTTCGGAACTGATGGGCGATATGCCCACGGACGAGCACGGCATTGACGTTCCCAAGGTCTTTGAGCTCGTAAAGGCACACGTTGAGGGAATGAAGGGATGGGCCGTCATAGAATCCTGCGTACTCGGAAACTTCTCATTCTCACAGTTCGTAATGTGGAACGATATGCACAGCCACCGTGCCGAGATCTCCGAGAACAAGGTAGTTAAGAGCCTCATCAACGGTGCACTGTCTTGGGATGCTAAAGACCTTTCTACAATGAAGGAAGTCAGCGAGAACGAAGTGCTCCTGCCGATCACTGCTGACAGTTCACAGCTGAAGGCGATCGCGGCTGCCACTCCGCGTGACGATTACGATGGTGAGAGCTTCGTCCTGCACGGCCCTCCGGGAACAGGAAAGTCGCAGACGATCACTTCGATAATCGCCAACTGCCTTGCAAACGGCAAGAAGGTGCTTTTCGCCGCAGAGAAGAAAGCTGCTCTTGACGTCGTTTATTCGCGTCTCGACAGGATAGGAATAGCTCCTTTCTGCCTTGAGCTCCATTCCAATAAGGTAAGGAAGAGTCATGTATTGAATCAGCTCAAGGAGGCGAGCGAGGTAAGGGCCAAGCTGCCTTCGAGCGAAGATTTCGATAAGGAACTTCAGGAGATATCCGCTAGAAGAACGGAACTCGACAAGTACGCAAAAGATCTCCACGTAAGACGCGGATGCGGAATGTCATTGTTTGAGCTCATCAACATGTTTGCCGCAAACGAAAATGCACCTGACGTCGGACCTTTCGATCAGGGATTCGTGAACGAGGCCTCGGAGGCCCGTGTCAAAGAGATCGAGGGCAATCTGGGCGAGCTTGTCGCAGCATCCGGCGACCTCGGCGGAAAGCTTTCATTCGTCAAAGCGACCGAGTTCTCACAGGAAGCGAAGCAGAACCTCGGTAGATCCTGTGAGGCTTTCTATAACGCGTATTCACAGTTTGACGTTGCGCTGAACAACTTCATGCAGTGGACTGCGCAGGCTCAGTGCTCGGTTATGGGAGCTGACGATTCCAACCTCAAAAAGAAGACTTACTTAAAGCTCGCTTCAGCGATCTATGAGCTTTCAACGCTGGGACTTCCTGCTTCGTGGCTCGGATGCCGCGATTTCAGGTCGCTTTCTGTCAGGCTTGATTCTCTTATCGCTGCAGGAAGCTCTTATCTCCAGCAGAAGAACGCGCTTTCAGCCGGATGGGCTGACGGATTCCTGGCATGTGACGGCTTGAGACTCCAGGCTGAGTTCAACGCCGCAAATGCAAAGGGCGGCCTCGGAAGGACGCTTGGTATCGGCGGCGTCTATAAGAAGGTCAAGGTCTTCGATAAGACCGGTGCAGGCAAGGACAATCTCGGTCCCGCTCTTGATGCGCTGGTAGCTTTCCAGAGGACGGAAGCTTCGATCAGACAGGGACTTGCGCAGGATGCAGTCTATCTCGGAGGTCTCTATAATCCTCAGTCACCTCTGCCTTGCTTTGACATGAATGCCGTTCAGAGCCTGAACCAGAGAAGCCTTGCCCTTATGAACGAGGCGGATTCCTGTGACATTTCCGGCAATGCCAGATGCGTTCTCGCCGCAAACCAGGGCGCATGCGCATCCGCATCTGCTCTGTCTGCTGCCGGGAGGAACCTTGAAGCGGCATATAACGTTATCAGGCAGACCTACGGTTTTGAAGATGAGATACTAATGCCTGACAACGGCCTGCTCAGTGACAAGAAGGCCATGATCGACGAGCTTGCGGGAAATGCGGACATGATCAGGTCAAAGGTCACTTTCAACAGGGTTTCCGGCAAGTGCCTGAATTACAAGATCACGAACTTTGTCAAAGCTTTTGAGGAGGGAAGTATCGATTCTAAAGACCTCGTTCCCGCTTTCCATAAGGAATATGCCAAGACCCTGATCACGCTGATAATCGACAGCTCCGATACTTTCAAGGAATTCAGTGCATCGATATTCGAAGAGAAGATCGCAAGACTTGCCAAGCTCGGAAACGATTTCGAGAAGCTCACCCGTCAGGAGATCTATCTGAGGATCGCGAAGAACCTTCCGAACCTCACAAAGGACGCCAATGCGCTGTCTGCTCTCGGTATCCTGCAGCATGCGATAAAGAGCGGCGGAAGGGGAGTATCGATCAGGACATTGTTCTCCAAGATCGGCAAGGTAATGCTCAAGCTCTGTCCGTGCGTTCTCATGAGCCCGTTGTCATGTGCTCAGTATCTTGCTCCGGATAAGGAGTCTCCGTTTGACGTCGTAATCTTCGACGAGGCTTCACAGCTGCCTACATGTAAGGCGGTTGGCGTCATAGCAAGGGGAAAGAACGCCGTTATCGTAGGCGACCCCAAGCAGATGCCTCCTACCTCGTTCTTCAGGGAGCAGGTCTTTGATGACGAGAACTATGAGATAGAAGACCTTGAGAGCATTCTTGACGACTGCCTCGCAGTCAGCATGCCTGAACTCCACCTGCTCTGGCACTACAGAAGCCGCCACGAGAGCCTCATCACTTTCTCGAACAAGCTCTTTTATGAAGGAAAGCTCTATACGTTCCCGTCTGCGGATGACCGCAATTCGATGGTAACCCTTGAAATGATCCAGGGTACATTTGACAGCGGCAATTCGAGAACGAACAGGGCAGAGGCGGAAGCTGTCGTAAACGAGATAGCGCTGCGCTGCCACGATCCGATCAGATCCAAGCAGACTCTGGGCGTAGTAACCTTCAACATCCAGCAGCAGTCGCTCATCGAGGATCTCCTTGACGAGAAGTGCAAGACCGATCCCGAGCTCGAAAGCTGGGCGTTCAGCGGGGAAGAGCCGGTATTCATCAAGAACCTTGAGAACGTTCAGGGTGATGAAAGAGACGTTATCCTGTTCTCCGTAGGCTACGGCCAGGACGAGAACGGAAGGCTGATAATGAACTTCGGACCTCTGAACCGCGATGGCGGATGGAGGAGACTTAACGTTGCAGTTACGCGTTCGCGCCTTGAGATGAAAGTCTTCTCATCGATCACAGCTGACCAGATAAGGATCAGCGATTCCTCTTCGGAGGGCGTCAAAGCGCTCAAGAGATTCCTGCAGTATGCCGCAGGAAGCGAAGTATGGGATGCGATGGCTGACGGCGAAAGCGTTAATACCGTTTCATCAACGCCCATCATCGACAGAAGCCTTAAGTTTACGGGCATTGCGGATGACATCTGCGGCAGGCTCGCAAATCTCGGCTACAAGACTGACAGGAACATCGGTAAGTCAGGCTTCAAGGTCGATATCGGCGTCATTTCGCCGTCCGATCCGGGCAAGTACTGCCTTGGTATCCTACTTGACGGAAAGAGCTATGCTGAAGCCGGAACGACGACTTCACGTGAGATCTCCCAGATCTCCGTTTTGAAGGGCTTCGGCTGGAACGTAATAAGGATCTGGTCGCTCGAATGGTGGGAAAACCCGGATTCTGTCATCGCGCAGTGCATTGAAAAGATAGATGCCGCTGAGAATGCCAAAAAGCAGGAAGAAGCGCCTGTTGTTGAAGAGGCGGCTGCAAAGCCTTCTGAGCCGGAGATCCCGATAATCGACGGTACGGGTCCGATCGTTGAGGAAGAGACCCCGAAGGCTGAGGAAGAAGATCAAAAAAAAACACTGAATCCGGAACAGGACTGACGCCCAACGCCCAGGTCTACAGAAGGCTGGGCGTACAGCTCAAGCCCATGACGCCTGAGACTTTCTGTGATCCTTTGTATACGAAGGCTCTGGCTGAGCTTGTTATGAGGATAGTACAGGCCGAGTCCCCGATCAGTTTTGACCTTTTGTCGTCTGAGATGCTCGAAATGCTGGGGATCACCAAGAATTCCGCCAAGTTAAAGGCCAGATGCGACTATCTGGTCAAGTATTCCAAGGTTCCGTTTTCCATGCAGAGCCTTGACGGTGAAGACGAAGGAACAAAGATCCTCTGGGCCGATCAGGCGTCTTCGTACTGCATCAGCCCGTTCTACAGAGTCCCGGTTTTGGGAGGCAAACCCAGAAAGGCTTCCGACATAGCGGTCCAGGAGGCCGCCAGGGCGGTCCTGGACACTGCGGAAGAGCAGCTCGGACTTCCCAGGCAGAGCCTGATCACGGAGACCGCAAAGGCCTTGGGTTTTGCCAGAGCGGCATCGACATCTGACTGCTACAAGCTCTGCGACAAGGCTGTTGACTTTGCCTTTGGTCAGGATGCTTTGAGCATTGACGACAACGGGTTTATAACGCCATTAGAAACAAATTAATAATATGAAAACAGTTCATTTTTAGGGCGTCTTTTTGTTGACTTGCCTTATCTTGAAAAGTATTATAAAGCGGTAATGAAAAACGGAGGTTACCTCCGTCTAACTCTTTTACAAAAATCATTTAAAGGAGCGTAACGCTTATGGCATTAGTAACATCCACAGAAATGTTCAAAAAGGCTTATGACGGCGGTTATGCAATCGGCGCTTTCAATGTCAACAACATGGAAATCGTTCAGGGCATCACCGAAGCAGCTGCTGAACTCAAGTCACCTGTAATCCTTCAGGCTTCCGCAGGCGCAAGAAAGTATGCTAACAACGACTATCTTGTTCACCTCGTAAAGGCTGCTGTTGAGCTTCACCCTGAAGTTCCTATGGTTCTTCACCTTGACCACGGTGCAGATTTCGAGAC
>JAILIB010000038.1 GCA_024695505.1 Saccharofermentans sp.
ACCGTGTCGATATATACGAAGGTGTTTCCCTTCAGATACATTCCGAAATATCTGTAACCTCCCTCAACCGGGTAGTAGATTATCGAATACGTGCAGCCTCTCTTTTTTCCCGAATAACTTACGGTATCTTCGTCTTCTCCCCAATACTTGACCCAGTTATCGTAAGCTTTCTTTGCCGATTCTTTGCTCAATGTTTTTATAAAGAACAGATCGAAATTTGTTTTCGGAGCTTCACATTCGATGAATTCATCCAATCCCGGAACGTCAGTTAAGTCAAACTCGTAATATTTGGCATAAACCTTATTCGCCTGAGCTGCGTCTTTTGTATAGAAGTAAGCCGATGATCTGACGATGTTTTCAAATTCTTCCACACCGAAAGAACCCCCGTCCCATCTTCTCTGAAGCTCTTCAAACGTGAGTGAACGCATCCCGCAGTCTGATGCCGCAGCAAGAACGTCACTGCTCTTGAAAGGACCGAAACTGTCCGCCAGACAAACGGAAACAACGATTGCCGCCACCACCAACACAACCGATATTATTACGATCTTAGGCTTACTTAGTGATCCCTTCATGGCCGTTCACCCCTTTAAAACCACGTTCAAACGATCTTTCTTACAGTATCCTCATCAGTATCGAAGTTTTTCCTGATATGCCTGATTATCTTTTTATAAGAGTCCTGCGGTGTTTCCTTATAACTCTTGGTAACGTAATTATACCCCCATAAGTATTCAGGAAGGGTATATATGGCGACCGCCCAGCCGTATTCTTCGCCCTTTTTGTTCAGCCTCGGCCTGAAATCCTTTACCGTCAGGTAAGACGACATCTGAAGTTTGGCGCAGGAGCCTTCAAAACCCTTTTCGCCGCCCTTGCCGAATCCCGCCTTTTCCTTGACCTCGTTGGAATAAAGAGCGGTCTTTTCTTTGGCGTCCCAGATCTCCCCTTCCTTCGGCCAGAACAGGTCCATTATCAGCTTCTCCTTGCGACCCGCCTTGCCGTCATCGTAAGCGCTGTCAAAGTCGTATCCGTCCCTTCTGTAATTGGCGAATTCGGGAAACCACTTTTTCGATACATAACCTGCCTTGTTGCGGAAGAACTTTCCGTAAGCAACTTCTCCCGTCCTGGCGAGAATGGCGCGCCACTCCCAGGGATCTGTATCCGGATCGCCGCACCACCAGCACGACGGATCGGTCATGTTCTCGACCGAGAAACCCGGAACGTCATTTGAAAACAAAGGAAGAAAGCCTGCTTTATGGATCACTTTCAGGAGCTCTTCTGCCGAATGAATACAGGACGGATCTTTGCCGTCCAATCCCTCCATAAACCACTGTCCGTCTATAACTTCCATGCCCTGATTATACACGATTACAGGCCTTGCTTCCTTGACAATACGCCTCCAAACCGTATAATTGAGAACGATTCTCAAATTTGAAATGAGGAGCTTATGAAAAAGATCATCATACCCGTCTTGGTCATCTCTCTGATGCTGTCTCTTACCGGCTGCGCGGATAATGGTGCGTCCGGACGCGTCATGAACCAGAGTACCGGCATCAAAGACATCCTCCAGTCAGGCATCGCTTCAGAGAACGAAAAGACCGCTCCCGCTGCCTCCACTTCAGAGACCACGAGCGAAACGACGCAGACTCCGGTCACAGTCGCTCCTCCGGATCCCGATTCTCATGGCGAGATAGACGAAAAGTTTAAAGGAACCAAAGGCATCGACATAGACCTCACCAAAGGAAATGCCAATCTGGTATATGCCCAGGTCTATGACATGATGTATTCGCCTGAATCCTACATCGGCAAAAAGGTCAAAGTTGAAGGCACTTTCACCTATTACCACAACGAGGAAACAGACAAGTATTACTACGCCTGCTTCATCGCTGACGCAGCTGCCTGCTGCCAGCAGGGCATCGAATTTGAGCCTGCGAAGAAGGTGAAGTTTCCGGACGATTTTCCCAAGGTCGGCGATAAGATCATCGTCACCGGTGTCTTCTATACATACAAGGAAGGCAACGATACCTTCGCCGCACTGAAGGACGCGACCTACAAGGCCGTATAAAACATTCCCATTTGCTAAAGTCCCTCAGTCCTTGATCGTACCTACCTTGAGTCCGTCAATGAAGTATTTCTGGAAGAACGGATAGGCGATGAAAAGCGGCAGCATGGTTAAGACGGCTGCGGCGCACTTTACGGAACGGGGCGGGCCTGAAAAACTTCCCTTTACATCGTTGACGTTATGCCTCAATACCAGATTCAGCTTGAACAACTCATACTGGAGCGTCGTGAGTTCAGGCGTGTGCCTGTTGTAGAGCAGCACGTCAAACCAGGAGTTCCAGTGACCCGTTGCGATGAATAGACCGACCGCTGCATAGACCGGCTTGCAGAGAGGTGAAACGACGCTTGTGAATATTTTTCCATAGCCCGCACCTTCTATCTTCGCTGATTCTTCCAAAGAGTCCGGGATGCTCTTCATGTAGGTTCTTATCACCAATACGTACAGAGCGTTTATCATGCCCGGAATGATATATACCCAGAAGGTTTCCCGCATGTATAGTTTCGAATAGAGAATATATGTCGGGATGATCCCGCCCTGAACGTAGATCGTCATTATCCAGAACAACGAGAAGGCCCTCCTGAAAGGGAATTTCTTTCTGCTGAGAATGAATGCGAGCAGCGCGTTTGCCGCCAGGGAGGTTATGGTTCCGGCCACGGTCCTCGCAAAAGATGTGAGCAGACCCCTTCGGATGCCTGTCAGTTGAAGCGCGTCCACGTAGTTGTGTAAGTCAAACTTCCGCGGGATAAGATGAATGTGTCCGCGAAATGAGTCTAAATAATTGTTGAATGAATACGCGAGGATGTTGATGACCGGATAAAGGGTTATCAGTACGAACAGCGCGAAGAAGGTATAGATGACCGCGTTAAAGACGACGTCCCCTTTAGCCATCTTCTTTCTTTTAGATCCAGCCATGGTATCACCCTACCCGAAATGAACGCTAGTAAATCCACTTTGTTCACTGATAGGATAGCTTGCTAAAAGAAGGGGGGATTACCGACAAAGTCTCACATCAACACCGTAGAATTCAAGTCAGATACAGCGCGTCCCAGAGCTCGTTCTCGTACTGCGCACACTTAGTGAAGATGCCGCACATCGTCGTCGCCTCTTCTTCGCTTATGGTTGCTCCCAACTTGTCGAGGACGTCTATCCATGTGTTATTTGCATCAAGATAGCCATCGCAGGTATAGGCCTCAAACCAGGACCCGTATTCCGAGTTTGCGATATCTTCAGGGTATTTTTCGCTCACGGTCTTGCCGATGTATGCATATACCCATGAACACTGAAGCAGCGCCGTGATGCCTCCGAGCAGGCCGTGTTCTTCAACCTGGCTTCTCATGTAGCCGGTGTATTCCGTTATTACGGGAAACGGCTTGCCCTTTTCGATCTCATCTCCGGTTATCCCGAGTCCTTCCATATTGGGTACATGCACTCGGTCGACTTCCCTGATCACCTCTTCGATTATGCCGTCCAGAAAACTTGTGATCTCACCGCTTTCGGAAAACTCCCTGATGCGCTTCAATATCTCGATATATTCCTGAAGATAAAGATAGTCCTGCAGCATGTAACGCTTGAAGAAGTCCCTTGCCAAAGTGCCCTTTGCCATTTCCATGACAAAGGGCTTTTGCGCAGACCGGTCCCACAGCTCTTTTGTATTCTTAAAAAGCAGTTCAGACAGTTTCATGGCGTTACTTACTTCTCCGCGATTATCGCGACATATCCGCCGCTCTTATATCCTTCGACGACTTCTTCCGGTTCCTCATTAGTATAAAGCGGATTCTTTACGAGCGTCTGATAGAAATTGAATCTGCTGATGCCAAGGTCCTTCAGGACGTTGATCTTCTCTTCGGTCGTGTGCCATACGCCGGAAGAAGCAAGTGCCAACGGATAAGGGAGCTCGGGCATCGCATCTTTAAGATACTCGTGATCGTATGTGTTGAGGCTCTTCCCGAGAAGATACATGAAGCCGAAAGCGCTCTCCTTCGGAACATCAAGAAGGATGAGCCTGCCGCCCACCTTCAATGCCTTGAGGCACTTTGCGTAAACGGGAACGAGGTCTTCCATGTAGCTCGAGCTTCCGTTGAAATAGATGACATCGTATTCGTTATCGGGAAGATCGACATCTTCGATCAGGCCGAACTTGATGACGTTAACTCCGCGCTTTACGGCAATGTTTCCCATATCCTCCGAAGGCTCGATCCCTTCAATGTTGGAGCAGTCGATATAACTCTCGAAAAGTCCGCTTCCGCATCCGACAGAAAGAAGCTTCTTTCCCGTAATGTCTCCGAGAACCTTCTTGAAAAGCCTTAATTCACTGATAAAGAGGTTCTCGTTCTTCATGAACCATTCATCGTACTTTGCTGCATATCCGTCAAATTTCTGTTTTACTTCGCTCATGTTAATTTCTCCTAAGTCAGTTGTTTTCTTAAAGGATCGAGTAATTGTGGCAGAGAGGGCCGCTGCCCTTACCGAGATCCATCATTGCCGCAAGGGCGCCTGAGATATAGTCCTTGGCGTTCTTGACCGCACAGTCCAGGTCTTCGCCCTTTGCAAGGTTGGATGCTATCGCACTTGAAAGAGTGCAGCCTGTGCCGTGGGTATTCGGATTATCGATCCTCTTACCCTTGAACCAGACATAACCGCCGTTACGGTAGAGCAGGTCGTTTGCGTCATTGATCTGGTGACCGCCTTTGCATAGAACATTGCAGCCGAATCTCTCATTGATGACCTTTGCCGCGCTGACCATGTCTTCTTCATTTTTGATCGTCATACCTGAAAGCACTTCAGCCTCGGGAATGTTTGGCGTGATGACCAGAGCCAGAGGCAGGAGCTCAGACTTGAGTGTCTCGATCGCGTCGTCGCTGATGAGCTTTGCGCCGCTTGTTGCGACCATGACCGGATCGACTACGATGTTCTTTGCGTCATACTGCTTGAGTTTCTCCGCAATGACCCTGATAAGGTCGCTTGAGGCGACCATGCCGGTCTTTATTGCGTCAGGACGGATATCCGTAAATACCGCGTCCAGCTGCGAAGCCAGAAAATCCGGCGTGACCTCCATGATGCCTGTTACGCCGGTAGTATTTTGGGCAGTCAGCGCTGTGATGACCGACATGGCATAAACGCCGTTCATCGTCATCGTCTTGATGTCTGCCTGTATACCGGCGCCTCCGCAGGAATCGCTTCCCGCGATCGTTAATGCTGTTTTCATCGCATTTACCTTCTTTCGTAAATTTGTTTCGCATTACT
>JAILIB010000184.1 GCA_024695505.1 Saccharofermentans sp.
CATGACGGTCCTCCGCCGCTTTATCGAACCGCCCATCCTCGGCAAGTCGATGCGCATCCATCCGCTCCTGACACTTGTAGCGATGGCCGTAGGCGTATATATTTGGGGTGCGATAGGTTTCCTTCTGGGACCTGCGCTCGCTATCATAATTCTTCAGACCATTAAGGTCTTTGAGATAGACAAGAAGGTCGAGGAATACCTGTCCGGAGTCTTTGAACGTTTCCTTTCACCCAAGAAGGATGAAGAAGGAGAAGACGGAGATGCCGGCAGTGCGGTAGAAAAGGCGGAAAAGAAACTGAAAAAGGATTACGCGGAGTGATCCTTTGACGAGGGGAGAAAATTTGATCTATATAAGGAGGATCTCATGAAGACATGTTTGAAATGTGGAGCGCAGCTCGCTGACAACGCCATGTTCTGTGCGAATTGCGGATTCAAGGACGTTCAGTTCTGCCCGGAATGCGGTAAAGAGCGCACTCCCGGATCATTGTTCTGTGCAGGCTGCGGAAGAAAATACTATCAGGAAGCTGAAGCTGCTACAGCACCCGCACCCGAGGCAGCTCCTGCAGCAGAAGCCGCACCGGCACCTGTTGCTGAAGTTGCACCCGCACCGGTAGCAGAGACCACTCCTGCGCCTGCGCCCGTTGCAGAAATAACACCTGCACCTGCGCCTGTCGCAGAGATCGCGCCCGCTCCCGCAGTTGAGGCTGCTCCTGCACACGTTGCTCCTGTTGCACCTGTACCCGTTGCACCTGAAGCAGTTCCCGCTCAGGCAGCGGCTCCCGTTGCTCCTGCAGCACCCGCAGCGCCCGCACAGGCTGCTGCTCCTGCTAAAAAGAAGTTCCCCATCGTTCCCGTCATCATCGGCGGCGTTGCCCTCATGGCAGCGATCGGCGCAGGCATCTTCTTCGTTGCGACAGGACCTTCAAGAAAGTACAAGGCTGCTGAAAAGGCCTTTGAATCAGGCGATTATGCTTCTGCCGTAGCACAGTTTGAAGCTGCAGGCGATTTCTCCGACGCCAAGGAGCGTGCAGAGGAAGCCAACACGCTGCTCCACTATACGAACGGCAAGGCAGCTTTTGAGAGCGGAGATTTCGATAAGGCTAAGGAAGAATTCACCGCTGCAGGAAAGTACAAGGATGCTCAGGAAAAAGCTGAAGAGTGCGTTGTCGCAGGACATTATGCAAAGGGCGTTTCCTTAAGCTCATCCGATCCTGATGCCGCTATCTCCGAATTTGAGCAGGCCGGCGACTACAAGGATTCTAAAGAAAAGATCTTCGATCTCCTCGTAGCCCAGGGCGACAAGGCTCTCGATGCTGAACAGTTCGACAAGGCTGCTGAATACTATAAGAAGGCAGGACAGTACAAGGACGTTTCCGAAAAGGTATCCCTCGTTATCTACGATCAGGGCCTCAAGGCTTTCGAGAACAAGCAGTACGAAAAGGCTATCGAGTACTTCGAGGCTGCAGGATCCTTCAAGGATTCACCCGAGCAGATCAAGAAGTGCTATTACCAGCTCGGTGAAGACGCTGCAGCTGCAAACGATCTTGATAAGGCTGTAAACTACTACAACAAGGCAGGCGACTATCAGGGAGCCGCTTCCAAGGTCAAGGAACTCTACTACAAGCAGGCTGAGAAAGAACTCGAGGCAGGCAACAACGAGAAGGCTGCAACCCTTTTCGCACAGGCAGGAAACTACAAAGATGCTGCCGAGAGAGTTAAGGCCGTTTACTACAATATCGGTTCCGAAGCCCTCAACAACAAGGATTACGACAAGGCTGCCGAGTATCTGGCTCTTGCAGGAGACTACAAGGATGCAGCAACAAAGGGCAAAGCCGCTTATTACAACAAGGGAGTTGAGGCTCTTAACAACAAGGATTACGCAAGTGCCACAGATTATCTGAACCGTGCAGGCAACTACAAGGATGCTAAGACTCTCCTTACAACGACAGCTTACAATCAGGGAATTGAAGCTCTTGCAAACGGTTCTTACAGCACTGCAAGAAAGTATTTCGAATCCTGCGGCAAGTACAAGTTCGCTCAGGACCTCATCTATGCATGCGACGGCGAGGCCCAGTTGAAGTCAGGCAAGTACGAGGATGCATGGTCTTTCTACAGCAAGGTAAATAAGAAGGCAAAAGTCTCAGGCTTTGACATTCAGGGCAGAAAGAGCTATTGCTCTGCCATGGTCATGCTTTATAGAGTTGAAGGAAGCTGGTCTGCGGTTTCCAACAACGTTTACGTCAAGAACATTACCAAAACGAGGTTCTACAAGTGGACCAGAAAGTACTATCTGAAGAACCTGCAGACCAATCAGTATATTACTATCAAGTCCAGTGATAACGCCGACGGCACATTCAACCTTACCGTTACCGTCAGCTATGTACGTTTCACCACACCTTCACTGACCGGTGCAAGCTACACTACGGAAACGAAGGAATTTACCAACATTAAGTCGTTCCCGACGACGGTCAAGTTCCCCAGCGGAGCCAAGCTTACGTACAAGAACGGAAAGTACACTCTGACTTACGCAAAGAACACCAAGTCAGGCAAGAAAGTAAAGAACCAGTACAGATCGACGGTTGTTTACAAAAAGGACGCTTAAGCAACGGATAAGTGGTCTCCAAACGAGACCACTTCCTGTTTAAGGGCTTAAAAACTCAACCTTTGGAGGAAACAGACTGTGAAGACATGTTCAAATTGCGGAGCACAGTTCCCGGACAATGACCTTAACTGTCCGAACTGCGGATTACCGGAATTTCTGTCCCAGTCTGTTTCTGTTTCAGAAGAGATTCCCGAAGACGATCTTTTCCCTGAGTATGACGAAACGGATTATCCCGTATTCAGGAAAAGACGGAAACACATCTCTGTTTTTGCATTGCTTTCTATCCTGGTCGTATTCGCTACGGCCGGGATAGCAATCTATAGCCTGGTGCTATCGCCCCTTCAGAAATATAACCGCGCAGCAGAGGCCTTTGAAGCGGGCGATTACCAGACTGCCCTTACAGGATTTGAAGGGGCGGCCGGATTCAGGGATTCAAAAGAGCGCGCAGCTGAAGCTTACTCGCTCTTGCACTATACGAACGGCAAGACGGCTTATGAGAGCGGCGATTTCGAAAAAGCAAAGGCCGAGTTTTCCGCTGCCGGAAACTACAAGGATTCGGCAGAACTCGCTTTGGAGTCTGAAAGGGCTGGCCGTTATGCAAAAGCAGTATCCATGCTGTCCGCAGGGCAGACCGATGAAGCCATTGAAGAACTAAAGCTCTTAGGTGATTATAAGGATTCCAGGGAGCTCATTTTCAGTACGCTTTCAGGCAAAGGCGACCAGGCCGTTCTCAATGGGGATTTCGAGAAAGCCGCCGAGTATTACGGAAAGGCCGGCGAATACGGCAGCATTGCCGGAAAAGAACTCTATATCTCATACGGTTCAGGACTCAAAGCGGTAAGAGAAGGCAACTACGAACAGGCTGCCGGTTTATTTGAAAAGACCGGCGATTACATGGATTCTGCCGAACAACTGCAGAAGTGCTATTCCCATCTTGTGGAAAAAGCCGTTGCCGCCAACGATCTCGAGACTGCCGCGAAGTATCTGGCCAAGTCCGGATTGCAGACAAGCGGCGTTAACGCCAATCTCAGGGAGCGCTGCTATTCATTGGGCATCGAAGCTCTTGATAAAAAGGATTACGGCAAAGCGGCGGAGTTCCTGAAAGCTGCCGGTGACTACAAGGATGCGAAGCAGAAGGGAAAACAGGCGTTCTATATGCAGGGAACCGTTCTCATGAAAGCCGGTTCATACCTTGAAGCTTCCAATTATTTCCAGATCGCGGGTGATTATAAGGATTCCAAGGCGCTGAGGAAGGAATGCGTATATCTCAGGGCAGTCGCCAAGTTCGAAGCGAACGAACTTGATGAAGCGATAGCGATATTCAAACAATTAGGCGATTACAAATACGCCAAGGAGCTCATCAAGGTCTGCAACGCCGAGTCTTATTATGCGACAGGCCTTTTGAACGAAGCTGCGGCAGCTTATTCGAAAGTTTCGACGAAAGCTTCGGTAACAGGGTTCAACATACAGGCCAGAAGGGCCTCGGTCATTACCGAAGCGGCATTGAGCAAGATGAAGGGCGAATGGACTGCCAAGTCCAATAATGCTTATGCAAATGTCGTTTATAATTTCGGATGGAGGAAAAAGACCAAGAATAAGGGGTCAGTCAAGGGCCTGGTGGATGGTCAGGACCTGTGGTTCGGAGTAAGGGAGAATCTTGACGGAACATTTGACATAACGATACAGGTAACATATTTCTGCTTTAAGAGTTATTCAAGAAGATATGTGAAAGACAACATGGGCATAAGCTCGGCCGTCAAGACATTTGTACGTGTGAGAACACTCCCTTCCACTTTTAAACTCAGCAGTAATCTGACTCTGAAATACAGCAAGGGCGAATTCATTCTTGAACATGCCAGAGATGTTAAGAAGAGCAAAAAGAAAAAAGTTGTATACAGATCAATAGTTAAGTACAGGAGAGTTGCCTGATGAAAAAAGGCAGAATGATTGAAAGATACATAAAGCTTACGGCACTTGCCACCGCTTTCGCCATGGTTCTGCCGATGGCGTCATGCGCAAAGAATGCGGTAAATGTACCCGAGGCGGGAGAAAGCATCGGTACCGTGCAGACGGAAACTAGCGGAAGTTCTGCTTCCGGATCTTCGGAAAGCTCTGAGAGCACTGTCCCTTCCGAAGGAAAGTACGGCACGTCAAAGCTTGACACGGGAAATCTCACAGCGGCCGGAAACGGTTATGAAGGTGTGAAGGGAACGGGCAAGTATAACTACGGCGAGGCCCTCCAGAAATCCATTCTTTTCTATGAACTCCAGAGGTCAGGCGACCTCCCGGAGAAGGTCAGGTGCAACTGGAGAGGCGATTCCGGTCTGGATGACGGTAAAGACGCCGGACTGGATCTTACGGGCGGACTCTACGACGCGGGAGACCAAGTGAAGTTCAATCTCCCGATGGCTTACACCGCTTCGATGCTCGCCTGGTCTGTTTATGAATATGAAGCCGCCTACAAGGAAGCGGGCCAGCTCGAATACATTAAGGGCGACATAAAATGGATAACCGATTACCTGATCAAGTGCCATCCTGAGGACTACGTCTTTTACTATCAGGTCGGCGACGGAAACGCTGACCATTCATGGTGGGGACCCGCGGAGGTCATGAGCATGCAAAGGCCCAGCTACAAGGTCACGAAGGACAACCCCGGCTCATGCGTAGTCGGCGAAGCAGCTGCCGCGCTGGCTTCCGCAGCCGTCGTTTTCGCAAAGAGCGACAAGGCATACAGCGACCTTTGCCTCAAGCACGCGAAGAGCCTTTTCAAGTTTGCAAACGAGACCAGGAGCGACTCCGGCTACACCGCCGCAAACGGCTTCTACACTTCGAACAGCGGTTTTTTCGACGAACTCTCATGGGCGGGAACCTGGCTTTACATTGCGACTAACGAAAAGACTTATCTCGATACAGCGAAGGAATGCTATTCAAAGGCAAGCCAGGACTACATCTGGGCACAGTGCTGGGATGACGTCCATTACGGCGCGGCGCTCCTTCTTACAAAGCTCACGGGCGAGAAGACCTACCAGGATGCGATCGAAAAGAGCCTCGACTGGTGGACTACCGGAACATCTTCGGGAGAGCGCGTGAAGTACACGCCGAAGGGTCTTGCGTGGCTCGATTCTTGGGGATCTTTACGCTATGCGACAACGATGGCTTTCCTGGCATCCGTTTATGCATCGAGCGGCAAGTGCGACAGTACGCGACAGAAGGCATACATCTCTTTTGCAGAGAGCCAGTGCGATTACGCGCTCGGTTCAACGGGACGCTCATTCGTCGTCGGATTTGGTGAGAACGCTCCGCAGCATCCTCACCACAGGACCGCACAGGGCTCCTGGTGCGACAACATGAACGAACCCGGCAGTCACAGACACACGCTCTTCGGAGCGCTCGTCGGAGGCCCTGACGCGAACGACGGCTACGACGACACCGTATCCAACTACACGACCAACGAGGTCGCAGACGACTACAACGCAGGCTTTACGGGACTTCTGGCTTTCATGTATTCCAAGTATCACGGCCATACCTTAAAGGATTTCGGAGCAGTCGAGAAGATCAACGACAACGAATATTCCGCAGAATGCGCAGTCAACGCTTCAGGTAACGACTTTACCGAGATCAAGGCGCTGATATACAACAGGACCGGATGGCCCGCAAGAACGGCTACCAACGTCGAGTTCAGATACTTTATCGATCTTTCCGAAGTGATAAAGGCAGGCGGAAAAGCCTCCGATATCGAGATAACGACAAACTACATGCAGTCAGGCAAGGTGGACGGCCTAAAGACATGGGATGAAGCAAAGAACATCTACTATCTTTCTGTGATCTTTGATGACGGCAGCCTTTATCCGGGCGGCCAGTCGCAGTGCAAGGCCGAGATACAGGTCCGTATGAGAAATCCAAACGGCAAGTGGGATCCTTCGAACGATCCGTCTTATCAGGGACTCCAGACTGGCACGGCGTCTTCGGGCGAGAAGTCTGCCATCTATGAGGACGGCGTCCTTGTTTACGGAACCGAGCCGCCTGCGGGAGACAATCCCGGCAAGACCGTAGTCAACGGCGGGAGCGGTAATAGCGGCAATAACGGCGGCAACGGAGGCAATGGCGGAAGCAACGAGCCCACGCAGCAGGGCGGAGGCGGAACTGCCTCGGGCGGCACCGCATCTTCCGGAGACATTTCGATCAAAGTCAGGTATGACAGCTCAGGTGCCAATGCCAACAGCATTTCTGGCGCTCTCGAGATAAAGAACACGAGCAAGAAGAACATCAGCTTTAAAGGATTTGAGGTCAGATATTACCTGACGAACGACAGGAACGGGCAGCTCGTTTACGACTGCTATTACGCGGGAATGCAGGAAAAGAACGGCCAGCATACCCAGATAACAGGCATTTCAGGCACGTTCAGCTCACATAAGGGCACTGATTCCGACACCGTGCTGGTAATAAAATTCCCGGGTTCAGGGGCTCTGATCGCGGGCGCGACTGTCACGGTCAATTTCGCGATCCATTATTCCGACTGGCAGACTATGAACACGACGAACGATCACTCGGCAAAGAACCCTGCAAACATAGTGATCGTTTCCGGCGGAAAGGTCATATCAGGTAAGGAGCCCTCATGATCAAGCGTTTTACGGCATTGCTGATGACTCTTGCACTGGCTCTGACAATGTCGGGGTGCAGCATCCTTTTCCCTAAGAGCTCGACGCTCTATTCTTACGAGGCGACAGGGAAGGGAAATACCGGGAAAAGGGCATATACGGGCACTACTGTCTTCGATCCGGATTATTACCCGTACTTCAAGATGCTCGGGCCTGCAGCGCAGGACGCTTATTCCATGATCTACGACGGTCTTGCCGCAGGTCAGACCAACATTAAGCTGTCCGGCGGAATGTCTGCAGATGACGTAAAGGAAGCCTTCAACATGGTGCTTCTGGATCACCCCGAGCTTTTCTGGGTCAGGACCGATTTTAACTATTCGTATGTGGAAGTCACCGGCGCGGTCACTTCCGCCCAGTTCAACTTCTACGATTTCGCATCAACGCCCGAGGCGCTTGCCAAGGCGAAAAGGGATTTTGACAATGCAACGGGCGAGATCCTTAAAGGGGCGAAAAAATACGACACCGTCGTTGAAAAGGAACTGTATATCCATGACGCGATCAATCAGGCAGCTGAATACGATGTAGATGCGCCGTACAGCCAGAGCGCTTATTCCGCGCTGGTCACGCACAGGTCCGTCTGCGCGGGCTATGCCAGGGCTTTCCAGTATCTCATGCAGAAGTCGGGGATCCCCTGCTATTACTGTATGGGAACCGCGGACGGTGAAGCGGTCGCAGCCACCGGCGGAACGGAGACCAGCCATTCATGGAATATCGTGAGAACAGGTCATACCTACTGCAACATCGACTGCATGTGGGACGATTCCGTGAGCAACGCCTACGGAAAGAACCAGTATCCGTTCTTTAACCTGTCCGACCAGGAGTTCAAGTACCACGTCCGCACGGGACAGTCGTTAAAACTCCCGGCATGTAATGACGATTCCAAGAGCTATTCGAAGCTTTTCGGCAAGACGGTCGAAGTAAAAGACCTGGTCTTCAAAAAGTGAAATTTGACCCCTACGAGTTAAAATTATCGCGTGCTATAATACCTATTAGTTTTTTATAGGGTTAAATGGGTAAGTTTGCATGTTATTCAAGTTATTAAAGTCTTTGCGGCAGTATAATAAAGAGACTTTTCTTACGCTGATCTGCATTATCGGAGAAGTTATTCTCGAGGTTCTGATCCCGTTCATAACCGCCGACATGGTCAACAACATCAAGGCCGGCGCGGATCTTTCAAACATTGCTAAAACAGGCGGACTCATGGTTCTTGCAGCTATCCTTTCGCTCGCGTGCGGCGCTCTGGCGGGCAGCTATGCAGCCAAGGCATCCGCGGGCTTTGCAGGGAACCTGAGATCGGACATGTTCAGGAAGGTCCAGCAGTTTTCTTTCGGAAACATCGATAAGTTCTCCACTTCTTCGCTCGTCACGAGAATGACGACCGACATCACCAACGTACAGAACTCTTACATGATGATCATTAGGACGGCTGTCAGATCGCCGTTCATGCTCGTTTTCGCGATCACGATGGCATTCATAATGGGCGGCAGGCTCGCTACTACCTTCGTAGTCGTTGTTCCGCTCTTAGGCGTCGGTCTCTATGTCATCAGCCGTTTCGCGATGCCGGCTTTCAGAGCGGTATTCAAGAAGTACGACAAGATGAACGAGTCGATAGAGGAAAACGTCCGCGGAATGCGCGTAGTCAAGGGTTTTGCGCGTGAGGAATACGAGAGCAAGAAGTTCTTTGCTGCATCCGAGGATATCAAGAAGGACTTCACCAAGGCTGAGAGGATCGTCGGCCTTAACGGCCCTCTGATGGAGCTCTGCTTCTTCTTCAATACGGTATTCATCCTTTATGTAGGCTCCAAGCTCGTTATCACCAACCAGGGACAGACCATCGACGTCGGCCAGATCTCCGCTATGCTCACATACGGCGCTCAGGTCCTGATGAGCCTAATGATGATCTCGATGATCTACGTAATGCTCACGATGTCCATCGAGTCGGCAAAGAGGATCGTTGAGGTATTGGACGAGCAGCCTTCCATCCATAATCCCGAAAATCCCGTCATGGCAGTCAGAGACGGTTCTATCGATTTTCAGGACGTTGCCTTCAGATACTCTGCAAAGGCTACAAGAGACGCGCTTTTCGATATCGATCTGCACATCGACAGCGGCATGACGGTAGGTATCCTGGGCGGTACGGGTTCATCCAAGACGACGCTGATCCAGCTTATCCCGCGTCTTTATGACGTTACGGACGGCGAGGTCAGGGTCGGAGGCATCCCTGTTCAGGATTACGACGTAAAGACCTTAAGAGATGCGGTATCGGTCGTTCTTCAGAAGAACGAGCTTTTCTCGGGCACCATCAAGGAGAACCTCAGATGGGGCAACGAGGACGCTACCGACGAAGAGATAAAGCAAGCCTGCGTTATCGCCCAGGCTGACGAGTTCGTTTCGCAGATGCCCGAAGGTTACGACACCTATATCGAGCAGGGCGGAACCAACGTCTCGGGCGGTCAGAAGCAGCGTCTGTGCATCGCCCGTGCGCTTCTCAAGAAGCCGAAGATCCTCATACTGGACGACTCGACTTCAGCAGTCGACATGAAGACCGACGCTTACATCAGGCGCGGTTTCTACGAATACATCCCCGAGACCACGAAGATCATCATCGCTCAGAGAGTCGCGTCCGTAATGGACTGCGACATGATCGTCATTATGGATGGCGGCCGCATCGTTGACACGGGCACTCACGAAGAGCTCCTCGAAAGATGCGACATCTACCGTGAGATCTATGAGGAACAGACGAAGGGAGGTAAGCAAAATGTCTGAAAACAAGGCTAAAGCTTATGAGAACAAAGCTCCCTCAGCTGCTACCGCAAGAGGACCCGGAAGGAACAGAGGACCTGCATCGATGTCCCAGATCAAGGGTTCGGTCGGCAGTCTTAAGCGCGTCCTCAAGATCTACTTCAGATACTTCCCGAAGCTCATCTGGGTCATCTTCGTATGCATCCTTGTAGGTGCCGTCACGGCTGCAGTTCCTTCTATTTTCCAGCAGAAGATAATCGCTATCATCGAGTCTTCATGGGAGACGGGCGACTGGGCAGGTGCTAAACCCCAGGTGCTCTCTTACATCATCCCGTTGGTCTGCCTCTATGTTGTAGCTCTGGCACTGGCTATCGTTCAGTCTCAGGTCATTGCTCACATGACGCAGAAGTTCCTGGCAAGGCTCAGGGAGGATCTTTTCGATAAGATGCAGCGCCTGCCGCTCAAGTATTTCGATACCCACAAGCACGGCGAGATCATGAGCCACTACACCAACGATATCGACACCTTGAGACAGCTCGTTTCGATGGCGATCCCGAACATATTGAGGAACGTCATCCTGCTTGTTACGGTCTTCGGCATCATGCTCTACTACAGCGTATGGATGACTCTCATCCTCTGCTTCGGAATCGTGCTTATGATCGTCATCACGGGCAAGATCGGCGCAGGCTCTGCCAAGTACTTCATCAGGCAGCAGAAGGCCGTCGCTTCCGCGGAAGGCTTCATCCAGGAAACGATGAACGGCCAGAAGGTAGTCAAGGTCTTTAACCACGAGCAGCAGGCCATCGATGCCTTCGAAGAACTCAACCGGACTCTCATGTCTGACAGCGGCAAGGCAAACGCTTACGCTAACGTCCTTGCCCCGATCATCAACAATATCGGCAACATCGTTTATGTTCTCCTCGCAGCTGCGGGCGGCATCATGATCTACTTCCACACACCGAACTTCTCGATCTCCGGACTCCCGTTCGGGATCGCCATCATGATCCCGTTCCTCAACATGTGCAAGCAGTTCATGGGCAACTTAAACCAGCTTACGATGCAGATGAACGCCATCGTCATGGCAGGTGCAGGCGCAGAGAGGATCTTTGCGCTCCTCGATGAAGAGCCTGAGACTGACGACGGATATGTTACTCTCGTCAATGCGAACATCGGAGAAGACGGAACGATCACAGAAGCCGACCACAACACCGGTCACTGGGCATGGAAGCATCCCCACCAGGCTGACGGCACCATTACCTACACCGAGCTTAAGGGTGATGTAAGACTTACAGAGGTCGACTTTGCGTATGTGCCTGAAAAGCAGGTTCTTTTCGATGTCTCAGTATTTGCTGAGCCCGGCCAGAAGGTCGCTTTCGTAGGTGCTACGGGTGCAGGCAAGACGACGATCACGAACCTTATCAACCGCTTCTACGACATCGCGGACGGCAAGATCAGGTATGACGGCATCAACGTCAACAAGATCAAGAAGAAGGATCTGCGCCGTTCATTGGGCCTCGTTCTCCAGGAGACAAACCTTTTCACCGGCACGGTTATGGATAACATCAGGTACGGCAAGCTCGATGCCACCGAGGAGGAGTGCAAGGCAGCAGCCGTTCTTGCAGGCGCGGCTGATTTCATCGAGCGTCTCCCCGAAGGCTACAATACGCAGCTTACCAACAACGGATC
>JAILIB010000050.1 GCA_024695505.1 Saccharofermentans sp.
CCTGAATTTACCAGACTGACAAACCTTACTCCGAGATACTCGGCGAACGACTTTTCAAACTGCTCGGTATACCTTCCGCTCGTAAGCCAGAATTCAAGAGCCGAGTCAACGAGATTTGTCATCTCCTCGCTGTCAAATACCCGTGAAGCATAGTTGATACGGTCGCCGGGCGTAAACTCTTTCACAGGCTCCTTAAAATCGTGATAGTACTTTTCTACCAGTCTTAAGATCTCTTCTCTGGCTTCTGTTTCGTTATGCCAATCACTCATAATAATACTGTCCAATCCTTCGTTATATCAGTCGTCCCAGCTCTTCCACTGCGCCTTGTTGTTTTCCCACATTTTCTCAAGGATCTCTTTTTCACGCGCGTTATCCATGCACTGCCAGAAGCCTCTGTGCGTATAGGACATCAGCTGCCCTTCAGACGCAAGAGCCTCCAAAGGTTCTTTCTCGAAGATCGTGTCGTCACCTTTTATGTATTTGAAGATCTCAGGCTGAAGGACCATGTATCCTGCATTGATCATGGCTCCGTCAGATAAACTCTTCTCACGGAATGAACGCACAGAGTTGTTCTCTGCAATATCGAGAACGCCTTTCTGCTGATCGATGACCACCGCAGTCAGTGTGGCGATCTTTCCGTGGGATTTATGGAATTCAACCAATTTGTTGATGTCAACATCGCATACGCCGTCACCGTATGTAAGCATAAACGGTTCATTGCCGATATACTTCTCGATACGCTTTACGCGTCCGCCGGTCATTGTGCTGTATCCCGTATCACAGACAGTTACCTTCCAGGGCTCGATCGAAGTTTCGTGGATGATCATATTGTTATTGCCTTCAGAATAGTCGAAAGTTACGTCACTGCAGCGAAGGAAATAATCCGCAAACCACTGCTTGATCATGTGCTGCCTGTAACCTGCACATATGACAAACTCATTGAACCCGTAATGGGAATACTCCTTCATGATATGCCAGAGTATAGGCTTACCGCCTATCTCTATCATAGGCTTGGGGCGAAACTGACTTTCCTCCGTTATACGGGTACCGTAACCTCCGGCTAGAATTACTACTTTCATGTTCTTTCTCCTATTTTCTGGCAAGATATTTAAAGAATGCGGTGTTGTCATAATCAACGGAAACAAAGTTGGTCGGCGGCCAGGAACTATCCGGATCAACCGGGTTTGCCTCATGATTCAGCGTAATATAGTTGTCCGTAGCGGGATCGTTTATCCCCCTTAACCATACCTGATAAAATCCCCTGTAAAATTCAACACACGGAGTAACCGCTCCTATTACCAAAAAGATCACAACTATTACATAAAAAACATTAACGTTCGTAACGTTCTTGTTCTTCTTCGGGTTCTCCGCTTCCGTTTCTGACGTTGCGGGAACTATAACTTTTTCCGTCAACAGATACTTATAGCAGAAGACATACAGCATAAAGACCGCAGGAATTGACGCCCTCATAGTAAAATCCGAATTAACGCCCAGATTGAAAAACGGATAGACCAAAAGCTGAAGTACGGTTACATAGAAAAGACAGTTCTTTTTATTCCTCTTCGCGATCAAACCGGCTAATGCTCCGAATTCGATTATCACAAATCTGAGATACATAATTAATTTGACGGTTTCCCAGGATGCTATGCCGGAATTGACACCGGTTTCGACTGACTGCTGTCCCATTAAGGTGTTGGACAACAAATAAGATCCGATTATGGGGAAGATTATCAGAGCTGCGCAAATATTCGAGATAGAGGCTGTTTCCTTGACAAAGCGCCCTGTTTCCTTCGATCTGATCATCTTCACGCCGCGCACGATCCCGTTTGCTATACAGTAGACAAACAGACCGATAAAAGGGAATGGCCCCGTGAACAGACATGCCATTCCGATAAAGACATAATTCGATATGTCTTCCTCAAGCAGCAACAGCACTGTGCAGATCCAGGGCACAAGAGTTTGATTAAAGACCCAGCACAAACATGTGGTCAAAGAAGAATACTGAAAATAATGTGACCACCATTCCAGGTGATAATAACCGGGTACGAAATTTAATCCGAGTACATCCATTCCGGAAAAAAAGATCAGTCCTGTTACGACCAGAAAGATCTGTTTTGCATTTGCAGTCTGAAAATACATAAACAGAAGCAGGAACAGGATGCTGAGACCTGCCGTGAAATACACTAAGAGCAGAAGATTACCTGCCATGAAGGCGATCTCGGTATCACCGCAGATCAGGTATACCAGTTTCGCGGGAGCAGCAGCCGGCAGCCACATTCCGATATAGTATGAAAGGGCGCCTTTGAATTTGTCATAATAAACGGGCCAGTCACGGACTATCAGATCCCTGAATATCGCGTTACGCCACATATAGTCAGTGCTCTGCGCCCATAATCTTCCGATTCCGCAAAGGATCAGATAGACCAAAGAGACCAGGATGACCTCTGCTAAGACCGTTTTGGAGATAACTATGCTCTTTTCGGCCGTATCGGTTTTTGCTTCTTTTTTTATCAACCTCTTCAATAAGTTGTTTTCTTCTGCCGTCAAAAGACATGCGGCCAATGCCAAACAAGCTATTACGGCAAAATACCATTTGATCCAAAAGAGGAAAAAGCAGAGCAGCGGGAGCGAAATATAGACAAAAGCGCATCGCCTTAGAAACGTATACGTGATCCTTAACTGTTTTTTGTCCATGCTCCAATGTCACTTCCTTGTATTCAAGGTTATTTGACATTATAGCTTATTTTATAAATAAAAAGAAGTTGCGGACCTGCATCCGGGAGAAAGAGGCCTGTTTCTGCCGGTTTGCGTCATAACAGCCGCAAGATATCCTCCGGCCTGGCGAAAAGGTATTCCGCACCGGCCTTTTTCAGTTCTTCTTCAGTTCCGTATCCCCATAAGACACCGGCACTATGAAGACCGTTTGCCTTTGCGCCTTCAATATCATGATGTCTGTCACCGACCATCAGAACGGAAGCCTTGTCCTCATAGTTCAATTGCCCCAGCAGATTGGAGATGACGTCCTCCTTTTTGCTGATCCTGCCGTCCATGGTAGCAGCGCCGACATGGTCAAAATACCCGGAAAGGCCAAAATGCCTGAGTATCTCGACAGAAAATTCATAGGGTTTGGACGTGGCAAGCGCAACGGTAACACCCCTTTTCTTTAACTCTTCGAGCATTCCGGGTATTCCTTCGTAAACCTCGTTTTCATAAAGGCCCTTCGTGCTGAAGAACTCCCTGTAATACTTTATCGCCAAGACCGCCTGTTCTTCGGTAAACCCGAAATACGTTTTAAATGAATAATCCAAAGGAGGTCCGATAAAAGGAAAAAGCTCGCTCCTGTCCTTTACGTCAATATCAAACTTTTTCAGGGCATACATAACAGAATCGGTAATCCCGATCCCGGGATCAGTCAGCGTTCCGTCCAGATCAAAAAGGCAGTATCTGTATTTCATCTTGTCAATATACCATAGCGTTCCGGATGGCGGTACTTGTCTCCCATAACGTCACTTTCCCTGTACTTGCGGAGCATGTCCATGTCGATCTCAGCGACGTAGACGCCTGCCTCTCCGGGTGCTTCGAGAATGCACATATCCCTGACGCCTTCTTCATCCCTGAGCCACGCTACACCGTCGAAAACGGTTGAATGGCCATTGCAGTCAGGCTGCCCTTCAGGATAGTTGCATGTGGCTACGGCCAGCATGTTCTCATATGCCCTGGCCCTTAATGCCGAAAGCCTGTTTATCTCCATCGGGCAGGCATTTGGTGCAAGTATGACCTCCGCTCCTTTGAGCATGAGGATCCTCGCACTTTCAGGAAACTCCCTGTCAAAGCAGATCATTGAACCTATCTTTATCTTTCCTCTGCCAATATCAAGGTCAGCCACGTAAAAATCCTCGCCTGAAGAGAGCACCTTCTCATCGGCGAAATCGCATGTGTGGACCTTGGAATAATGCAGTGTTTCATTGCCGTTCCTGTCGAAAAAGATCACTGAATTCAAAGGCTTTGGATCGTTTTCTTCCAAAAAGGTGATTCCGATGGCCATCTCCAGTTCTTTTGCAAGATCCCTGAAGCTCAATACGAAATCACTGCCTGCAGAAACGGCCAGCGCCGTAACCTCTTTCTCATCCTGCGGCAGATAATATCCGTTGCTCCACATCTCGGGAAAAAGAGCAACGTCAGCCCCCATTTCCTTTGCTTTCCGGCAGGCTTCGGTTCCGATCCTCTGCTGTTCGTCAAGAGTTTTTCCCGGCATAAGCTGTAATAACGCGATCTTAAATTTCATGTTCTTTTCTCCATTACCAAATAAAAGGAATCAACCTGTACTTTATCTTTTTCATGTATTCTTCATAACCCGGAAGGCCTTTTGCGAGCACCTTCTCCTCGTTTCTGATGCGCATCACGATGATGGGGATATATACCAGCATTATCGCAAAAGAAATGACGGAACCGAGGACCATCGGCATTGCGAGGAAGAGCAAAAGCGTAGTCATGTACATCGGATGCCTTACCACACCGTAAAGCCCTGTATCAACGACTTTCTGGTCTTCCTGGACTTCGATCGTTCGCGAGAGGTATTCGTTTTCGCGGAGGACCTCCGCATAAAGCGCATAGGCTGCAAGAAAAACGGCGGCAGATACATATGAGACCCACATCGGCATAACGATCCAGCCGAAACGGAAGTTCAGTCCTGCAACGACAAACGCCGCAAGAAACATGAGCCCGCTGAGCAGGATAACGATCTTCTGTTCCTTCTCTTCCTCTTTAGCGTTAAGCCTCTTTTTCAGCAGTTCCGGGTTCTTTTTCATGAGGATCAGTCCTGCAACAAACATCGGAATAAACAATATCCCGAGCAGGATCCAGCCCTGCCAAAAATATAAACTTCCCGCAGGGAGGAAAAGTAGAAGTGCCATCAGGATAAGGCCCGAAAAGAATTTGGCGATCCCCTGAAAAAACAGCTTTGCATTCATTTTTCAATATCTCCCCGGTAGATTACCGATACGTGAGTTTTCCCGTTCGCCTCATCAGGATACTCTTTTTCAAAATGCATTCCTATCGCCTCTGCTGTCCTGAACGAAGGTATGTTGGTGTATTTGCAGTACGAATAGAGCGCGGGATAATCCGTATTTGCAAATGCCCAGTCCCTGACGGCAGCGGCGGCTTCCTTTGCAAAACCCTTATGTTGTTGGTCTTTACGGATGTGATAACCGATCTCGGGCAACATCTCGCCCTCGATATTCTGCAATGTCAGCCCGCAGTCACCGATCATTTCAGCGGTATCTTTCAGGCACACGGCCCAAAGGCCGAAACCGTTGTCCTTATAGCGGTTCATGTTTCTTTCTATCCAGGCTCTGACACGCTCTTCGTCAAAAGAATACGGATAGTGCTGCATGATCTCAGGGTCCGCAAGGACCTTATACAGGGCATCGTAGTCGTCAATGCTCATCTCACGCAGGAACAGCCTTTCAGTTTCCAGTATCTTCTTCATGTTTGTTCACCGCTCCTTTTATGCGTGAGACAGATCAGGAAAATAGAGCCTGTCGCGTTCGATCGACAGGAGTTCTTCTCCTCTGTAGAAAAGCCTGTAGTCATCAGCTCCGTCGTACATTTCGGCCGTGCATTTATCCTTATCCTCATCAAGAGGAGTAAAGCCCAGTCTGCACTTTTGACCGTTCAGATCGATGCGCTTCAGGACATCGGCAAGAGAAACCTTTTCCTTACAAAGAACCGACTGCAGGACAATTCCGTCATCTTCATCCAAAACGATGAAGCAGTCCATGTCTTCAGCATAAAAGACAGTGTCAAAGCCTGCCGTATAGAACATCTGAAGGCCGTATCTGTTGATCTGTTCAAAAGAAGAATGTGGCGCACTGTTCCTGACGAGATCAAGATATTTCTGCCTTATCTTGTCTCCCATTTCCTTGGCAGGTTTAAATGCTTCTTTTCCTGTGTCACGCTTACAGAATTCATCTTTAACGGTATACCTGTACTGGTTCAGGATCTTGAAGCCGCACTTCTGATAAAACTCAAAAGCACTCAGGTCTCCAAACAGATAAAAACCGTCGAAATCCTTATTGTACTTTTCGGTGACGTGCTTCATCAGTTCGGCTGCAAGGCCTTGTTTTCTATGGCTTTCATCTGTCATGACGGTACCGATCTGAATGTAGTTTTTGATCTTTCCATTCTGCATGAACCTCATTATGTTTGCAGAAACGTTAGAGATCATCCTACCGTCTTCGATGAAGGAATACGGTATGTAATCGCCTTCAAAATATCCTCCATCGACCCAGAAATCGAAATCAAACCCAAACGTTTTACGGGTCAGTTCATTTAACATTGAGCGGGACTTTCCGTCCCTCATATAATCACTTATCAATTGCATTTTTATTCTCCAATGATCAGTTATTCATTCAGGCCGAAGATCTTTTCGGCCATTTGCAGCGTTTCTTCAACGCTCCTGTTTTCATCCCGCAATATCACAGGGAAACCGGCATTCAGCGATCTTTCATACCGCTCCTTGGAATTGATCAGCATAAGTCCCTGTCTGTAGTTTTCCATTGCCTTTTCAGGATCAGGTTCTTCCATCAGAAGACGGTAGATGAACTGCTTCTCGCGGTCCGGTCTTTCAAAGAACCTTCTTACGGATATTTCAGGATTTGCCTGCATAAGCGGTTCCCGTTATGAAATATGCGTTTTCAATGCGGGACAGCATATCTCATTCACCCTTCAGAAGATCAAAAGCGGCGATCTCTCTTTTCGGCTGAAACTCGCACAGATGAAGTCTTGTAACCTTTCCGAGAAGCGGCGTGAAAGACTTTACGACCAAAGGCATTGCAGCCTGTATGATCTCCGGTTTGTCGATGATCAGGGTCGCATGCGGTGTCCACGGGTACTCACTCGGAACGTCGAATTCCAAAGCTTCATGGAATTCATTAAGCCTCCTGTCTCTCTCCGGTGCGGCAAACAGCACGCTCCCGCCCGCGAACACTCCGATATGGCTTAGGTGGACAGGAACTTCGGAAAAATCGGTTGCTACCTTTTTCATCCTTGAAACCGCTTCACCTTCATGATCCAGAGGAAGTACCGCCATCGTGATGTGATATGGAAGATCGGGCGTCTGAACGCCTTTAAATCCGGCCTCCTGCAAGGAAGCGTACCAGGAAGACATCTGCTTCTGAATGCCTTCGTCAAGATCTGCCATCAATGCCAGAAACTTCTCAGCCATGTCAGCCAACAAACCTCCGTACGATAAGGCAGACCGTTCCGATCACCGATAATATGATCCCGGCGATCAGAAAAGCGTGCATCCTGAACTTCAGCGTTTGGTACAGGTTCTGCGACCCGTCAAGCACACCCGTAAATGCCCACCTGAAGAACAATGCGAGCAGCAAAGAGATCACGCCCAAGACCAAGACTATTATTCCGATTATCAACAATGCTTTTTTCATATCGTCCTTCCTTTTACACGAAATCAGGATGGTCTCCCCTGCTGTCTGCTACGTGATAGCCTATCCTCTCAACTCTTCTTCTCAGACACTGGTTACACTCTGCCGCTTCTTCTCCCGTGCAGATCTTTCCGTCGTAAAGGAGATACTTCTTGCGGACGTCAGACGGCGACAGATTGGGCATCATGACATTTGCTCCTGCGAGGATGCCTTTCTCCCTTCCCAATGAATCAGCCGTTCCGAGCGCTGTCGTTGCAGGCAGCAGGACCTTCGGGAACAAAAGCCTCAAGACTGCAAGAAGCCGTAATGTTATCTCAACGCTTCCCTCGGGCTCATCTCTGAAAGGCGTGTCCTTGTGCGGAATGAACGGCCCTATACCGATCATGTGCGGTTCAAGTTTCTGCATGAAAACAATGTCTTCATAGATGTGCTTCACCGTTTGATGAGGGGTCCCCACCATTATCCCGCAGCCGACCTGAAATCCGATGTCCTTCAGGTCAAACAGGCACTGTTTGCGCGCCGCTCCCGACATAGTTTCCGGATGAAGCATCGAATAGTGCTCTTCGTTCGCGGTCTCGTGTCTCAGCAGATATCTGTCCGCGCCCGCATCGTAATACTTCCTGTAGCTCTCATAAGACTTCTCGCCGATCGAGAGCGTTACGGCACATGAAGGGTGGGCAGCCTTGATCTTCCGGACGAGTTCACAGATCCTGTCATCGGTAAAATACGGGTCTTCTCCGCCCTGAAGGACGAACGTTTTAAAACCTATCTTCTCGCCGATCTCGCAGCATGAAAGGATCTCTTCTTCAGAGAGCCTGTATCTTTCAGCGTTCTGATTACCGCAGCGGATACCGCAGTAGTAGCAGTTGTTCTTGCAGTAATTCGTGAACTCGATGAGTCCGCGCAGATAGATCTCCTTGTGAAAGACCCGATCAGCAACTGTCCTTGCGGCTTCAAACAGGTATTCCCTGTTGTCCTCACCTTCAAGTTCCAGGATATATGCAAGATCCTCTTCGGATATGCTGCGTGTATTCTTCAGCTTATCTGTTATGTCTTTAAATCTGTTATCCATTAATATTTTCTTTCCAGATACTGATCAGCTGTTCCAGACTGCACATTGCGTTGGCAGGGCTGGTAGAAGGCAGGCATACGGCCTTAATGCCCGTCACCGGTTCAGTATATTTCTTATAGTTTTTCTCCGCCGTTTTCCCGTTTACAAAGATCCTCTCCACCTTTGAATTATACAGGATTTGAGACAGATCATTAGCGGACACGTTTTTGATGCTCGAATCGGAAGACCCTTCAATATCGCATGACCCTATAACGTCCCACATGGCAATATGGTGCTTTGCCAGAAAGGCCTTTTTCTCCGGGACAGTCACGGGGACGCTGTCATCAAAGACCGCTGCTATCACCTTCCAGTAGCGGTTCTGAGGATGTCCGTAGAAGAACATCTGCTCGCGGGATTTCACCGACGGAAAGCTCCCGAGAATGAGGAACTCGGATTCCGCATCAAAGAAAGGCGGAATGGGATGGACTATATGCTGTTTCATGTTCGCTTATAAACAAAACCTGCGGATAAGAATACGACTTTTCGCATTATCCGCAGGTCTTACGTTCAAGATTTCATCTGTCGCTTAATGCTTTTTCTTATTGCCTGACTTCTTGCTGCCGTTACCTGAGCTGCTCTTGCCGCTCGTGTTCTTGCTGCCTGAACCGGTGCTTGCCTTACTTCCGCTCTTTACGGACTTTGAGGCCTTCTTCTTTTTCGCCTCATTCTCTTTAGCTTTTTTGCTTACGAGAACGCCTACCATGATGATGACCGCAACGCCCGCGATGCAGGCGAAGACGATGACAAGGATCTTGGCAGTGTCAATGTCCGATTTTATAAGGGTATACTGGCCTGCTTTGATGGCCTCGTTGACCTCAGCCGTGAGGGCATTGGATGCCATATCCTTCTTCTCGTTTTCGTCAAGCTCGACGGTTCCGTTATAGCCGACGCAGAAATAGCCGTATTCATCCGCATAGATGACGTCCATCTCTCCGGCCTTGCGTCCCTCACCGTATGCCCATGCCTCGAAAGCAGGGACCATCTTGCCCTTCTGAACGGGAAGCGTTCCGGCGTCACGGCACTTTCCGGAAGACTTTGCCGCCGTTCCCAAAGTCTTCAGATCCTCTATGCTCTTACACTGACCCAGCATCTCCTTGGCAGATGCTTCAGCGTTCTTTTTTTCTTCGTCGGATGCTGAAGATTTAGGAGCATAGAAAAGGGCGTAAGTAATATTGGGAACGTTCTTCTGGTCTTCGGGGACCTTGAAGTCTTCGTAATACTTCTGCTGATATTTGCTCGCAAGAGCGGCATTTTCAAGGATCGAACGGTAAGCCTTTTCGTTGCAGCCGGGGCCGAAAGAAAGCTTGAGGACGTAATCAAGTGAGACTCCCGCGGGCTTTGCCTGCGACTCATACCTTGAAGTGATCTCAGCCTCAATTGCCTGCTTGTCTTCGTCACCAAGCGTCAGCCCGGCTTCGACGGCGCGCTGCTTATAGATGCATATGCGCTTGATATAAAGCTCGGTCTGCTCTACGAAATAGTCGGCATAAGTCTTGCCCTCGTTTCCGTATGTGGCGGAAAGGTCGATGAATCCCTCAGCCGTTGCCGGCAGATATCCGTAAGCTGCGTACTGGCAGAGCTCGCCGTAAGTCTTTATGAAATAGTAATTTGATTCAACGACCGGGATCTTCTTGCCGTTAAATTCATAGCGGTGATTGAGATAGCTCTGCAGCTGTTTGCCGTAAATAGATTCAAAGGTGAGCGTTTTAATGTCAATGACGTTCGTTGCCGATGTGGAAGCAGTATCGTCCGCCAGGACCGTGCCTGCTGAAGACAAAACAAATGCCACGCCGATTATTGCTGTTACGAGTTTTTTGACCAACTTCATACAAAA
>JAILIB010000053.1 GCA_024695505.1 Saccharofermentans sp.
ATTTTCAGAGTATCTTCTCGTACCTAACCTTACGACAGAAGAGAACACACCGGACAAGGTAGACCTTTCGGCACCTGTAGCAAAGTATAAAAAGGGCCAGGAAGAATCAAGACTTAAGATCAACATTCCTATGGTATCTGCCGTAATGCAGTCCGTAAGTGATGACGGTATGGCAATAGCACTCGCTCGCTGCGGCGGTCTTTCTTTCGTATTCCAGTCACAGTCAATCGAGTCACAGTGCGACATGATCAGGAAAGTCAAGAAATACAAGGCCGGTATCGTTGAATCCGATTCGAACCTCTCCCCTGACGACACTCTCGAGAAAGTTTTGGAGCTGCATCAGCAGACAGGTCACGGCACTGCAGCCGTTACCGAAGACGGTTCAAAGACCGGAAAGCTCTTAGGTCTTGTTACGACACGTGACTACCGTGTCAGCAGAATGTCCCTCGATACCAAGGTAAGAGAGTTCATGACCCCTATAGATAAACTCGTTACCGCACCCGAAGGCACATCTCTCAAGGAAGCCAATGACATCATCTGGGACAACAAGATCAACCAGCTCCCCATCGTAGATAAGGAAGGCCGTCTCGTAGGTCTCGTTTTCCGCAAGGACTACGATTTCCACAAGGCCAACCCTAACGAACTCTTAGACGCAGAGAAGAAGCTCATCGTAGGCGCAGGCATCAACACCCGTGACTACGCAGAGAGAGTTCCCGCCCTCATCGAGGCAGGCGCTGACGTTCTCTGCCTTGACTCTTCCGACGGTTTCTCCGTATGGCAGGAAAGGGCACTCAAGTGGTGCAAGGAAAACTATCCTGACGCTATCGTAGGCGCAGGCAACGTTGTTGACGCTGAAGGCTTCAGATTCCTCGCTGACTGCGGCGCAGACTTCATCAAGATCGGTATCGGCGGCGGTTCCATCTGCATCACACGTGAGCAGAAGGGTATCGGCTGCGGACAGGCTTCCGCTGTTCTCGCTGTTGCAGAAGAGCGTGATAAGTACTTCAAGGAGACTGGCATTTACATACCTCTTTGCTCCGACGGCGGTATCGTACACGACTATCACATGGCTCTTGCACTTGCCATGGGCGCTGACTTCCTCATGCTCGGAAGATATTTCGCAAGGTTCGACGAATCCCCTACGAGAAAGCTCCTCGTAAACGGCTCTTACGTCAAGGAATACTGGGGTGAAGGCTCTAACCGTGCACGTAACTGGCAGCGTTACGACGACGGCGGAAAGGGCGGCAAGATGGCATTTGAGGAAGGCGTTGACTCCTATGTTCCTTATGCAGGATCCCTCAAGGACGGCGTTGAGACCTCTCTTGCTAAGGTTAAGGCAACAATGTGCTCCTGCGGCTCCTCTTCGATCGAGGAATTCCAGAACAAGGCACGTCTCGTAGTCGTCTCATCCACCTCCATCGTCGAGGGCGGCGCACACGACGTCATCCAGAAGGAGAACGACAGAACGGCACGCTGATTTGCAAACGCGCCCGGTTCTTATTAAAATATGCAAAGCTTAATTTAATTAAGGAGACAGAAAATGGCTGAAGAACAATTAAAGAAGCAAATGACCAAGGAAGGTTACGAGGAGCTTCAGAACGAACTTGCTTACAGAAAGACTGAGAAGACTGCCGAGATCACCGAAAAGATCATGGAAGCAAAGGCTCAGGGCGACCTTTCGGAGAACTCCGAGTATGAGGAAGCAAGGATCGAGCAGGCTCAGAATGCCGCACGTATCGAAGAGATCGAGAGCATCCTCAAGTTTACTGAGGTCATCGACGATTCAGACATCTCTACAGACAAGGTTTCCCTCGGTGCTTACGTAACTCTCCAGAACACTGCCACCAAGGAAGAGTACAAGTACAAGCTCGTTGGTGAGAGCGAGGTCGACTTCAAGAAGAAGAGGATCTCCGAGAACTCTCCCGTAGGCAGAGCCATCATCGGCCAGAAGAAGGGCAAGACGGTTTCCGTTTCCGCACCCAAGGGCATCATCAAGTACAAAATCGTTAAGATAGAGAAGAACAATGGCTAAGAAATTCGTACCCAGCACAGAACCGTTAAGCGCAGAAGAGATCCAGGAACAGACAAGGTTCCGTATGGAGAAGCTGAAGGCTCTCCAGGCTGAAGGCAAGGATCCTTATGAAGAGCTTACCTACGACGTAACGAACCACTCGACGGAGATCACCGGCGATTACGAAGCATTCGCAGGCAAGACCGTCAGAGTCGCAGGCCGTCTCATGTCCAAGAGAGGCATGGGCAAGGTTTCCTTCTGCGATCTCTACGACCGCCGGGGCAAGATCCAGATTTTCACCAAGATCGACAATCTTCCCGAGGAAGAATACAAGGCATGGCAGAACCTCGACATCGGCGACCTCGTAGGCGTTGAGGGTGAGGTCTACATGACCGAGAAGGGCGAGGTTTCCATCCTCACCAAGGCATACAAGCTCCTTGCCAAGTGCCTCCATCCCCTTCCGAACAAGTTTCAGGGCCTTAAGGACACCGAGATCCGTTACCGTCAGAGATATCTTGACCTCATCGTAAATCCCCAGGTCAAGGAGACTTTCGAGAAGAGATCCAAGGTCATCAAGGAGATCCGTAACTTCCTGGCTGACAGAGACTTCATGGAAGTCGAGACTCCCCTGCTCGTTACAAACGCAGGCGGCGCTGCTGCAAGGCCGTTCACAACGCACTTCAACGCTCTCGACATCGACCTTAAGCTCCGAATCTCCCTTGAGCTCTATCTGAAGAGACTCCTGGTAGGCGGCTTTGAGAGAGTATTCGAGATTGGCCGTGTTTTCCGTAACGAAGGCATGGATACGCGTCACAACCCTGAGTTCACGCTCATGGAGCTGTATCAGGCATACACAGACTACAACGGCATGATGGAGCTCACAGAGTCCATGTTCCGCTATGTAGCTGAGAAGGTATGCGGCACAACTCTCATCAAGTACGGCGATCTCGAGATCGACTTCGGCAAGCCGTTTGAGCGTCTCACGATGAACGATGCGATCAAGAAGTATGCCGGCATCGACTTCGATACAGTAGAAGGCGACGAGGCTGCAAAGAAGCTTGCTGACGAGCACCACATTGAGTATGAGGCTTGGCACACAAAGGGCGACATCGTAAACCTCTTCTTCGAGGAATACTGCGAGAAGAACCTCCTGCAGCCTACATTCATCATGGATCACCCCCTTGCCATCTCCCCTCTTACCAAAAAGAAGAAGGGCGCTCCGGACAAGGTAGAGAGATTCGAGCTCTTCATCAACACATGGGAAATGTGCAACGCTTACTCAGAGCTCAACGATCCTATCGACCAGCGTGAGAGATTCGCTGCACAGGACGCTACGGCTGAAGCGGGCAACGACGAAGCAGATCACACCGATGAGGATTTCCTCAACGCTCTGGAGCTCGGTATGCCTCCTACGGGCGGCATCGGCTACGGCATCGACCGTCTCGTCATGCTGCTGACCGACAGCCCCAGCATCAGGGATGTTCTCCTCTTC
>JAILIB010000063.1 GCA_024695505.1 Saccharofermentans sp.
GGAAAGACCATCAAGATCGGCAGGAAAAGATACAAGTTCAAGAAGAACGGCGTCTGCAGGAACAGGAGATAGATCAGTTCCGGTTTCGTTTCCCGGGTGCTTCCTGAGGCAGGGGATCCATGTCCAGGAACTCCTGTACGAGCATCTTGTATTTCCAGTGAGACTGCTCGGCTTCGGTTTTCTTCGCCTTATGCTTATCGTTAAGTTCCTCTATCTTTGCTTTGGCAGGGACCATGCTTGCGCGAAGCCGCTTTGCGACAACAGCCTTATTTACGTTGTAACCGACAATGGCTGACACGATCAATGCCGCGCCGACAGCAATGGCCCACCAGGCCTTATTCCAGACGGCAAGTCCGATGAGCAGCAAAGGTAATATGATCACGAGTGAAATGACGGCATCGCGTGATCTTGCTTCCAGCTCCCATAACTGTTCACACAGCGTCGTGAATCTGCATGAGTTAATATCGTACTCGACATTAAGGTTGTTAAGAATTTTTACGGCTGAATCCTTCTCCTTGTCAATGTCTTTGGCTTCTTTTACGAGGTCCCTGTAATGATAGATCTCGTCAAGAGCCTCGCGGATCTTCTCAAAATATCCCCTGTGCTCAGGAAGACATTCTTTTACCGCATTGAGAAGAGAGGGCTCATCAGATCTGACGTTAACGTTGTTGTCTTTTAGCATTATGTGCATGGTCTTCCATTTGGCTGAACAAAGGAAGAGTCCGCGCAGTGCCTCAAAGTCATGAGGGTCTTTTGCGAGCATGAATTTATAAGCATCCTTGGCCGAACCGAACTCGCTTCTGCCTAATGCTTTGGAGGCAACATCTTTAACATTGTCCTCGCGGAAGTATTCATAGTCGAAAGAAACACCGCAGAAAGGACAGACGTACATCTGCTTATCAAGATCGATGCTTAGAAGTCCGCCGCATGTCGGGCACAGATTACTCTTCAATACCGTCATTTTCGTCCTCCGAAGCTTTCTGAGGCAGGGGATCCATGTCCATGAACTCCTGTACGAGCGCCTTATATCTGTTGTGAGACTGCTCTGCCTCGGTGCTCTTTGCCTTATGCTTATCGGAAAGTTCCTCTATCTTTGCTTTGGCAGGGATCATGCTGGCGCGAAGCCGCTTTGCGACTACCACCTTTCTAATGTTGTAACCGGCAATGGCCACCAGGATAAATACACCCATAACTATAAAGAACGGCCAGGCCCTGCTCTGAACTGCAAGTACTATCAATAACAGGATAATAATGCCTGCTGCTGAAATAAAGACTTCACGTTCTTTTGGTTCCAGTTCCTGGATCTCATCCCACATAATTGTGAATCCGTGAGCGTTTGTATAGTACTCTTGCTTAAGGCTGTCAAGCGCTTTTACTGCAGTATCCTTCTCCTGACCGATGTCCTTTGCTTCCTTTTTGAGATCCCTGTAATGATAGAGCTCTTTAAGCGCTTCACGGATATTCTCAAAGTAACCCTTGTGCTCAGGAAGGCAGTTATCTATCGCATTGATGAGAGTGGGTTCATCAACGCTGACGTGAATGTCGCTGTCTTTAAGCATCGGATGCATGCTCTTCCATTTGTTTGCGCAAAGGAAGAGACCGCGCAGTGCCTCGAAATCATGCGGGTCTTTTGCGAGCATAAACTTATAAGCGTCTTCGGCCGAACCGTACTCGTTTCTGCCGATAGCTTTGGAGGCAACGTCTTTAACGTTGTCCTCGCGGAAGTATTCGTAGTCGAAAGAGACACCACAGAACGGGCAGAGATAAATCTGCTTATCAAGATCTATGCTGAGAAGTCCGCCGCATGTCGGGCAGAGATTACTCTTAACTATTGACATTTCTATCCTCCAATTCCATAGCATCAACGTCGATGCTGAGATAATAATATCAATAGAGGAATTGCTTTACAATAATAATCGGATGTGCCGGAACCGCGTTAACATATGTCAATGCATACGGAATTGTTTGATGCTATTCTTTTTCCGTAACAAAGAACCGAACGGGGGAAACAAAATGGATATCGCCAAAACAAAAGACGTCATGATCGGAACATGGGCGTGGGGTACCGGATACAACGGTTCTTCAATGATCTTCGGCAGCAAGCAGGATGAGAACGTATTGCGGGACACATTTAATGAAGCCGTAAACAGAGGATTTTTGAAGTGGGATACGGCGGCAGTCTACGGAATGGGATCCTGCGAGCGGCTTTTGGGCACGCTGATAAAGGGAAAAGACATTTTCATATCAACAAAGTATTTTCCTGCAAAGAAATATAAAAGCGGAGCACTTACAAAGTCCTTTAATGAAAGCATGGAGCGCCTTGGAAGAACGTCGGCTGATCTGTTCTGGATCCATGTTCCAAACAATCTGGAAGAGAATCTTAAAGAAGCGGCCACGTTGATTAAGGATGGTAAGATAAGATCTATCGGCGTTTCAAACGTTTCGCTTGCTCATATCAGGCATGCTGAGAAGATCCTCGAAAGTGAAGGCTTGAAGCTTGGCGCGGTTCAGAATCACTTCAGCATGCTGAGAAACGACCAGCAAGAGATCATTGATTACTGCAACGCCAACGGCATTACTTATTATGCTTACATGGTATTGGAGCAGGGAGCCCTGTCGGGAAGGTACAGCGTAAAAAAGCATTTCCCGCTGTTTTCCATGAGAAATCTCTCGTTCCCGAAAAGTAAGTTCAAGAAGATAGAAGGTCTTCTTTCTTCAATGAAGGAGATGGCCGGAAAGTACAATGTCGATCCTTCCCAGATCCCGATCCTTTGGGCAATGGGAAAGGGAGCGGTACCGATCATCGGACTTACAAAAGCAAGCCATACTGAAAAACTGGCAGCGGCAATGAATGTAGAACTTACCGCGGAAGAGATAAACGATTTGGAGAAACAGGCTAGGGCTACAGGAATCCGTCAGCAGGGTTCATGGGAACCACAGTAGTATGACAATCTGATCACATTTTCTTGCATTTAATCAACACTCTTCATTCTGAGTGTTGCTTTATCAACGTCAGAAACTGACATTGTTTATAGTTTTGTCTTCTTACAGGTGTTTAAATCGGGGTGTCAGGAAGAACAACCAACAAACGAAAGGAAGACAATGACATGAACAAGAGATATTTGGTACTGATGGTAACAGGCGCAGCTTTCGCAACAATCCTCGCGGGAGGATGCGCAGCACGCAAGAGAGTGATCGTAACAACGCTGCCGAGCGCAACATCAGTAGCTACGGTTCAGGCAACTACAACGACACGCCCCGGCATGACTGAGGCTACCGTTATCAAAGATGGAGTAGTGTATAGGGAGGCAACGGTCCAGACTACTGCCAAGGCAACCGAAACAACGGCTGCTACTGCAAAGCCTACCGCCAAGCCTACAAACAAGCCCACTGCAAAACCCACGAAGAAACCTACCGCCAAGCCTACAAAGAAGCCCACGGCTAAGCCCACCAAGAAGCCTACTGCTAAGCCGAATGCCAAGGCCGCTGTAAAGACAAACGCTCTGGAAGCAGCGCCTAAGAGCAATGCAAATGCGCAGGATGGAACAAATACGATCTCCGGAATCTATAACGGTGCCTGGTCACAGGTTACTGTTGACGCAACCGACAATAACAATGTAAAGATCACCGTTACCATCCACGATCAGGAAGACGCCAATAAGGTTTGTGTATGGAAGATGGGCGGAAAGTACAATCCCGCAAACGGCACACTCATCTACAGCAACTGCACTAAGACCAGCTTCCGGTATGATGAAACAGGAAGCGTAGTATCCAGGAATGTTGCTTATAACAACGGTCAGGGAAAGGTCGTTATCAACAACGGCATGATGACCTGGAGCGACTATCAGGAACATGCGGCTGACGACATGACCTTCATCTCTTCCAGCCAGCACGATCACAGAGGCTGATCTAAAACACAACATATAAATCCCCTCCCCAAAAAAAGCCCGGTGCCGTTATAAGCATCGGGCTTTTTTGGCATTTGGTATAATGGGCTAAAAGTTAATCTGAATTACGGGAGGTGCTTATGGGCGCATGGGGAGCCGGTATAACAAGCAACGATACTGCGCAGGATCTGTTGAATGAATACAAGGCTGCGTTCTTCTACTACGATGTGGCTACGGCTGTAAAAAAGATCGATGAGTACGTCCGTACGATGTTCGATGAGACGGACGAAGAAGAGTTTGCCGCGTACTACTATTCGTTGGCGGATTTCATGTGGAAGAAGGGTATCCTCACCGATGAGATTAGAGACCGCGCGGTAAAGATGGTTGACAGCGATTTTGGAATGAATCTTTGGAAAGAGGAGGGAGCTTTTGCGGAGAAAGAGCGCCGCAAGGTCCTTGCGAAGTTCAGGGATACCATCACGTCGCCTCAGTGCGCTCCCAAGAAGATCAAGATAGATTACTACATGGATGATATTTTCGAAGACGGCGAGTACGTCTGTTTTCAGCTCAAGACCGAAGGCAAGCCTTACACCTTCAGAAGCGATATGCATAAGGGTCTTACCGACGAGGAGTTTCATGCCTTGGACGGCAAATACGTCGTATTCCAGAAGATCAAATCACATGTATCCTGCGTCTCAGCCATAGTACCGGAAGTGTGCGACAGATGGGCCGTATTCAGGATGTTCTATGGGATCTTTGATTCGCCGGATGACATTAAGACCGAAGGACTTGAGCAGTACGTTTTTGACAGCGGCAATCCTTTCTTCAGCGTTGAGAGCACAATGTTCCATTTTAAGAAACGTGCATACAAGGTGATTGGGAAAGCCGTTCCGCCGGAAGAGACCAAGACCAATGTTGTTCAGGGCATCTATCTTGGTATTAACCGCCCTCACTACAATGCAGATTCAGATATATTGAGCAAGATCTATCCGTTCGAGCTCGGGCTCGGTCCTTTTGAGGGTAAGCCAGACACGCTGTACAATTATGTGAGATCACAGGTCACAAGAGAGATCGGATACGGGCACGGTCTTCGCGGAGACAAGTATAAGACGTATCTCGAAAAGTACAATAAGATGATCAATGAGAGACGCGACAAGATCGATTCCATGCTCGCCATGGGAGCAAAGCTGTACGAGATCCATGAGGACAGGCTTCTCGGAATAGCTGTCAAAGTCCCGGGCAGAAAGGCCGAGCTGTATATGATGACGAAAGACCCGCAGATGGCAAAGATGCTTAAAGAATATGCAGAAAAGCAGGATTGATTATGAGCAGCAACCAAGTTAAGAAACGTTTTGATAAACTTGCAATGGTATTTTTGCTCATACCACTGGCATTTTTTACGCTGAGCGTTCTTTGCTTTATCGGCGGCTGTATCCTTGAACAGCCGACATCACGGGGTGATGTCTATTCGTTGCTGATGTTCTGTTCGATAGCTTTGATGTGGATGGTTCTGATGCCCGGGGCTGTTTTCTCGGCTATTGGTCTGTTCAGGGCCGCCCGTGAGAAAATGACCGGCTTCTTTGTGCTTGGTCTCATTGAGGTGACTGGCGTAGTCGTTTTGCTGTTTGTGATTGCCTTCATTATCTTCGTCGCCGGTCCGGGCGTATAAGGGTATTTGCAAAACAATTGCGGGAAAGAATAAAAACTCACATTAAATTCATAATAGAGCTTTATAATCACTGGTATGAAGAAGATTCTTGTTGTTGAAGATGAACTTGAGATAAGGCAGCTGCTCACAAGCTACCTCAGAAACGAGGGCTTTTCAGTCTCGGAGGCTGAGGACGGTGTTGCCGCGATCGAACTCTTCGATAAAGAGAAGTTTGATCTGGTAATCCTGGACATACTGATTCCGAAGATAGACGGATACGGCGTTTGCGAATTGGTTAAGTCCAAGTCTGACGTGCCCGTGATCTTCCTGTCCGCGTTAGGTGACGAGAATTCCATGATCAAAGGATATGATTCACTTGCAGACGACTACGTCACCAAGCCCTTCTCGATGCCGATCTTCCTGCGCAAGGTTAAGGCGGTATTCAGACGGGAACAGTCAACGTCAAATGAAGAGTATTCGAAGATCTGTTATAAGAACATAGTTATGATCCCTGACCTGATGAAGGTCACGGTCGATGGGAACGAAGTTGAGCTTACGAGCAAGGAATTTGACCTTCTTCTTACGCTTATTAAGAATCCGGGCCGCGTCTATACGAGGGAGATGCTCCTTGAAATGCTCTGGGATTACAACTCGCTCGTGGATGAGCGCATCATCGACAGCCACATTAAGAACATCCGCCATAAGGTCGGGGAAGGCGTTATCGAGACCGTCAGGGGCAGGGGGTACCGCGTTGAAAAAACGGATAACTGACAGACTGTCGTTTAAGGTCTTCCTGATAACTTTCGTCGTACAGCTGCTGTTCGGCGGCTTGATCTTCCTGGTACTGTACAATGCCACGCCTTTGAGCTGGAACACTCTCAGAAGGATCGAGATGGAGACGAAGTTTGCCCCGTTCGTTGAGAAACTCAACAATACTCCGTATCTGGAATGCGGAAAGGTTGTTGATGACTTCATACTTTCGAACGATTGCCACATAGTTTTCTATAAAGAGGATAAGAACGAGTGGGACCGTTTCCCGGCTGACGTAACGAACTCCGAGTATCAGATAAGGGTAAGGGACGACGTGCTTAAGCTCATCAATCTGGAAAACAATAAGGAGATGAGCTTGTCCACGTCCGGCCGCGTTGTTTTTAAGGACATAATAGGGAGACGGGATAAGGAGTTTACGGTAGTCTGCCTGTGGTCTCAAAAAGGCGAGAACGTTATGTTTGAGGCCATAAAGAGAACTTTGCCGTTGATCGTTGCAGCTATCGTTCTGATCTCATTGATCTGCTCGTTCATATACGCATATCTGTTCGCAAGGCCCGTCCGTAAACTTTCCGTGCTTTCAGGAAAGATAGCGGGCATGGATTTTTCTGTGAGAAGCGGCACGAAAAGACGTGACGAGATAGGCGATCTCGCCCGCGACCTCGATAACCTTTCAGCAAACCTGAACGAGACGATAACCAGCCTCAATCAAAAGACATCGGAGCTTGAACACGAGATCGACCGCGTAAACGAACTCGAGAGACAGAAGGAAGTGTTCTTTATTGCGGCTTCGCATGAACTTAAGACGCCGATCACGATTGCCCAGGGCCAGGTCCGCGGCATGATCGACGGCATAGAACCATATAACGATAAAGAAACATATCTCCCGAAAACCTTGGCTTCATTAAAGCGCATGGAATCCCTGATCAACGAGATCCTCACGGCTTCACGCATGCAGGCTGCCAACGAGATAGAACTGAGGAAAGAAGACCTCGGCTCCCTGCTGAAGGCCAAGACGGATGAATTGAAGGAATTACTGGATGTGAGAGGCATCGGCCTTGAGACCGACATCGATGAAGGTCTTCTTTTCGAAGGCAATTCGGACCTTACTTCCATGGCTCTGGGGTCTTTCCTGTCGAATGCCGTCTTCTATTCGCAGGAAGGATCCAAAGTGTATGTAACGGCCCGTAAAGAAGAAGGCAGGATCGTAACTAAGATCCGCAACAGCGGCTCGCATATAGACGAGAAAGACCTGCCTCATCTCTTCGAAGCCTTCTACAGGACGGACAGTTCCAGGGACAGGAGGAGCGGCGGCTCGGGCCTTGGACTTTATCTCGGCAAGCTGATAATAGAAAGACAGAAGGGCAGCGTGTCATTGGATAATGACGGCGATGATGTCCTTGCGACCGTAAGCTTGCCCGCCCTCGATCCGAC
>JAILIB010000057.1 GCA_024695505.1 Saccharofermentans sp.
TATCTGGAGCAATTACATAAAGGCGTATCTCGACACGGCGATCGAAAACGATGAGTTCGTTGTTTACCTGCAGCCGAAGTTTGACATCAGGACCGAGAAGGTGAAAGGCGCGGAGGCTCTCATCAGATGGAACTACAAGAATAAGGAGTTCTTAAGTCCCTACAGGTTCATTCCGTTCTTCGAAAAGGACGGCTCGATCGGCAAGATCGATGACATCGTCCTGCGCAAAGTCTGTGCGGCTTTCGCCAAATGGAGAAAAGAAGGAAAGATCCTTTATCCCGTGTCGGTCAACCTTTCGCGCGACCGTCTCTATGACACCAATCTCGTGAAGCACCTGACCGAGATCGTCGATTCGTACGGCGTTTACCACGACCTCATCGATTTCGAGCTTACGGAGAGCGCTTCGTACGACAACACCGAGCAGATGATCAGAGTCTTGAATGAGCTCCGTGACGAGGGCTTCAAGATCTCAATGGACGACTTCGGAACGGGGTATTCGTCGTTCTCACTGCTTACTCAGATGCCTTTGGACACACTTAAGATTGACAAGAGTTTCGTGGACAAGGTCGGAGTCGAAAGCCCCTTAAGACAGGACATCTCGGTCATAAGGCACATCATTTCGCTTGCAAAGGACTTGGGCTTTGTCTGCCTCGCGGAAGGCGCGGAGACCAGGCCTCAGATCGACGAGCTCAAGGCTCTGGGCTGCGACGTCATCCAGGGCTACTATTTCTCCAAGCCGATTCCTGTGGAAGAATACGAGAACAAGTATCTGTAAGAATTAAACTTTGAGCGTTATGTTATAATCTCCCTGATTGTTAGAAGTTTTTCTTTGAACATTTGGGGGGATCTTTTGTGTTGAGTTTAAGGAAACCGGCCGCGCTCGTGCTTGCGGCTTCCATTTTGTTATCGCTTTGCTCTTGTGACGAAGAAGACAAGAAGTTAATTGACGGATACCACGTAAACTGGCTGGATTCGGCCATTTTCGAGAACATTGACCAAATGAAGACGAAGTCCGTAAAAGACGATTTTGCGTCTGCGGTCAATTATGAATGGGCTTCCAAGCAGGTTGAGGATTACACGTATTCGATATCGGCTTTCGGCGAGGTGACAAAGCAGGTCGTCAAAAACAAGAGGGCCATCCTTGATGATAAATCCGTACAGAACAAGAACGTCGAACTGCTCAGGATCGCCGACGGCATCTTCAATGACTGGGATTACAGGAACGCCCAGGGCATGGAGCCCCTTAAGAAATACATGCGTTACATCGATGAGATCAAGACGCTCGATGACGTTACGGCGTACATGACGGACAACAAAAAGAACCCGATGGCGTTATCTCTGGTCGGTTTGAGCTACAACACGAACGAGTCTCTAAACGATCAGCGTGCGCTGATGATACAAAAGCCCGATCTGACATTAGACAAGGCAGACTACTACGTCAACATGACTGAAGACGCGTACAAGAAAAAGGACCAGCAGGAAAGACGCATCAGATACGTTCTTCAGAGGTGCGGTTATTCCGACAAGGAGGTTGACGCGATCGTTAAGGGAGGCTTCGCGTTTGAGACCAGGCTCGTTCATCTGGATTATGCGGAGCTCACCGACACGGAAAAGGTCCTTCCGATGAGCGAGATCCTTGAAAAGGCGGGAAACTATCCTCTCGCGGAAATGTTTAAGCACTATAAGATCAGATCCTGCGACAACATCTCGGGAGACATTAACTATCTGGACAATCTTGATGAGATCTATGTCCAGAAAAACGTTGAGGACATGAAGCTGTATTTCAAGGCGAGACTTGCGATCAGGTCCATAAGATATCTGGACAAGGAATCCAATGAGTTTTTCCTGAACAGCGAACTCGACCGTTCCAACAAGTTTGCGGAGCGTCACGACAAAGATCAGGATACGGTCTTCTTCTCCATGATCGCCAGTTCGGCCCTGTCCGCCGCGATGGACCAGGCGTACATCGACTATTACTACGACGAGAGCATATATCGGGAGATCAAGGACTTTGTCGCACAACTCAAGGCAAAATACAAGATCCTGATCAACGAGAGCAAGCTGTCGGCAGAGAGCAAGAAAGCCGTTTGCGACAAGCTCGACAAGATCGGCGAAAAGATAATGGTCCCGGACAACAAAGCTGATTTCACGGGCGTGGAGTTCAGGTCAAAGGAAGAGGGCGGAACGTTCCTCGAGATCCTCGGCGAATGCAACCGCTTAACGATCGAACGTACGGCCCAGCTGGTACAGACAAAGGTCGACAAGGATTTCTGGGACATCTATGACACCGATTTTTCTACGACGCAGGTGAACGCATGTTACTTAAGGACGACGAACACGATCTACATCTACATGGGCATTCTCGTCGATCCGGTCTATAACCATGACTATCCCCTCGAAAAAAAGCTCGGCTCGTTTGTTTCCGTTTTGGGTCACGAGCTGTCGCACGCTTTTGATTCCGGCGGCATCTACAGAGACGCCGAAGGCAAGAACAAAATGCTGATCACCAATGAAGAACTCAATACCTGGAATGACGCAGCAGACAAGGTCGAACGCCATCTTGAAGGATATACGCCTTTTGAGGGTTCCGGCTCTTACGGCCCTCTGGTCGACCGCTCGAAGGAGGCCATCGCCGATGCGGAAGGCGTAAAGGCATGCCTCATGATAGGCAAGGACAATAAGGATTTCGATTACGATCTTTTCTTCAGGAGCTATGCTTCTCTGTGGCGTTTTCTTGTGAGCAAACAGGACCAGATGGATGATCTGAAGACGGACACTCATCCGCTCAGCTTCATAAGGATCAATTACACGCTGGCGCAGTTTGACGAGTTCTATGAGACATACGGCATCAAGCCCGGTGACGGAATGTACATGGATCCTTCCGAAAGGATCCTGGTCTGGTGAGGTGCAGTATGGTTGAGATTATCAGAGAAGAATTTAATACGACGATAAGGAAAAAGAGATTCATCGTGCTGACGGCGCTTCTTTTTATTGCCGCCGTGGCAGCCGTTGTTGCGACGAAGATGTCGCTCATGAACGACCTGACGTATATGCTCAAGGTCAGGAAATTCCTGATGCTCCTTTTCAATCCGATCATGGGATTGATCCTCCTTCTGAGCGTGCACAGAAAGAAATACACGAGAAGCTCCATAATACAAGTTGAAGAAAAGGGTGTGAAAAGGAGCACCCTGGTCATCGGTAGGACATTGGCCGGAGCCCTGATACTCTCCTGCTTTTATGCGCTGATGTTCGTGCTGACGGTGCTCCTCGGGCTTGTACTGGGCGCACGTCTTTCCATCGTTCAGACTGGTGAACTGTTATTAAGATTCGGAACCGATCTGATCGCTGCTGTAACCATGTATGTACTGTGCATGTTCTTCCAGTATCTTTTTGCTTTCCCGGCCGTGCCGATGCTGCTTTACCTCATCCTGATGCTGGCGGCCCCCGCTTTCTTTGAACTGTATATCGGCTACTATACGAACCCTGTGTACAAGTACGTCACATGGGTATCGTCGAAATGCTCCATGGATGTCTTCTATACGACGGCGCTCCTTTCACGTCCGCAGTGGAGCAGCATCCTGATCTGCTTTATTCATATCGCGATTTTCCTGCCCCTGACGCTGCTTGTTTTCAAGCTCAAGAAAAAGGAAAAGAAGAAGAAAAAGAAGAAGAAGGATAGCGATGAGGAAGAGACTCCGGTCGATCCCGAGATCAAAGAGATACTTGAACAGGCGGAACTTACGGAGGGATTGATCGAATGATAGCCGGAATAAGAGCAGACAAGGCTTCTGAGATACTTCGTTTTTCCACGGATGAATCGCCTGACGGAAAGGCACTTTCCAGGCAGTGGATAAAGTTTTTCATCATCTTCGGGGGTTTTACCGTTGCCACGGCCGTACTTTTGGCGTACCGGCTGGTCTCCGGAACGAGGCAGCCTTATATGGCGGCTTTACTTGTCGTGTTTGCGCTTGCGTTTGATGTTTACGTCATTTCCAGGTACATAAAGGTGAGAGTGATCCTCCCGAACAGGTTCAAGGCTTCCATTGCCAAATACGGCATGGCGGAGCTGACCGCACAGCTTACTGATTCTGCGGCTTTAGGCTTTTTCATCGATGAGGACAACTATGAAAACCTTGCCATTTTGACGCTTGATTATTTCATCGGTTCTTCCGAGTTCATTTATGCGCTCAAGGACATCAAGGCCATCAAGATCAGCAAGCGCGATATCAACGAAGAGGGCGTGAGAAAGCTGAAGAGTGAGCATAACAAAAACGTTCTGCGCTGTGCGTATGCCGCGGAGATCACTCTTGCTGACGGCGGAAAGCGGACGGACCTTTTTGCAATGACTACTCCTGACCTCAATGCGTTTTTCGGCTATTTGCATCAGCGCGCACCGCATATTCAGATCGTTTACCGGTAAGCGTGCCATGATGGATGCGTATGTGCTTTTCGCCATCGCCGATTCACGATTTCTCACACGAAAAAAGCCAAAACGTGAGAAAAAACTGCAATAATCTGAAAATTTGCAGAAATCTCACACGAAAACAGCAAAATCGTGAGAATTTTCGTGAATCGGGTTTTCCTAAACTACGCAGTCAGAACG
>JAILIB010000108.1 GCA_024695505.1 Saccharofermentans sp.
TCTAAAGAGTCTCTTTAAAAAGATATAGCCAATCAATCAGATTCGTGTATAATGTTTACTGCACGGGGCATTAGCGCAGTGGGAGCGCATCACACTGGCAGTGTGGGGGTCACGGGTTCAAATCCCGTATGCTCCACCAAAAACACAAAAACGTCTTCTGTAACGTACGGACAGGTCCTCGGTGAGCAAAGCTCACCTGCGGAACTAGTTACAGAAGGTGTTTTTCAGTTTATCCTGGCATTTATCCGAGATAAACCACAAGGCTAGGGCGCTGCCAAGCCAGATGACACGGAAGACGTTGGTAGACACCTTTCCGGGAAATGCATCAAACAATTCGTTCCAATCATAGACGGCTCCGACCGCATCGATAAACGAATGATACAGAGCGCAAGCGATGATGCTCTTTGTTGCTTTGTAAATGGCAGCCGCTGCAAACGACCAGATGAATATCGTTATTCCGAATCCGATGATATTGTCTCCGTAATGATTGGAAGTAGGGTCGATCCATACCGGGAAGTGCCAAGCAAACCATATCAACGCAGTCAGTATTACAGAGAATGGGAACGGCATCCTTTTTTCAAGTTCGTGTTGGAGAACTCCCCTCCAACCCGTCTCTTCGGCAATACCGACAAAAGGTATCATGATAAGAAAGCCGGCAATGAACGTATACCAGGGTGAGCCATTGGGCGTTCCGAAAAGCAAAGCGTATATGAATATGAGCGCACAGGATCCGCCTGTGATCAGAAGCGTTTTCGTTTTTTCTTCCGTATGGAAGATGTCGCGAAACAACTTCTTAACGCCTGTCTTATCCTTGAAGAACGACATTGTCAGCACGGCAAGAAACGGTGTCGGCGTGGAAAAGAACAAACCTATTACGGCAAACAGAAAATAGCCTGCCGTCATCTTTCCGGTCTCATGGAAAGCGATCGAGCAAGGCAAAAGCCAGACATCTAGAGTGACAAAGCAAAATAATGAGATCAGTATAACCAGTATCAGATACCAGCCCAATCTTCCAGGTTTTCTACGGCTCATATAATCCGCCTTTCTGACAATCCTTTATCGGTTAGACGGATTTAATGCCATTTCGTTACAAAGAAAAAAGCCGCGGCATCAGCCACGGCTTAGTCAGCATTTAAGTTTTTAACTTCGGCGTCCGCTTTATAAATTTCTTAATGTCTTTCAAACTGTCTGCACGGACAACCTTCCAGCCACCATTTGTTTTTTTGAAGGTGATCGTATCTCTATAGGTTTCTCTGGTTTCTTCCTCATTGATCCGCTTGATCATACTCTCGGCATCTTCGTACTCACCTTTGCAGATATCAGCCCAGAATACCATCGTAAATCTCACGTTTTCCAATGTAGCCGTATCACCTTTGACTTTGATCTTTTCCGGATCATATTCAGCCCTGATGGTAGAAGCTATCTGCTTATAATATGCAAATATGAAACGTCCATTCTTTTCACCATTGTTTTTGATGAGTTCTTGTTCATCCATCGCCCGGTAAAACTCCTGGTAATAGCTGTCGTCATTCCAGGCGGTCAGATCAGTAAGGGCGGCTTTGTCAAAACTGATAAGCGCCTGCGTATATGAGGCCATAAGCTTTGCTATCTCAGCTTTATCCTGATAATTGTTTTGGCATCCGGACAGGCCAAAGATCAAAGTTATGCATAGAAATGCTGCAGTAAGTCTTTTTATCATACGTTCACCTCAATCAGGATACTTGTTCATTTCAGGATTCTCCAACTATATCAAATCCAAAGCGCCCGGTATAGAACCTGATATTGTCTTCTTTATCTTTAGGAGTCACTAAAGTGATCTCTTTCCAATCCGGATGATCAGCCATAAAGTATTTCATCAAGGCCGTTCCTATTCCCCGTCCCTGTTCTTCTTTCTTTACCGCCAAGCAACCGATGTAATACTTGCCGGCTCCTTCCGGCTTATATGAAAGGACTCCGACCGCTTTGTCGTGATCGTAAGAGATGACCTTCGGGAAATCCCTGACCGACTGTTCCATGTTTTCCTTTGTCCTGCCATAAGCCGGACATTGTCCATAGCGGACATAGTCATCATGGAAAGCAGAGTTGTATATGTCCATCAACAACTCTGCATCATTTACTTGAGCATTCTTATATATCAATTCCATATGGCATAAAGAAGTTCACCGGAAGAAACACCGGTCTTGGGATAATGTCTTGTTCCCGTATCATCAACCAGAGTCATGCCAAGCTTTCTCATGACCTTCTCGGAAGCCTGATTCCTGCTGTCACAATGCGCCTGAACAGTTTCAGCATTCAACTCCTCAAAAGCATAATCCACGAGGGCTTTTGCCGCTTCAGTAGCATATCCTGATCCCCGCATGTCCTTGCGTATGGTCCAGCCGATCTCATAAGTACGGTCATCCCCGCACTTCTCAAGATTGACACCGCCTATGATCTCTCCGTTTAAGAGAACCACAAATTCCATGTCTTCCGGCTCTTCTTTCGCCCATTCAGACACGGCAAACTCCACGAACTTCTTTGTCTCTTCAACAGTCTCATTGGGAAGAAACAACATCATATCGATCGAAGGATCTCCCGCATAGCAGTGGATCGCTTCCACGTCGCCGTTTTCTATAGGTCTGATCTCTAATCTTTCTGTGGTAATAAGACGTTTCATATCTTTATGCCTCACCCAAAATCCCAAGGAAATCAAACCATTCTGCTGAGATCTATCCTCATGGAGACGACGCCGTTCTCTTCTGACAATTGTTCAAAACCCATCCGCTTATACAGACCGTATCCCACGCTCATGACTTCAGGTTTGGTCGTGAAAACAACCTCTTTAAATCCAAGTTCAGAAGCCTTGTCAGTCATTGCCTTGATCATTATCCTGGCATACCCTTTTCCTCTGTATTCGGGCTTGATGAACAACCTCTTTCCTTCACAGGTAGAGTCACTTATCTTTCGGATGGCCACGCATGCCACGAGTCTGTCTTCCTCATATCCGGCCAATATCGCACCGCCGGAATAAAAGCCTTCCAGATCGTTCAATTCCTTATCAAAAGAAACAAAGCAGCTTTCCGCTCCCTTGATGTGAGAATACTCAACAAACAGGTCTTTTATTATCGCGGTATCAGAACACTCTTTAACTTTAAATGCCATAAATCACATTCCTCTTGATAAATTAATTAATCCGGGATTACTTCTTCACCGGAGTGAACGTACACGAGACAGTCACCCATTATCTCCTTCATTACGTCAAATGCCGTTACGCCCGTGCAATGGCACGTGACAAATCTCGTAGGATAATCCTTGAGTTCCTTTGCAATGGATTTGATCTCCTCTATCTCGCTGTTACTGTAATCCGTTTTCTTCATCAGATGAAAACCACTGACTACCAGATCAGGCGCTTTACCGTACTTCTCAATGTAAGCATCGATAATGCTCAATATTCCATTGTGAGCGCAGCCTGACATAAGGATAGACTTGCCATCCTGGCGTATCACAAGAAAATGCTCATGTACAAAATCATCTTTCTGATAACCGTCCCCTTCGCGAACCAAAAGATTCTTATTCGTTGACGGAAGATCATGGCTTCTGCTGCGGATAACAAACAGTTCCAGTTCATCATCGATAACCTTGTCACCATGCAGGAATCTCACCTGCGGCAGTGAAGCAATGGTCTTGTCAATTCCAATGTAACGTAACCTCGGCCGGGCTTCTTCCCCGTCATCAGCGTAATAATCTCCGACAACAGAATCCTGCATGTATATGAGAGCTTTATCATTGACTTTGGTAAACGGGATTATCCCGCCGGAATGATCGTAATGTCCGTGGCTTAAGACAACGGTATCAACTTTGGACAGATCAATTCCTAACGACTCCGCATTACTTATAGTCTGTGCCGAAGGACCAAGATCCAGCAGCAGCTTGTGCTTTTCGGTCTCCACGTAAAACGAGAGTCCGTGCGCACAAGCACAGC
>JAILIB010000163.1 GCA_024695505.1 Saccharofermentans sp.
GATTATCTGAATGTCAAGGTTTGCAGCCTTCTTAAGGACTGCCTGAACCTGCGCGCCGTACTTTCCTACGATGCCGATGTAGTATCTTCTCGCTTCGCACGCCCAGTCCTCTTCAACGTCCAATGCACCGAACTTGCCGAAGCCGTCAGCCGAGAAAAGGACCTTGTCCGTTGAATCGTAAGTCATGAGGACTTCCGGCCAGTGGACCATCGGAGCACCGACGAAGTTAAGAACGTGCTTGCCAAGTTCAAGCGTAGAACCCTCGCCTACAACGATCTGGCGGTCTTCGAAAGCCGTTCCGAAGAAGTTCTTCATCATGACGAAAGCTTTGTCGGATGCAACGATCTTAGCCTCCGGATAAGCCTTTACGAAGTTTGCGATATTTGCGGAGTGGTCAGGCTCCATGTGCTGGACGACCAGGTAATCAGGCTTTCTGCCGTCCAAAGCCTTTTCGAGATTATCAAGCCACTCGTGTGTGAAATTCTTATCGACCGTGTCCATGATGGCAATCTTCTCGTCCTTGATAACGTAAGAATTGTATGCCATTCCGTTCGGTACGACGTACTGTCCTTCGAACAGATCTATCTTGTGGTCATTGACGCCTACGTAAATAATGTCGTTCGTAATCTGCATGGTGATCTCTCCTTTACTTTTGGGGATGATATTAATTATATCGTGTTATCTGCTTGCCCGATATACGGGATCGTTCCTGTGCTCTTCAAACCAGTGTTCGATGAATTCCCTGATCCTGCTGGTCTCGTATAGGCTCTTGTCAGAGCGAAAATAGTTGAACGGGCCGACGCCTATGGCAGCATCTATTAATATCATGTTCTCGAAAATAACAGTCCACTTGTACCCCGCGAAAAGCACCTTGTCGCCGCGCTTGAAGCCTCTGAAATCACCGGTCACCGCGGGCGAGATGCAGTATTCGGCTTCTACTGATGTCGGATACACCAATTCGTTCGGCTGCATTATTTTCGGAAACAACAGACCGGGTACCTCGTCCCTGAGCCACCACGATCTTTCCTTCAGCTGAAAGTTAATAAACTGCTTGCACGCCATCAATTCTTTTTCGCTCGGGAGAGTAATGCCACGAAGCTCAATATTCACCTGAAGGTCCGGGCGGTTCTGGACAATTTTATAAGGAGCTCTCCACAAAATATACGGGCGGTAATCAGGCTTGGGACGGTTGCACCACGGCGTGTGACCTTTGCCGTCGCCGCGGGTGGCAAGTTTCTGCTCAAGCGTAATATATGCGTACGGTTTGAAGCATTCTTTCTTGTAAGCCTTGTCGTAATAGATCATGTAAATGAACTGCTTATTCAGTGCCGCAAACTTCTTTTTGACGAGATCCATAACTTTAATGAACGATTCCCTGTTGACCGTATGAATACAGTTGAATCTGTCGCAACTGATGTAACCGTTGCCTTTTATGAACGTGCGGTAGAAATCCATTTCTTCGGTGATCTGTTTATCAACACTGAACTTATAATGTTCATCGCCGCTGCCATAATGCCAGAAAGGCTTCATCTTCCATTCTTCGAGCAAATTAAATCTTTCGATATCCTCATCGATATGGTACTCAAGACTCTGATTGAATTTGTTGAAAAGACTGGTCGCGACCTTCTCAGCAACATCATCAGGTATTATGTTCGTATTTCCGAAAAATCCCATTTCCTTATCCCTTATTTGTGAAAGTGGAGTATCACTTGCTGATCCGTATATCCGATCTTCTTGTAGAACTCGTTTCCGCCGCCGGTCATGAGCTCAGCGCCCAACGGACGCAACACTGCGTCGTGGCGCGACAAAGCAGCTGCGGCAAGGCCCTTGTGCTGATGCGAAGGCACCGTGCAGAGCGGCTCCATGTATGCAAGGCGGTTCTTTTCGACCCACCACATGCCCGAAAAGCAGACATAGTCTTCATTCTCGTCGGCAATGATCACCGTGTACTGATAGGTGTGATGCGGAGCTGGCGAGATCGTCGCGCCGTAAACGTTCTGGTAGAGCTCGTGCGGGCTCATTCCGCCCTTTTTCTCAGGCGTTTCCCAGTTGACGAACGGGCCGCACTCCTCGCTGTTGAATCCGTCCCAAAGGCATTTCGCGATCTTGAGCGGATCAGACTTCTCAGACTCGACAAAGTGATAGCCCTCCGGGAGCTTGTAATCCAGCTTGCCCTTGGAAAAATCGAAGACCCACTCCTTCTCTTCGTAACAGGCCTTGTATCCGCGCTTTGTGACCTCCTCGATCAGCGCTTCTTGCGTGCCCATAAGCTTGAACTGCTTTTTCCCGAAAGCAGGATAACCGGTCTCGGCATAGTCGATCATCTCTTTTGCGAGGAACTCATATCCGGGCTTCAGCACAAAATAAAGATCCGAGACGCACTGCTCGTAAAACACGAACGCCACGGGCTCATCGCCGTCGAACCAGAAACGGTTGAGCCTTATGTAATCCTTGTCCATCCATGGCGAAGTGACCGCATACTCAAAGAACGGCCCCGCCATCCTGCTTTGCCCGTGTTTATATGCGTCTGTCATCAGCTTCCAGACCAGCTCGATGTCAGTCAGGATCTGGAACTGTTTGGTGCGAATATTCATGGTAGTCTCCTGATTGCGTTATGGATACATTATAAGCCTTTACCGGCATGTCAGTCCCAAAGCAACAAATCAGGGGTAAGCTGCATCTCACCCTTGCAAATGGGGCATCTGACGGCCTTCTGGCTCAGTTTGTCGATAAGATCGATCGGCTTAAGGGTCCCGCCGCAGGAAGAACACTTATGGGGATATTTTTTCGCGATCTTGTAACCCTCTTTTAAGTCCTGAAAAGTCAGGCATCCGACGTTGAGCGTCTTGTCATCGCTCTTCTTCGGCAGGAAAAGGCTCATGCTCTTGACCGTGTCAAATGCGCCGCAATCCTGGCAGACCGCCATGTAGGCCTCGCAGTTGACTGCCGCGTCCGGGTGCTCTTCAAAGAACTTCTTATACTCTTCGCCGTACTTGCCCTCTTTGATGGCAGAAACCGTTTCCTGATATACGGAAGGAAAAAGCATTCCATACCCGAGCAGAGCCCTGTATTCATAATCGCAGTTCACGCATTTTATCAGATAACCATTGCCCATAAGAATGAACCCCCTGAAAACTGTATGTTCTTATTGTATCAACTTTCACCGTAAATCTCCTTATAAAAAGGAGGTGGCCCGGGATATCACACCCGGGCCGGTAAGAAAGGAGAACACTATGGCAACACTCAAAACCGGAAAGAACTCGAAAGGAGGTAATGGGTTGTTGTTTATGATCTGAGTATACCACCCTGCGAAACGGTTATGAGGACATTAATGGGACTGTTATAAGGCGGTCAACCTTCTTCATCCGGCCATTCGGGCTCGTCATCGAAATAGTCAACGTATTGCGGCCACTCCAGCTGCTGTCCCACTTCCGTCCAGCACTCTGCCATAACCTTGTTCACGTATTTCATAATGTTGAGGATCTCAGCATAGAACTGGTCATTTTCCGACATCGCCAGCATAACGATCATGAAGTTTCCGGCTATGTAACCCATATCGGAGAGCCTGGAGTTATCTTCAGCAAAGGCGGCACTCGTCTTCTCATAAAGCGACTTTCCGTAATCATCAAGGCTTTCAAAACTGTTGTTTATCTCACTTACAATGCGGTCCCAAGCCTTTTCATCATAGCTGGAGAGATCCACGGTAAAAACGTCCGTGCCCTTAAACTCCCATGGCAATTCAGCCGCCATATCGGCACGGCGCGTCTCGTATTCTTCCTTGTCCTTTGATTCGAAAAGATACTCTTCCAACAGTTCTTTCTCGTTATCGATCGCATTCAAACAAGCTTTCCGAAGTTCTTTAGTCTTCATCAGCGCGATCAGGAACTTTGAAAAATTCACGGTAATGTTTCTTATGCGGCTTTCCTTCAAAGTACGCAGTTCTTCAGGCAGCAGGCAGCTCAAAGAAACGTTTTCTTGGAACTCTTCAGCGTCTATGTCCGCGATCTCGTTGAAAACTTTATCGAACAGGCTCCTCAGCCTGGCTTCAGCCATTACGTCCGGTTTTTTATTTGCTTCAGAAGACATTGCCTAAACTCCTTTT
>JAILIB010000172.1 GCA_024695505.1 Saccharofermentans sp.
GCGAGCGCAGGTCCCAGAAGGAAACCTATCGCACCCCAAATATATACGCCTACGGCCATCGCTACAAGTGTCAGGAGCGGATGGATGCGCATCGACTTGCCGAGGATGGGCGGTTCGATAAAGCGGCGGAGGACCGTCATGACCGCCATTCCGATGACTATGATGACCGCAGGGATGATCTTTCCGTTCAAAACGAGCCAGATCATGACAGGCACCATGGTCGCGCTGATGCCTAATACAGGCATAAAGTCGATGAGCGCCGTAATGAGCGCAAGGATGAGTCCGTAATTGTAAACGCCAGCAGCCATGAAGACGATGTATGCCTCAGCCGCCGTAATAACGAGAAGCGCCATATAGCCGCCTAAGACACGGAAGACCGTCATGGTCAGGTCGTTGATAAGTCCGAATACGCGGCTCCTGAACTTCCTGTTCGGAGTGTTCTTTGCAAAGAACTTCAAGACCGTGGGGCCGTCATTGATGAAGTAGTAGCCGGAAAGCATTATGCTTATGACGAAAAAGATCGCATAAGGAAGGTTTCCGATGAGTTTCCAGATCTTGGAAAGCGACGTGCGGATGAATGTCGGGATAGCCGCGACGACGTTCTGGCCGATGCCGTCGATGTCGCCCTTTATGGAAGCGATCATCTCTTCGGTGAGGAATCCGCCGTTTGCAACAGAGAACCTGTTAAGGATCTCGCTGGCATATGAAGTGCGGGGATTGAAGTTTACTGAAGCGGAAGAGAGCCTGTTGAGCACCGTGTTTGCCTGCCACAAAAGGCCGATGCACAGGACTATGATGCAGATCACGAGAACGATGTTGAGGATAACGTAGCAGACGAGCGCGGTCTTGGTCCTCGTGGACTTCTTCCTGCCGGGCTTTATGCTCTGCGGATTCTTATCAAACCATTTGGAAATGGGCGTCGCGATGATCGTAGAGGTCTTTGCGAGCATAAAACCTATAAGGAACGGGATAAGGATGACTACGACGATCTTTGCGCAATAGCAAAGTGCAACCGTGATCGCGACGATCAATATGAACTTGATCATCGACATGACCGATGCCCGGTCGCGGTTGTATCTTTCTACGTCGTTCATAGTCTGATTCCTTTAAACATCAATACCCAAAGTCCAATGAATATTATAACACCCATAAAGAAAGGAATGTTAAAACCGGCCCTGAATCTGTCGATCCTGTGAGTATCGTCTCCAACGCTGTATTTGCTGCCCTCTTCCCCGTAAACGTCTGCGTTGTACGAGTTGTGGAACTCACCAAGGATCTTCCTGAAGAACGCGAATATGATTACTGCGACGACCAGCGCGGGAAGAGCCGAGAAAAAGAACGTTGTGGGCATGTCGCTGTATGTGCGGAGGGTCGTGAGGTCTGCCTCGTCAATGACTCCCGTCAGGAGCAGTCCGAAAAGACGGCTTCCGGAGAGGCACAGGAAGGGACCCCATACGTTGCCCGAGTCCTTTCTCACGCGGCAGAGCCATACACCCGTAATGAACAGGCCCGGCAGATCCGGAAAGTTCATGGAATAAAGGCAGAAAAGGAACGGGATCACGTAATACGCAAGATCCTGGTCGGCATTTCTGATCCCTGACCAGAGGAGCCCGTAGAAAAAGACCGAGATCCCGAGCGCAGGAATGAACGTGTCGGTCAGGACCTGAAGCACCAGTGTGGCTTTCGAGTCGTCTGCCGCATAGGAAAACAGAGCCGGAAAGACCACCGAATTGCCGATCCTGAGCCAGAGATAAGTGCAGATGTTGCGTAAGGATGCCCTGACGAGGAATACCGCGGAGCCCGAAAGGAACGACATGACGAGTGTTCCCGCGCCCGTGTATCTGCCTGAGATGTCAGGCGAGCTCTTTCTCGGAATGAAAACGGCCGGGAGCATGAGCGCGACGGTCGTAAGCAAAGCCGTGATCAGGCCGCAGCCTACCGTTGAAGAGGTCGAAAACGCAATGAGCCCGTTGTCAAAGACGAGTTTTGCGAGCCCCATGACCAAAGCAGTGCCCAAAGCGGCGAAAAGGACTGAATAACCCCAGTTGAACGGGTAAGGAACGCCGAATACCCTTCGGAGGATGTTCTTGTCCGAAGCCGGCTTGTTCATCAGAAATGTACTCCGAGAAGGGTAATGGTTCCGATCATCCTGTCATAAAAGAAAGGCTCCATGATGCAGAAAACGCCGCATCCGAGGGCAAGGAAAGGTCCGAAGGCCATGTAATCGGGGTCTTCTGCGAAATGGATGGCCGCCTTCTTTCTCTGAAGCTCGAGACGGGCTTTGCGCGGATCCGGAGAAGCTGCGATCTCAGCCTCTTCCCTTCTGATCCTCTGTCTCTTGCGGATGAGGAGCGGGATGGCCCAGATAAGGGCCGTAAAGATAGCAACATAGATGAGAACGATGATGCCGTAGCATCCGGTGATGAGTCCCGTAGCGAAAAGGAGCCTCATATCGCCCATTCCGATGCTCTCCTTGCCGAAGAAGGTAATGGATACGATGCCGATGAGCCAGACCACTCCGCCTCCGACTACGGAAGCTATGATCTTGTTAAGGAGCGGCATGTACCATTTTGCATCGGGAGTAAACCAGACCGAGCCTTCGGTCAGGTCGGAAACTATGGAAATGACGCCGACCAGGGCGATGTAAACGGAAAACTGGTCGGGGATTATGCGGTTTAACTTGTCTGACATCATGACGAGCACGAGATCGGGGATCAGAAGCACGATTACCAGCAGATGAAGGGGCTTGAAGGTCGTGATGTAGGCGTTTCCGCAGAAAATGACCGCCACGATGTAGCAGATGGCGCATATAGCGCATGCTGCAACGCCCTCAGGCACCCATCTCATCCTTTTTGAGATGCGGTAATCGGGGTCTGTCTCCTTTACGCCGTAGTCCTGAAGCCACTTTTCGGGGAATTTGCCGAAAAGCCAGGTGATGAGAAGGCCGAAGCCTGCACCGAGGACGACCGAACAGACGATAGCTAAGATAAGAGTCACTGGATTTAGTAAAATCATAAGGGTGAGTTTAATATAAAAAGGAAACAACTGCAAACCTATTATCAAAATTCTTTTCAATTTGTCAGTTTTTCGGCAAAAAATTGAGTTTTATCCCCTACATTGATAAAATTACTCATGTACTTTTTAGAGAGGGAGTAGGCGGAAATGACCGCCGAAGTATTGAAAAATGGCAACAGTTACTGCAAAACAGCTTGAATCGATGATGCAGTCGCACGTCAGGGCTGAGACCGGTATGAGCCTTGAGCAGGCAACACCGAGGGATTACTGGACCGCGCTCGCAAAGTCAATCGTCGAGCTTATTTCCGAAAATTGGATGTCAACCAGGCAGAAGTACAATAAGGGCAGACAGGCCCACTATTTCTCCGCCGAGTTCCTTGAAGGACGTTCTATGCTCAACAACCTCGTAAACTTGGGTATTTACGACCAGGCGAAGGAAGCTCTTTCAGCC
>JAILIB010000192.1 GCA_024695505.1 Saccharofermentans sp.
GTTGCTTCCGTTGCATGACCATATTCCGTGACATACTTGCTCCTGAAGCTGCGGACCATTTTTATGTTTTCTTCAACATTGAATTCCTTAAGGAGCGAGATCAGTTCATCTTCATTTATCTCTCCACCTGTCAGTTCTTCACGCACATCAAAATACATGCCGCGCTTTTCTTCATAGGTCTTATAATCATAAGCAAAGATAAAGATCGGTCTGTCCAATATCGAATAATCGAACATCACGCTCGAATAGTCAGTAATAAGAGCGTCTGACGCGATCATAAGATCACTGAGATTCGGATAATCAGAGACATCGATCACAAACTTTCCATCGATAGCTGACGAAAGCATTTTCTTGACTTCATAGTGGAGACGGAGAAGTATGACACAGTCTTCGCCAAGCTCTTTCCTCCATTTATCAAAATCGATGGGAGGACGGATCACGAAATTGTGATGCTCGTCTATCTCATATTCTCTGAATGTCGGTGCATATAACAGGATCCGTTTATCCATCGGCAGTCCGAGCTTGTTCTTCATCTCAGTTGCCTGTGCACTGTCAGCATTAGCCAGATCATCATTGCGCGGCAGCCCGTGGATAAGGTATTTCTCGTATGGAATGTTGAACACTCTGCTGAATATCTTTGCTTCATATTCGCTCTGTGCACATTGGAGATCGAAACTGTATCTCACGCCTTTTTTCTCGCCGGGAACATCCTGTCCCATAAGCTTCAAAGGCGTTCCATGCCATGTGTTTATATACAGAGTGGATTTTTTCTTTAATTTCAGACCGCGTCCGATGCCCGAATTAGTGATCCAGCATCTTGCTTTCATTGCAGTAATGAAATAATGCATATTATCCGTTTTGATAACTTCAGCGCCGTCAACATTGAATTTCTGTGGTTCATGAAAAGCCCAGACCATACGGTAATCTGAAAATCTAGGATCCTGCCTCATCATTTCAAAAATGGCTTTGGGGCTGTCATCATACTTTTTTCCGCCAAAACTGTTTATCAGTATCAGCTTATCATCCGTTTTAACAAACAGCCCGATAAAGCGGAAGAAAACGCCGCCGCATGCCTTGTAGAACTTACGCAATGCGGGGCTCTGTTTTACGATATTCATGATCTTATTCTTATTCATAAACCGTCTTACCTTGATCACCGGATCTTCTGATCCAGACCTTTATAGATCTCTTCCAACTCTTTTACGACATTGTCAAAAGAATATGGTGAAAGATTCGAATAATTAGTTTCCTGATTATCTCTGTTATCACGGGAGAGCGTTCTTTCGATCAGTTTCGAAAGCTCATCGGCATCAGTCGGAGAAAACCTGTAACCGGGATCCGTGATAATATCCCTTATCCCGCGGATATCTGAAGCAATTACCGTTACACCGGTCGCAGCAGCTTCCATCACAGCTCCGGGGATTCCTTCTCTTAAGGACGGGAATACAAACAGATCTGCCATCTTGTAAAATTCAGAAACATCCGTCCTGAATCCGGGCAGGATCACTCTGTTCTGCAAACCGTATTTACTGATCAATGACTGCAGATATTCCTTCTTGTTGCCGGTCCCGCATATGACGTAAAAAATGTCTTTGCGCTGCAGTTTTTTGAGCGCATTTATGACCACTTTGTGATTCTTGTTCTTGTTTAACTCTCCAACCGACAGCAGCACACAGGCATCATCGGGAATTCCCAGTGCCATCCTTAACGAAAGGTTTCTTTCATTGTCATTTCTTCTTTCGAAACTGGAAAGATCCACTCCTACGCCATGAACATATTTGACGGTCTTAGCCCGCATTTTCTTAGCCAGTTCATAATCATCCCTGGCGATAGTGATCAGGATGTCCGTGCGCTTCGAAAGGCTCTTCTCTACCGGATAATAAAGCATCCAGTTGATCAAAGGTGCGCCATGCCAGAAATGAAATCCGTGCGCCTGATAAATGACCGGCTTAACACCGGCTTTGGCCGAGCAGATGCGTCCGGCCAGGCCGCCGATAGGTGTGTTGCAATGGACTGCATCATAGTGTTCGGTCTTCAGCAAAGACGTAAGCTGTCTCATCGCTTTCAGATTCTTGGGATTTACCGGATTCCGGTTGAAATCAATATGTCTGAGCGTTATCCCGTAATCTTCACAATCCTGTTTATACTGTTCGGTATATGCCGTACGGGTATTGCAGGCCATAACGAATTCATATCCCGAATTCTGAGCCGCCTTAATGGCGGATCTCATAAATCCGTTGATCCGTCTTCCGGATGAACTCGTTATATACAGCAGTCTCATTTAAATAACCGTTAATACTTTCATCTTCACAGATCACTGCTTCGGATCTGTGTCTATATCATCGTGACTCGTTTTGCTTTCGCCATCAGCCGCATCAGTATAATTAAGGTCTTTTTTGATCTGGGAACTGCTTATCTCAGGCGTTCTCGGGAGGTAGACCACCTCAACGCCTTCCTCTTTTAAAAAGTCGAATTTGCCCTTCCAATCATCACCCATTACAAAAGTATCGATATGATACTCATGCATATCAGAACGCTTTTGATTCCAGCTTTCTTCCGGTATTACCAGATCCACATAACGGATCGCTTCCACCAGAGCTTTTCTCTGTTCATAGGTAAAGTAGCATTTCTTATGCTTCTCATTCCAGTTAAACTCGTCTGAGGAAACTACGACGATCAGGTAATCGCCAAGGGCTTTTGCACGGCGAAAGAGATTAATATGTCCATAATGCAACAGGTCAAAAGTTCCATAAGTAATAACTCGTTTCATTACTTAATTTCCTCCCGCAGACAGTTATATTTTCAGTCCTCATTTTCAACATGCATTGCAGTTGTACTTCCGGCGGCAATACCTTCGGTGCTGTCCGCCGCAAAGAGGATTACAAAGGTTGCAAAACAAAGTCTGATATCAGTAAGGATATTCATCTGGTTGATATAGAGAAGATCGAATTCCAGTTTTTCATAAGGGTCGGTATTATACTTTCCATATACCTGCGCATATCCCGTGAGTCCGGCTTTAACCTGCAGTCTCAATTTGAAATCCGGCATGATCTTATAATACTGTTCGGCAATTTCAGGTCTTTCCGGTCTGGGGCCGACTACTGACATATCTCCTTTGAAGATATTGATCAGCTGAGGCAGCTCATCGATCCTGCATTTTCTTATCACTCTTCCGATAGGAGTGATACGGTCGTCTTTGTCTCCGGAACTGAGACGGGCCACACCGTCTTTTTCAGCGTCTATACGCATTGAACGGAATTTCAGGATCTTGAATTCTTTTCCGTCTTTCGTCAGTCTTGTCTGCTTATATAAAGCCGGTCCTTTATCGTATAAATGTATGATCAAGGCCGTTATAAGCATAAACGGGCTGAAAATGACCAGTGCGATCCCTGAAGCTACTATGTCAAACAGTCTTTTAACGATCGCATATACAGGATCGACAACCTTTCGTTCAACGAATAAAACAGGAGAATCAAACGACTGGATATGACGGGCCTCCTGCATGATGGTATCGCCAATATGAGGGAGAACAAATCCGGGAATGCCCCTCTCTTTACAGTATTTCAAGATACCGTTCCTGCAACGTGAATTAACGCCGGCTACAAAAATGGCTTCATAGCCTTCCAGACGCGGCATCAATTCATGGAACGGACCGTCATACTCGATCTCATCGACTATATGGAACAAACGGCCGACAGGCTGACCCCTCACGGAACCGAAACGCATCCTGGCAATGTTATCCCTATAGATGAGAACCGTTTTCTTTCTGGGATTAAACTTATAGAAGAACCATGAACCGATGTATGACCATGCCACATCTATTACGAGATAAAAGGCCAGCAGAATGAAAAATACCCACGGAGCATTCAGTCTTCTCCAGGCAATAGAAACAACGGCATATATGGATGCCATCGCAAAGAGTTGTGATAAGAACTGCGAAAAAGCTATCGTCCTTATCCTGAAATAGCCGAATTTGAAGGCATTATAAGTATGTGCAAAACAATAGAACAGGAAGATGTATCCGATCGATACATAAACATTATACCTGTATCCGAAAGTGTTCACACTTACCCAATGTCCGTAACGGAACCATATCCATGCAAAATAGAAACTCGTGGCATCGATAATGAATTTTATCGAGTTGATGAGCACCATCTTATAGACAGTCTTTTCGCGTCTTTTGAATTCGGCTCTTAATTCATTATCGCTTGTTTTTGCGCTTTCAGGTACAGAGTTGTTCATGCTGTCATTCATAATCCCATTCATTTAGGAGCTTTCGCATTCTTATATTCCATAAGAAGCGGCGTAGTGACGATCTTCGGCTTAACATTTACTCCGGGGGCTGTCGTAACCTTAAAGTTAAAAGTTACGGATTTCTTCGGGAAGATTTCAACTCTGTTAGGGTTGTAGTACACTTTCAGATCCTGATACTTGCCCGTGTTAAATTTGGCATTTGCACTGCACTTGAAATTACTGATGTTTCCTCCGCAAGGCGCAAAGAAATAAATGATGGATTTCATTGATCCGCCGGAACTGCTTGTAAGATAGCTGCTGTTTTTACCCTTGACGAGCGATTTGCTGTCAATGTTGTTCTTGATAATGACTTTTACGGGATAGGTAACAGAACCGTCTTTATTGACCGTTTCTTTCCCTAACTTGACCGATATATTGACATGGATTCCAAGCTTGTTACCGTCTTTAATGTTGAAAAAGACACCGAGTTCAGGCTTCTGCGGATCGTAATTAAGTGATCCTGAACTGCCGAGATTCTTAACGGTTTCCTGAGCCTGGCTGTCGGCCATCCACATGCAGAAAACACGGTCTTCACTTGATTTCTTGACAACCTCTACGAGCTTGACGATCGATTTAACGTTAAGATCGGACATTACTCCTTTGATAACCTTCTTTGCTGCTTCGGCAAAGATCTGATTCTCGAGTTTGTTAGCTTCTTTCTTACGCTTTTCACTCGACATCGCCTTCTTGTTATGGTACTGGAAGTAAATGTCATGCTGCAGGTACTTTACGGCATATTTCTCATCAAGCTTTACACCATTGGACAAGACTATAGGACCGGTAACACCGATCATTCTTCCTACAATTGCAGGTGTCATGGATATAACGCCGTCGACTTTTACCTTATGCTTCTTCTTGTATCCGTTAGCCAGGAGTTGGGCAGCTCTGGGGAAATGCGGATTGACAGTCGCAGCAGTCAGTTTGTCTCCATACCAGTTCTGCGAAAAGATCTTTATCTCGTTCTTTGAAAAAGTGTTTATGCCCTTGTTATAGAAAGGAAGAACGCTCAGGAACGAAGAAAAATCTCCAATATGAAGAATGCCGTCCTTTATCGTGACTATACCGATGGAAGCAGGCAGACCGCCGCCGGAACGCATCTCGGCACTGTTCTGAGCAATGATCATATATGTTTTGTCAGAACCGTCTCCGAGAATGATGTTGATATAAGGGATATAAGCATCGTATTCATTCATGAGCTCGATCGCTTTATCAACCTTTACCGTTATCTTGGCAGTCTGTTTCGCATGATCCTTCAAGAGCTTGTTATTCTTGAACGTATCGTTGATCTTTGTAAGATAAGGTTTTGCAGTATCTACCAGACCAAGATAATCCCTGATGATCTTGGTATCGATATCGCCTTCTGCAGTCTTCAGTTTTGACATGGGTGATCTGGTCATCACCGCAGCCGCAGGACGGATCAGACCTGTCGACAATTCTTCGGCGAACTTGATCAGACTGACAATATCCGTTTCGTTATCCTTGGCGAGTTTTCTGTATTTGCTTAACTTGTTTTCAACCTTTTCGATCTTGAATGCCGGAAGTGCATTAACGTCTTTAAGGACTTTTTCCGCAAGAGGGCAAAGCTGATCGATCCCGTCTGCAATGACAAGTATCTGGTTTGCCATCTCAGGACCGATATTATCGATCGAAATATCGATCTTTAAAGCAGATCCGTTCTCCACCAGGTATTTGGCGACAGGTTTGATAAAGCCGTCGGAAGTTTCCTTCGCAAACTTGAGATATGCCTTGATCTCGGTCTCGTTATCTTTGGCAAGTACTCTGTATTTGCTGACTTTCGATTCGAGTTTCTCATATTCGAAATGAGGCAGGGCATTAAAATCATCAAGCACTTTCTCAACCGCGGGGCAAAGCTCATCGATAAAAGCAGCATATTCATTAAGTGTCTTGCCCAGCTCGGGATCGATCTTAGTGAACATGGATTTCGACGGGAGTCCCTTCTCACGGAGATGCTTGACAACAGGTTTGATAACTATGTTGGAAGCCTCGTCAACAACATCGAGATACTTTATGGCAGTCTTAAGATCGTCACCGTATTTGGGTGCCTTTTCCTGCGCCAGCTGCCAACGGTCTTCGTTGAGAGTTGCGCGCATCTCTGCCGAAAGGTTATCTATCTTCTGAACGGAAAGATTGGCTGCTTCATAATTGCCCTTTTCGATATGGGTAACAAGAAGCTTCATTTCTGTCTTGAGGTCCTCTGCGCGGTGAACAAGAGCCATAGCACCATTGTAGTATTCATATGCCTGGTATCCGGCAAAGCCAAGTCCGCCCAAAAGTATTGCGACCAAGACCAGAACTACGACCAGCTTCACAGGTTTGCGAAGCTTATACTTTGTCTTATTTTTATTTGCAGTCTTCATTAGAACGCTATTTCCTAGTATTTATTAATTATAATATGACGCTTAATTATATCACTTGAAAAAAAGTCATTCAACCGAAACCGGAAGCCGCAAAAAGGCTTTCAGCACTCACCGGATCGGGGTTCTTTGGAGAAATGCTAATCAGAACAGGGCTTTATCCCGTTATCCTTATCGCCGTCCCTGCTGAGGAACGTCATCGGGGGCAGATCTACCGCATTACCGGAATCATCCACAGCCTTGATGAAAAGCGTCATTCCCGGATGCGGAGCATTATCGATCGCCTTAAGCGAAGAATCGTACAGTTCTGCGACTTTTACAGGTCCCATATAGCCTTCAGGCATAAGGACGTTCAGCATGTCGCCCTTGTAGAGCTTGTTCTTCTGGGTAACTTTGACAAGGCCTGTGACGGGGTCATATGAATCGACCTCGCCTACGACGAATGCAGGCTTGTTGTATGTCTTTCCGTAATCGATCTTGGCGTCATCCATGGGGCTGTCAAAGAAGAATCCCGTGTCGTAATCGCGGTGCACGACCTTGTCCAGTATGACAAGATGCCTCGGATCGGCCTTATAGCCTTCAGGATCAGCGCAGTAAGCATCAACGGCCTCTCTGTAAACCTTCGTAGTTGCGGCAGCATAGTATTCGCCCTTGATACGTCCTTCGATCTTCAGGGAGTTCACGCCGGCTTCTATGAGCTCCGGTATGTGTTCTATCATGCAGAGATCGCGCGAGCCGAAAATGTAGGTTCCTCTGTCATCCTGTTCGACCGGAAGCTCCATGTCAGGGCGTTTTTCCTCAACTACGGAATAGCTCCAGCGGCATGGCTGGGCACACGCTCCTCCGTTGGACCTGCGGCCTGTAAAGTAATTCGAAAGAAGACATCTTCCGGAATAAGAAACGCACATCGCGCCGTGGACGAAAGCCTCAAGTTCAAGGTCTTCAGGGATATTTGCCCTTATGGCCTTTATCTGTGCAAGGCTCACCTCCCTTGCAAGGACTATCCTTTTCGCGCCCTGGTCAGCCCAGAATCGGCAGGCTGCGCTGTTTGTAACGGAAGCCTGTGTTGAAATGTGGATGTCCAGATCAGGACAAAGAGCACGCACCTTTGCGAAGATCCCCGGATCTGAAACGAGAACAGCATCAGCTCCGGATTCATTGCCCACGAAAAGAATAGCGTCATCAAGGCCCGCCAGGTCATCTTCAGTGGGCATTACGTTCATCGTGACGTAGCACTTCACGCCGTGCGCATGGGCATAGGAAATGCCCTCTTTCATCTCTTCTTTCGTGAAATTGCCCGAAGAGGCGCGCAGGCCATAAGAAGTACCCGAAAGATATACAGCGTCAGCACCGTAATTTACGGCTGTTTTGAGCTTGGAAAGATCGCCTGCCGGAGAAAGGACTTCGACACTTTTGCGGTCGTGTTTTCTGTCAGAGATAGAACCCGTCATAAGCGTCAGTTTTTCTTCTTCGTGGTCTCTGTCGGAGCGGTCGTTTCTTCAGGATCCTTACCGGCATTCTGATCATCGATGTCCTCTCCGCCCGGCTCAACTTCGGTCACGTCTTCGTGCTTGGTCCAGTTGTCCTTATACTTGGCGATATTCTTATTGTGCTGCTTAAGCGTCGTTGCAAAAGCGGTTCCGCCGTCACCTGTGGCGCAGAAGTACAGATATCCGCATCCGGGCTCCGGATAAAGGGCTGCGGAGATCGCGTCAAGACCGGGCATGCAGATCGGTCCGGGAGTCAGTCCTTCATGCGTATAGGTATTGTAGGGGCTGTCGATCGCGAGTTCTGCATCGCTGTGAAGCAAAGACGTCTTGCCGCCCTGCTTTTCGACCAGATAATTGATCGTTGCGGATGATCCGAACTTTCTCAAAGACTTGTCCTTTGATTTCAGTCTGTTATGGAAGACCGCGGAAACGTACATCATGTCCAAAGGTTTTCCGGTCTCCATCTGGATTATCGAAGCCAGCGTGATGACCTGGTCCATCGACATGTTCAGGGCCTTCGCACGGGTATAGTACTCCTGATAGAGTTTGCCCCTCATGTTGTTCAGGAACTTGCGGATGATCGTCTCAGGCTTGGAGTTTACGTCGAACATGTAGGTGTCCGGATAGAGGTAACCCGCAAGGATGTAGTCCCTGTCTTCATTTATCTCGATCTTGGAAATGAAGTCATAGTCGACGAACATGTCCGGAGAATTCATGCACTTATCGAATTCCTCGTCGTCGAAGGTCAGTCCCGCCTTGTGCAGAAGCTTTTTGAGCTGGACATAGGTAGTGCCTTCAGGTATCGTTACCGCGACCGTGGCGGATTCGAGCGTCAGGAAGAACATCAGTTCATCATAGGAATAAGATTTGAGCAGATAGTGCGTACCAGCAACGTAAGCACCGTCAAAGCCGTTGATCTTGCTCATGAGCGAGAAAACCAGCTTGTTTCCGATAAGCCCCTGTTCATAAAGTTTATCGGCTATGTCTGAAGTGGAATCACCGGTCTCTATAACGAGCGTAACCGCACCCGGAGTATCGGCCTTGACCTTGTATTTGCCTTCAGCCAAACCTTTCTTCAGGGTATCGAAACGCGAGTCCTGCGACAAAACGTAATTGAACCCGCCGAAAACGCCCAGAACGGCAAAGCCGAACAGGAGCAGGAGTATTACAAGTATGCGCAGAGCGACCCATATTTTCTTTGAAAGCATGGATTAGTCCTAGGGCGTCCTCCGAAAAGCCTAATATCTATTGCTCTCCGCAGGACCAAAAACCTGCGTGAGATCAGTCGTCTTTCTTCATCTTCGCAACTGTCTTCGCACGGAGATCATTGTTGAGGATCTTCTTCCTCAGACGGATGTTCTTCGGCGTTACCTCACAGAGCTCGTCGTCTTCGACGAATTCGAGGCACTGTTCGAGCGAGAAGTTGAGCGGAGGGGTAAGGCGCATTGCGTCATCGGCTCCGGCTGAACGCATGTTGGTAACATGCTTCTTCTTGCAGACGTTGACCGTTATGTCCTCAGGCTTGGGATTGACGCCCACGATCATGCCCTCATAGACGGGAGTGCCTGCTCCGATGAAGAGCGGTCCTCTGTCCTGGGCATTGAACAATCCGTAGGTGACCGCAGTGCCTGTCTCGAATGCTACGAGAACTCCCTGGCCGCGCGTTTCGATGTCGCCTGCGAAGGGCTCAAACCCGCTGATAACGCTGTTCATTATACCATTGCCCTTAGTGTCGGTCAAAAACTCGGTACGGTATCCGAGCAGTCCTCTGGACGGGATCCTGAATTCGAGCCTCGTATAGCCCTTGGTCGGAGGAAGCATATTGAGGAGCTCGCCGCGGCGTCTGCCGACCTTTTCCATAACGGGGCCGACGAAGTCTTCAGGTACGTCGATAACAAGGTCTTCCACAGGCTCCTGGAGCACTCCGTCGATCTCTTTCATGATGACCTTCGGCTTGCTGACCTGGAACTCGTATCCCTCGCGGCGCATGGTCTCGATGAGGACTGAAAGGTGGAGTTCTCCTCTTCCCTTTACAATGAATGCCTCGGTCGTATCGGTCTCTTCAACTCTCATCGAAACGTTCGTCTCGATCTCCTTGAAGAGCCTCTCTCTTAAGTGACGTGAAGTTACGTATTTACCGTCCTGACCTGCGAAAGGGCTGTCGTTGACGGAGAAAGTCATGGCGATCGTAGGCTCGTCGATCTTGACGAACGGAAGCGCCTCGGGATTTGCGGCATCACAGAGGGTGTCACCGATGTTGATGTCGGCGATACCTGCAACACAGACGATCTCACCGATCGAAGCGGAATCGACTTCCTCGCGGCCCAGGTTATGGAATCTGAGGAGCTTTACGACGCGCGCGTTCCTCTTGCCGTCCTGGCCGTATGTTACAAGCGCGACGTTCTCGCCCTGCTTAACAACGCCTCTCTCAACTCTTCCGATGCCGATCCTTCCGATGTAAGGGTCAGAGTCGATGTTGGAAACGAGCAGCTGCATGGGCCCTTCGGGATCTCCCTCAGGGCAGGGTGTATACTCAACGACCGTGTCGAGGAGAGGTGTGAAATCAAGCTGCTTGCCGTCCTCATATTCCTTGAGGTCGAGCGTTGCAATTCCGGTCTTACCGGAAGAATAAACGATAGGGAATTCGAGCTGTTCGTCGTCTGCGCCAAGCTCGATGAAAAGGTCCAAGAC
>JAILIB010000195.1 GCA_024695505.1 Saccharofermentans sp.
CGTAGGAGTTGCAGCAACGATGCTCCAGACCGCGGCCAAAGGCGCAGCCATGAACGTTTACATCAACACCAAGCTCATGAAGAACAGAAGCCGCGCGGAAGACCTCAACAAAGAGACCTTCAAGGCCGTCGAAGAGGTTGACTCCAAGTGTGCCGCAGTATATGAAGCAGTAAAGAACAGCCTTACCGGAGGAGACAATAAATGATCAGACTTGGCGGAAAAGCAGCAGGAGACGCGATCACAGCTTCTCTTGCACCCAGGATAGAAGAATTGAAGTCTAACGGAACCGTTCCCACATTGGGGATCCTGCGCGTCGGCGCAAGGGAAGACGACCTTGCATATGAACGCGGAATAAAGAAAAAGTTTGAAACCGCAGGCTGTGGCGTCAGGATCGTCGAGCTTCCCGCTGACTGCAGTCAGGATGATCTCGACAGGGGATTTGATTCGCTCAACAATGCCGAAGACGTTCACGGGATACTCGTTTTCAGGCCGCTTCCAAAGACGCTCTCTGACGCATACATCAAGAATACGATAAAGCCATCAAAGGATTCCGACTGCATGGATATACGCAATATGGCGGGCGTCCTTTCAGGCGACAGGAACGCCATGGGTCCCTGCACTGCCGAGGCCGTCGTACGCCTTATGGAGCATTACGGGATAGAGACAAAGGGAAAGAAGACCGTCGTAGTCGGAAGAAGCCTCGTCATCGGACGTCCCGTGGCGCTCATGCTCATCGCAAGGGACGCTACCGTTACCGTATGCCATACCAAGACCGTTGATCTTCCCGGAGAGTGCAGAAATGCAGACATAATCGTCGCCTGCTGCGGCGTCGCGAAGACCATCGGTGCCGATCACTTAAGAGAGGGCCAGATCGTCATCGACGTAGGAATGAATGTCGATGAGGATGGAAAGCTCTGCGGCGACGTCGATTACGACAAGGCCGCCGAGATCGCGGAAGCCGTTACTCCCGTGCCGGGAGGAGTAGGTTCCGTAACGACGTCAGTCCTGCTCAGGCACGTTGTGGACAGCTGCGCCGGAGCCTGAAAGGTGAAGGGCGGAAAGAATCGTGCCGCTCCGAAAGAACTGACGGCGATCAGGAATACCTGTTCTGCGGCAAAAGACTGCGGAAGCTGTAAGTATGCGGGTGAAACATATCTTTTCAGCTGCGCCGAAAAGCTTGACCGTGTCAGTAAACTATTGCCAAAGACCTGTAAGATCAACGATATCGATGTCTGTTCTGATCCTTTCCATTACCGCAACAAGGTCCATTCGGGATTCAAGAAGTTAAAGAGCGGCAAGATAATCTGCGGTCCGTACGAAGAAGGTTCCCACAGGATAGTCAGGGTCAATTCCTGTCTGATCGAGAACGAAAGAGCTTCAGAGATAATCAGGGACTGCGCTGACATCGCGATGAAGATGGGTGTCAGCGTTTACAACGAGACATCATGTACCGGTGATCTCAGGCGTGTCCTCGTGAGGGTCGCGGAACAGACCGGCGAGATAATGGTCGTGATCGTTGTCGGAAACAGGATCTTCAAACAGAAGACGGCTTTCGTGAAAGAGCTGACAAAACGCCATCCCGAGATCTCGACGGTGCTCGTAAACGTTAACCGCCGCCACGATTCCATGATCCTCGGCGACGAAATGAGAAAGGTCACCGGAAAAGGTTATATCACTGACATCCTTCTCGGGAAAAAGTTCAAGATATCACCGACGTCCTTTTACCAGGTAAACAGGAGCCAGGCAGAAGTCCTTTATACCACCGCAGTGAAACTTGCAGACTTCAGCGGCAATGAACGCGCGATCGACTGCTACTGCGGAACGGGCACGACGACGCTTACTTTCGCGGGATCCGTCAACTCAATAACAGGTGTAGAGATCAATCCCGAAGCCGTTGATGACGCCGTCAGGAATGCCAAGACAAATGGTGTGGACAACGCGGAATTCGTCTGTGCGGACGCGACGGAATACATGATGGAAGCTGCCGCCCGCGGCGAGAAATACGACGTCGTCATACTGGATCCTACCAGGCTGGGCACTGACAAACGTTTCATAAAGGCCTGTGAAAAGCTTTCTCCCGAGAAGATAATATACATTTCTTGCGGTCCGGACACACTGGCGCGAGACCTCAAGATTTTTGCCCAATGCGGATACAAAGCACGCGTGGCAGAGCCCGTGGACATGTTCCCGTGGACTTCGAGCATAGAAGTCGTATGCCTTTTGACTAAAAACTGATATCAAACACTAGCAATATATCACTTTCCCCGTGTCAGAGCAGCAATATATAATTAAGAAATCTTGACAAGCTGCGCTTGTACATTACAGGGGAGGTTTATATGAAACTGAAAAAGTTACTGTCCGTTTTCATTGCAATGGCGATGACTGTTGGAATGATGTCCTCTTTAGTACTTGCGGATGAGGCAGAGAATGTACCTGAAGAAGCAGGTGTCGTAGAGACTGCCGAGCCCAAGGAAAAAGAGGAAAAGAAACCCGAAGAGAAGAAGCCTGCCGAGAAAAAGGAGGCAGAGCCTGAAGAGAAGAAGCCTGCCGAGAAAAAAGAGGCAGAGCCCGAAGAGAAGAAGCCTGCCGAAGAAAAAGAGGCAGAGCCCGAAGAGAAGAAGCCTGCTGAAGAAAAAGAGACAGAGCCTGAAGAAAAAGAGCCTGCCGAAACAAAGGAAGCAGAGCCTTCCGATACTGAAGAAAAGGACAAGGAACCTGCAGAGACTAAGCCCGAAGAGCCTTCAGATTCTGAAGAAGACAAAGAGCCTGCGGAATCAGGTGAGGAAGAAGACAAGGAGGCTGATGAAGAGCTTCCCGGTGATTCTGACGATCAGTCTGCACAAGACAGTAAACAATCGATAGCATTTGGCGAACTGACATTGGTATTTAACACTAAGAACGGTGAGCTTACAGTCAAACCCACCAAAAAGAATGCCAAAGTTGCGTGGCCCAACGTTGATTATTACTATTCACCTTTGTATGGCGGCCAAGATTATATAAAGAAAGTCGTCATTGCCAAAGGTGTAACCTCGATCGGAGAATATGCATTTCGTGGATTCTACAATATTAAGTCAGTCTCGATCGGACCCGATGTAACCTCGATCGGAGAAGCCGCATTTAATGGATGTACCGCTTTAACGAGTGTAACTATTCCCAAGAAAGTAACTACGATTGGTGAAGGAGCTTTTTTTGGTTGTACTGCTCTCGAAAAAGTCACGATCAAAGGTGCAAAAGAGATTGGAGAAAGCGCATTTTACGGTTGCTATTCCCTTAGAAACGTATCGATTACCGGTAATTCCTTAATTATCTATGAAAATGCTTTTAACGAATGCTATTTACTTAGAAGTCTTTCGCTCAAAGGTGTAAAAGAAATCAGCAGTAATGCATTTAAAGACTGCGTGTGCCTGCGCAGCATTTCGCTTCCTAACGGTTTAACCTCACTTAGCCATAATGCTTTTGCAGGATGTGTATCTGTGGAAAGCATTTCTATTCCCGGAAGTTTAAAAGTAATTCCTAATGATGTATTTACAAACTTTAAGTGTCTTAACAAACTTACGATCGGCTACGGTGTAGAAGAGATTGGCAATGATGCATTCCGCAGTTGCTATAATCTTAAAGCAATATCGATTCCGGGCAGTGTAAAGCTAATTGGACAATATGCATTTTGCGACTGCTATAACGTTAAAAGTATTACTCTTGGCTATGGCATAGAAGAAATCAGGTTAGAAGCTTTCTGGAACTGCGATAAAGTTGAAACATTAGTTATCCCCAGCAGTGTAACTTATATTGGTGACTATGCATTTGAGGACCTCGATAATATTAAAAAGATATGCCTTACTGAGGAATTGGACGATCAGTATCACGACTCAAGGGCTTTTTCCCGTACTAATCCGACTACATGGTTCATCCTGAAAGAGAATCCCGGAAAGATCAGCGGAAAGACTGCAAAGGTCAAGAAAAAGAAAGTTAAGAAGAAGGCACAGACTATATCTGCTTCAAAACTGTACAAGATCTCGCCGAAGACCGGAGTGAATGCCGTTAAGTTATCCGGCAACAAGAATTTCACGGTCAACCAAAGCAACGGAAGCATTACCGTCAAGAAGGGTACCAAGAAGGGAACCTACAAGATCAAGGTCAGTGTAATGTCCACAGGAAATGCCACATACAAGGCATCCGCATGGAAGACGGTTACCGTCAAGATCAAGGTCAAGTAAACAACAGACCGCTTGACCCGAAACAGCAAATAAATACTAATAGACCCCTCACGGCAACAGGCTGTGAGGGGCCTTTATATTTTTTGACCGAGCTATACTTAGAAATTCTTTTATTTGTGTTTCTTACGTGCGGATTTATTGTTTTTCTGAAATAGAACGTAAATCCTTTGATCTGATGTACCAAGGCTATTGTTCCATAATCAAAAAGACCGCCTCACTTGAGACGGTCTCCGGTTTTGTTGGTTGATCAAAAGCGGTTACTTGTTCGGATCGCCGACGCATTGTTTGATGAAGTCGGTACCGACCATGTTCTTACAGTATTTGATCTTGTTGCTGACGATGCTCTTTACCTGCTGGACGTATCCGTCGGGGATCTGAGTGTTCGCATCCTTGGGTACGAATTCGCCTTTGGAGCTGTAGTATGTTCCGAGGTCTGTCTTCCAGTCGTAGTTGAGGTTGAATGCGAGAGGCATTGAATCTGAGAATACGTCGCGTCCCGGAAGGAGTCTTGAATCGTACTTGATGCCGAAAAGGTTCATCAGTGTAGGAAGAATATCAATGCTGGATGTAGGTGTATCTACAACGATCGGATCTTCCTTTTCGAGGCAGCCGCTCCACATGATGATGCGGTTGTGGTCACGCTGGATGTAGTTCTTGACCTCATATCCGTAGAGCTCGGAGAGCTTGGGCATGTTGCCGAGTGATGCATCCGGATCGAGACCGTAAGGGAAGTGGTCGGCTACGATGCAGATAACGGTGTCATCAGCCTTGCCGCACTCCTCGAGTCTGTCGACGAGATACTTGAGACCCTGGTCTAAGTCCATGTTGCATGCCTTGTATGCACGTACAGCTTCGGAATTCTTTCCCTCGAGAGAAGCTGTCTCGTCCCAGTGCTTTTTCGACATCGCATTGCCGGCTCTGGTATATCCGCTGTGTCCGGAAACGGACATGTAGTAGATATTGAAGTGATCCTGAGTGAGATAGAGCGGGCAGGTTCCTACGAACATGTCGTAGTCGCTCTCAGGCCACTGATGGTAGTTGACCCATTTCTCCATGCCGTTGTAGATACCCATGAAGCCCTGGTTGTAGCCGAGCTTTGTATGGGTCTTGTTACGGCTGTAGTACTTGTAGTCGTTGTTATGGAAAGCATAACCAAAGTAACCCTCCGCATTGAGGCGCTGACCCATCGTGAAATAGGTGCAGCCGTTTTCGGTCATGTTGGTGACGGACTTACCGCCTGATGTGGGGAGGAGTCCGAAGATGTGAGAGAACTCGCCGCCCGTCGTTCCTGCGGTTGCGGGAACGTATGAATCGGTGAACTGGATGCCCTTTGTAGCAAGCCTGTAGAGGGTGGGCGTGAGGACCGGATCGATAGCCTCAGCGGTGAAAGCCTCGGCGGTGATCATGATTAGGTTCTTGCCCTTGAACTTACCTGTCATCTTGTTGGTGTAAGTAGGCTCGACGTTAGAACAGTATTGTGCGAGTGTTGCGATCTTGCCGCCCTTTGCCTGCAGGGATGCGAAATCGATGTCCATTACCTGAGGTTCATGCGTTGGCGTGGGTGTGGGAACAGGTGCGGATTCGCCGGGTGCTAAAGATTCACCGGGATTTGATTCGCCATTTGACTCGCCGGGCATGGAAGTCTGAAGGTGAACGGGATTCTTGACGTTCTGGAACTCACCGCCGGAACCGAAAAGGAGCGCTTTTATGTCAAGGGCGGTTCCTTCCATGTAGCCGAAAGCCTGAACTGCTTTAGGATAGTTGTATTCAGCTCCTACGATCGTTCTTGCGGAAGGGATGCATGCGATGATGATCAGGTTCAATACGAAGCAGACGGGGATCGCGACGGCGGTGCCGATCTTGACCTGTTTGTCCGGCTGCGTGTAGTCGTAGGTCTTTTTCTTCAGGTCCATGACCAGGAGCGAGAGCGGGATCGAATAAAGAAACAGGTGGAAGACTCCCAGAGGGCTGAAGATCAGGCCCAGGATAGTAGTGGTGAAACCCGTGAGTGCGCCGCCTGCGCCGTTCATGATGGTGTTGAGATCGTAGAGTTCCTTGAACTGCATGTAGATGAAGTATTCGACGAGGAACGGGATCGCATAGAGGACGCGCAGGAGTCCGTCAACGATCGGAAGGATCTTTCCCTTCAGGTTCATGAGGAGGATGACCGCGGGCGCGCCGAGGATTATCGACCAGAGCAGGGTGAACGGCATTGAAGCAAAATAGCCGAAGCCGTAGACCGAGAAACCGAATACTACTTCATAAAAGAAAACATAGAGAATGAATTCGTAACGTCTCATATTGGTAAATGAACCCCTTATCTTTCAGTAACCAGATAATTATACAGTTAGTCACCGCAAATATTTTAACATTAGCATTAAAAAATATAATAAAAAAATACCCCGAAAGTGTGTGACTTTCGAGGTACTTTGCTGGTTTGCTCTTGTTAACTCAGATTAATTCTGGAGTGCTGCAGAAGCTGCGATAGCAACGATACCAAGGATGAGACCGAGGATTGAAAGGATCAGACCAATGATGGAAGTGATCTTACCAACCTTAACGGGAGTTCCCTGATATCCGGCAGCAACTGCCTTACTATTCATAACGAGACCAACGATAGCGATGATGATACCAACACCGAAAGAATAGCTTCCGAAGATGGAAACGAGACCGCATACCATGCTTACGATACCCTGTGTTTTTCCTGGCATATATAAATCCTCCTTGAATTCGGGGTTTTTCCCCAATCGCTATGATTTTATCAAAGAATTTTAGTTTTGCAATGAAAAAGGGTAAAAAATGGCTTTTTCCGATTTAATTTCATCAACGGCCCCAAGTTTTGTTGACACTTGTTACGCCCCCGTTTACAATCAGATCAGAATAAAAGACTCTGACGGCAAGGTGTTTTTCCGAGCGGGAATAGTCAAGATAATCTTTCTAAACGAAGTTATTGCGACTCCTTCGTCCGTCATGGGCAAAGGAGCTTTTTTATGCTTAAGATCGCAATTTACGGCAAAGGCGGGATCGGAAAATCCACCGTAACTTCAAACCTCGCTGCAGCCTTTGCCAGCCTTGGCAAGAGCGTGATCCAGATCGGCTGTGATCCCAAGGCCGATTCAACTATAAATCTTTTGGGTGGCAAGCCTTTAAAGCCCGTTATCGAGATCCTGAGAGAGGGCAAAGAGCCTTCTTCCGCGGAAGAGATCTCAGCCGAAGGCTTCGGCGGGATCCTATGCATCGAGACGGGCGGTCCCACGCCGGGTCTCGGATGCGCGGGAAGAGGCATTATCGCAACATTCAATCTTTTGGACGAACTCGAGCTCTTCGAAAAGAGAAAGCCTGACGTCGTGCTCTACGACGTTCTTGGAGACGTTGTCTGCGGGGGCTTTGCGGCTCCCATCAGGGAGGGCTATGCCGAGCAGGTCCTCATCGTTACATCAGGCGAGAAGATGGCTCTCTATGCGGCAAACAACATCTGCCAGGCGGTAAAGAACTTTGAGGACAGGGGCTATGCGCACGTAGGCGGCGTCATCCTCAATCACAGGAACGTTCCGGGCGAGACCGAGAAGGTCTATTCGTTCGCGGAAGAGCACGGGATAAAGGTTATTTCCGAGATCCCCAGGAGTGACGATATAAACGAGTGCGAGGACATGGGACACACCGTTGTTGAGAGCAGGCCTGACTGCGAAGCTTCACAGAGCTTCATCAGGCTGGCAAAGAGCCTGCTCGGCGAGGGATAAGACATGGCTGGAAAGGCAATTACATATACGGCGGCGCAGATAGCAAAACTTGGTAAGGACAACATTCCTTCCGAGCTCTTGAGCGGTCACGGACTTGTTTACAGTTCGCCCGCGACGCTTGCGTACAACTCTCCGGGAGCCGAAGGATTCGGCGTTAAGAGGGCGGGCCTTGCGGTTCCCGAATCGGTCATGCTGATCGTATCTCCCGGAT
>JAILIB010000197.1 GCA_024695505.1 Saccharofermentans sp.
CTCTTCAATGAGCTTGGTCATGAACTCTTCCGCTTTTTTGATATCCATATCCGGGCCTCCTTATTCCGCGTCTCTTCCGCCGACCAGGATCGACGAGACCCTGATGGTGGGCTGGCCTACGGTAACGGGGACGCTGCCCGAGACGGAACCGCACATACCTGCGGAGTGCTCTAAGTCATTTCCGACCATGTCGATGTTCTTTAAGATCTCCTGGCCTTTTCCGATGAGCGTCGCGCCCCTGACGGGCTCTGCGATCTTGCCGTTTCTTATCATGAAGGCCTCGTTCGCAGCGAAATTGAAGTCGCCTGTTGAAGTATCTACGGAACCGCCGCCCATCTGCGTGCAGTACAGGCCGAATTCGGTATTCGCGATGATTTCTTCCTTTGTGGACTCACCGTTGCAGATGTAGGTATTGCTCATCCTCGAAGTCGGATTGTACGTGTAATCCTGTCTTCTGCAGCATCCCGTCGGCTTGCAGTTCATCCTTCTTGAACCGAGCTCATCTACCATGTAGTTCTTGAGGATTCCGTTCTCGATCAGGAGGAGGTCTGAAGACTCGTTGCCTTCGTCGTCAGTCTCATAAGAACCCCATTCACCCTTGATCTTTGCATTATCCCTTGCACTGACGATCGGTGATGCGATCTGCTCGCCAAGCTTATCAGTAAAGTAAGATGACTTGATACCTACTGCCGTGGATTCAAGCGCATGTCCGCATGCCTCATGGAAAATGACTCCGCCGAAGCCGTTGCCCAATACAACAGCCATCTTGCCTGAAGGCGCGTATCCCGCATTGACCATTCTGATCGCGGTATCGCAGCACTCCTTCGTCTTGTCGATTATCGGATACTCGTTGACGAACTCATAACCCCTCATCGTTCCGGGCGCAACCCTGCCGGTCTGCTTCTCATTGCCCTTTGTGGCAACCGCCTCGACCGAGATCCTGATCCTCTTCGTCTGGTCTTCCTTGTTCACGCCCCTGGTGTTGACGACTCTGGCGAGCCTGTCCTGCGCTGCATAACTGGCCGCAACCTGCGTGATGAGCGGATCGTAGCCGAGCGCATAGTCAGACGCCTTCCTGAAATAATCGACCGTGTCGCTCTTGGGTATGCTCATCGGATCGGTCACGACAAAAGTTGCAGAAGTCCTGCAGAGCTTCTTAAGCTCTTCGATCTGCGCCTTGGTTCCGCCCTTTATCGCCTGAGCAGCTTCCTTGGCAAGCTTTAAGATGACCTCTATGTCGCTGTCGTTAGAATAGACATATACCGCATTGGTCCCTGCTAAAAGCCTTATTCCCGTACCGGACGAAAACGAAGTCCCCGCCTTAATTACCTTGCTGTTGAGAAGCGACACCGATTTAGAGCTCGTCTCCTCCTGGAAGACCTCCGCAAAATCGGCCGTCGTGGACATCGCCTGTTCAAGTATCCGCAGGCAGTCGCTGTCATTAAACATAAATACACCTCTTAATTCATTATTAAGAACACAAATAAATCGTCCAAACCGAATTATAGTTTAAACGTCCATTTGTGTCTATTTAATATATAGGCAAGTGTGCAATAAAAAGCGGACCCTTATGAAAAGAGTCCGCATAATCTGATCTTTAATTACCGCTCAGGCAGATTGGTTGCCCGCTAGTTCTCTGACTTTGTCCAAGGAGAGACCGGAGCACTCAGCAATCTCTTCGTAAGAAAGCTTGCCATTTGCTAACAGTTTCTGAGCAGTCACTAACTGATTATTGGCTATTCCTTCGTTTATGCCTTCATTTCTAACTTCATCCCAAATATCACACATAGTATCTACTCCTTTCTCCGTTTCCTTATATTGCCTGACCCTGTCAGACAGTTCCTTATAACACATATCTTTTGCTTCAGTGCAGAAGAAATCGCTCATAAAGCCTGATATCAGCGTTCAGGCTGACTTATTACCCGCAAGCTCTCTGACTTTTTCAAGGGAAAGGCCGGAGTATCCGGCGATATCCTCATAAGAAAGCTTTCCGGCTTTTATCATTTTCTGAGCAGTCTCGATCATAGTCTTGGTTCTTGCTTCGTTCTTCATTTCATCCAATATATCGCACATACCATCTACTCCTTTCTCCGTTTCCTTATATTGCCTGACCCTGTCAGACAGTTCCTTATAACACATATCTTTTGCTTCAGTGCAGAAGAAATCGCTCATAAGCTTTCCCAGCGCGGTATTCTTTGCTCTTGAAGATCCATTTACGTATATTATATGCTCTCCGTCTTCAAATTGTATAT
>JAILIB010000034.1 GCA_024695505.1 Saccharofermentans sp.
ATCCCGACCATCCTGTCGGAGCCTGCATGGTATCTGACGAAGGCGCATGCTCTGCTTTCTATATGTACGGAGGTGACTTATGAGTGATGTAATAACGCTTGCTCACGGAAGCGGCGGAAGGAAGACTTCCGAGCTTATCGCTGAGCTTTTCAAAAAGAATCTCGGCAATGAATATTTCACTGCCGATGACGCTGCAGTATTGCCCAAGCCCGAGGGAAGGATCGCAATGTCGACCGACGGTTTCATCGTTTCTCCCTGGGAATTCCCGGGCGGAAATATCGGCAAGCTCTCGATCTGCGGAACGGTAAACGACCTCGCATGCATGGGCGCAAAGCCTTTGTATCTCACTTGTTCCTACATCGTTGAGGAAGGCCTTCCGGTATCTGATCTTGAAAAGATAGCGCAGGCGATGGGTGAGACATGCAGGAAAGCCGGAGTAAAGATCGTCGCAGGCGATACCAAGGTCGCGGGAAAAGGCCAGGTGGACAAGATCTTCATCACCACAGCAGGTGTAGGTGTGATCGCTGAAGGCGTTAACCTTTCAGGAGCGAACGCAAAGCCGGGCGACAAGATAATCGTAACAGGCGACGTCGGAAGACACGGAACATGTATCCTTCTCGCGCGTGACGAATACGGCATCGAGGCTGACGTTAAGAGTGACTGCGCGCCTCTTTGGGACGCTGTTGAAGCAGTGCTTGAAGTTTGTCCTGAAATGCATGTTATCAGGGATGCGACGAGAGGCGGTGTCGGTACCGTTCTTTATGAGATCTGCGACCAGTCGTGCGTAGGCATCGACATCAATTCCGAAGCGGTTCCCGTTGCACCTGAAGTAAGGGGCGTTACCGGCATGCTGGGCTTAGAGCCTTTGTATCTTGCATGCGAAGGAACAATGGTTATGTTCTGCCCCGCAGAGTATGCAGACAAAATAGTTGAAGCACTAAAGAAGACAGAGCACGCGAAGGGCGCGGCCATCATCGGCGAAGTCACTTCCGATAACGTAGGAAGAGTCGTCATGACGACCGGTATCGGAGGCAAGACCTATCTGCCCCAGCCGGGAAACGAGCTCTTGCCGAGAATATGCTAATGGGAGGATCCGTTATGGAAACAAGGGTTGCCTGCATTACGATAATCGTTGAAGACGTTGAATCCGTTGCCAAGTTGAACGAACTCCTGCACGAAGCGGGCAAGTACATCATCGGACGCATGGGGATCCCTTACAGAGAAAAGGGGATAAACATAATAAGCATTGCCATTGACGCTCCGCAGGATCTGACCAGCGAGATCTCAGGCAAGATAGGAAGACTTCCCGGAGTTACCGTAAAAACGACTTATGCCAACCTCAAGTGAAGACAGGATAAGGATAGCCGACGCTGAATTTCCGAAGCCGTTTAATAACGGGCTTGAATTCAACGCGCCTGCGCACGGCACATGGAACATCGTCCACATCGGATTTAAGATTCCGCGCGCACACCAGATCTATATCTGCGCCGACAACTGCATGAGAGGTGTCGTCATGACCGCTGCGGAAATGGGCGAGCTCAGCCGTTTCTCGTCGGTGGTCCTCGAAGAAGACGACATGGTCTTCGCAGGACGTCTCGAGGAATCAACGATAGAGGGCGTTACGGATGTTCTTAATTCGCTGCCGGAAGTTCCTCCGGTAGTCATAGTCTTTCCCGTCTGTGCACACAAGTTCATGGGCTGCGACATCAATTTCATCTATTCGAAACTGAGCGAACGTTTTCCTGACGTTAAGTTCGTCAGGGGTTTCATGGATCCCGTCATGCAGAAGCGCGGAACAACTCCCGACCAGCGCCTCAGAAAGGCTATGTTCGACATCATTCCCGGAGGCGACAAGGACGGTTCCGTCAGCGTTATCGGATGCGACATGCCGCTTTCAAAAGACAACGACATCAGGAAACTTCTTGAAGCCCAGGGTGTTACGGTAAGGGATGAAGCCGCCTGCAAGACTCTTGAAGAGTATTACGATCTCGGAAAATGCAGCAGCGTTATCTGCTCATATCCCGCAGGCCTTCTCGGAACTACTGCATTCTGCAGCCGCACCGGAAGACCAATGGTTTACATGCCTTTTACTTTCGATTACGACGCAATAGATGAAGCGCTTTCACAGATTGGAGTCGTTCCCGTGTTCAACGGAAGGGTTTCGTGTGAAAGAAGGGCAGCAGGTCTAAAGACTCTTCTGGGAGATTCCGAGATCGCGATAGATTACACTGCGGTACCGCGCCCGCTGTCTTTTGCGAGATTCCTTATAAGTCACGGTTTTAACCTTAAGAGGATCTACCTTGACGCGATGGATCCCGATGAAATAACGGATTTCGAATGGCTTGTTTCAAACGCGCCGGATGTAATGCTCTGCGCAACGATGCACGTCAGGGGAAGAAGACCTGTACGCCCGGAAGGCGATCAGAAGATATTGGCTGTCGGACAGAAGGCCGCGTGGTTTGAAGGAACGGGATATTTCGTCAACATTATCGAAGGCGGCGGACTCTACGGATATGCCGGGATCAAAGCGCTCCTGGGACTTATGGAAGATGCTTTCATAGTGCCCAAGGACACGCGCGATCTGATCCCGAGAAAGGGCTTGGGGTGCTGCTGCGTAATATGAAAAAAGCGTATAAGATCCTTCCGGTATATACGGGCGACGTTTCAGGTTTTGCTTCCGCTCTTTACGAGCTCGGCGGCATGCTCGTCATACACGATCCGTCCGGATGCAATTCGACTTACAACACCCACGATGAAGTACGCTGGTACGATCAGGAGGCGCTGATCTACATCTCAGGTCTCAACGACATCGACGCGATCACGGGCAATGACGGCAAGTTCATCAACGATATCGTCCGTGCCGCGGAAGACATGAAACCGGAGTTCATCGCGCTTGCAAATTCGCCTTTGCCGTATCTCAACGGAACCGATTTCAAAGGCATATCGAAGATCGTGGAAGACAGGACGGGACTCCCTTGTTTCTATGTTAAAACGAACGCTATGCACGACTATACGGTTGGCGCATCGGAGGCGTTTCTTGCGTTTGCGAAGAAGATGCTGGAACCTGCGGATGAAAAGATCAAGGGCGGGATCAACATCCTCGGAAACACTCCGCTCGATCACACGAATACCGGATTTGTTATCCCTGAAGGCAAGACCATAGTTTCTGACTGGGCATATAAGACTTCGCTTGAAGAAGTACTCAAAGCGCCTTCTGCAGAGCATGATCTCGTTGTATCTTCGACGGGCCTGGCTGCTGCAAAATACATGAAGGAAGCATTCGGGATACCGTATGAACTGATGGGGAATTACCTTGACGTTAAGCGTGAAAAGTCACGCAATTACATAGTCGGAGAGCCGGTGATCTCAGGCTTTATAGCTGCCCGGATAAAGGAAAGATACGGCACTGATTTTAACGTCATCGCGGCAACGGAGATCACAGACGGACTGCTTTCAGATTGTGACAGAAAGTGCCACGGTGAAGACGAGATTAGGGAAGCTTTGTCTGATGCGGAAGTCATCATCGGAGATCCCATGTTCGAGCTCATCTCGCCGAAGTCTGCAAAGTTTATCAGACTGCCGCATTTTGCCATGTCGGGCAGACTGTTCAGAAAAGAGATTCCTGACCTTATGAGATTGGAGGATTACTACCATGAGCCTTAACGATACGCCGTCCGGAGAGAGGATCCACATCGGATTTTTCGGCAGGAGAAATGCAGGCAAATCAAGCCTCGTAAACAAGGTCACAAATCAGGACCTGGCGGTCGTTTCCGACACGAAGGGAACGACGACGGATCCTGTAATGAAGGCGATGGAGCTGCTCCCTCTGGGCCCCGTCGTGATAATCGACACGCCCGGTTTTGACGACGAAGGCGAGCTTGGCGAAAAGCGTATATCAAAGACGCGTCTGATCCTTAACAAGGTTGATGTCGCGGTACTCGTCGTTGACCTTGAAGAAGGAATTGGCGAGACCGAAAAGCAGCTCATCAGGCTCTTCGATGAGAAGGGTATTCCGCATATAACCGCATACAACAAGTCGGATCTGAAAAAGGATCTTCCCGAACTTAAAGAAGGAGAGATATGTGTGAGTTCGGTCACAGGAGAAAACGTAAACGAACTCCGCGAACTGATAGGAAAACTGGGCGCTTCAAAGCAGGAAGGCGAGCCTCTTATCAGCGACCTTATCGACCCGGGAGATACGGTCATCCTCGTCATCCCGATCGATTCATCCGCACCTAAGGGAAGGATAATACTCCCTCAGCAGCAGGTGCTCCGCGAGGTCTTAGACAAGAACGCAAAGGCGTACATCACGCAGGACACGGAGCTTGCTTCTGCGATATCTGACCTTAAGGAAAGACCGAAGCTCGTAGTCACCGACAGCCAGGCTTTCGGCAAGGTCGCGCCGGCCGTTCCTAAAGACATTATGCTCACATCATTCTCGATCCTGATGGCGAGACACAAGGGTTTCCTGAGGAGCGCGGTAAAAGGCGTTAAGGCGATCGACACTCTCGAAGACGGCGATACCGTGCTGATCTCCGAAGGCTGCACGCATCACCGCCAGTGCGAGGACATCGGAACTTACAAGATCCCGAAGTGGCTCGGAGAATACACGGGCAAGAAGATCAACATCGAGACAACGTCAGGCCTTTCTTTTGCCGACGACCTCTCGAAATACAAGATGATCATCCACTGCGGCGCATGCATGCTTAATGACCGCGAGATGAGATACCGCACAAAGTGCGCTGAAGATGCAGGGATCCCCATGACCAATTACGGCACGGCGATCGCGTACATGAAGGGCATCCTGAAGCGCTCTCTGGAAGTTTTCCCGGACATACTGAAAGAACTTGAGTAAGGAGGCCTTATGAAAAGATCAGAGATCAATGCTGCGTTAAAGCGCATGGAATCGTTCATGAAAGACCTTAAGATAAGCCTTCCGCCGTTCTGCAGCTTCACACCTGAAGAGTGGAAGACAAAGGGTCACGAATACGACGAGATAAGGGACAACATGCTCGGCTGGGACATCACCGATTACGGTCTGGGCGATTTCAAGAAGGTCGGCTTCTCGCTGATCACGCTCAGAAACGGTAATCAGAAGATGCAGGACAAGTACAAAAAGCCTTATGCGGAAAAGCTTCTTTTCATCGAGGAGGAACAGTACTCTCCGAATCATTTCCACTGGTACAAGATGGAGGACATAATAAACCGCGGCGGGGGCAATCTTCTGATCCGCGTTTACAACTCTCTTCCCGATGAGTCCATCGATAAGGAAAGCGACGTGACGGTACATTCTGACGGCCGCACATATACTGTTCCCGCAGGCACGCAGGTGAGGCTCACTCCTGGCGAGAGCATCTCGATACAGCAGGGCCTCTATCACGATTTTGAAGTCGAAAAGGGCACCGGTGCGGTACTCCTGGGAGAGGTTTCCCAGTGCAATGACGACTACACCGACAACAGGTTCAATCCGCCCGTCGGAAGGTTCCCGGCGATCGAGGAGGACGAACCGCCGTACAGGCTCCTTTGCAACGAATATCCGCAAGCCGATTGACAAAAAAAGCGGATACTTAATTGAACAGCCCGTTTTC
>JAILIB010000046.1 GCA_024695505.1 Saccharofermentans sp.
AGATAATAGGGCGAAGGAATATCCATTATGATACCCTTTTTCTCCGCTTCTTTACGGACTATTCTTTCACAGTTCATGCGTTTGGAGATATACCCTGTATCTCTTTGGGCAGTCAGCGAAGACGGTCTTTCGAGCTTTATCCTCTCAAGAACGGAAAACGCCTCATCCTTCGGCAATGCAGTAAGGCTCTTAAAAGGCCCCGAACGTCTGTCGTAATAATGATAGAGATACAAAGCATCATCCTCCAATGTTTTCATTGTACCAAAACAGCGGATCTATCCGGATCTTTACGCCAAATACAAACTTTAATTGTCAGGACTTACTTTTCAAAACAAGGCAGCTTCGAAGGATCAAACGGTATTCCGCGAAGCTCTTCAAACTGAGCCTTTGCCTCTTCACTTCTGGCCTTTTTTCCTGTCGGAATAAAAATTGCAAGAGCAACAAGTCCGATAATACCGCCCACTAATGCAATGGTCCGGAAAAGTACGGCATCACCAGGTCTTGAGAAAGACACCAAAAACATTATTATTGCCATGAGCAAGCCAAACAGAGCAACTATTCCTGTCAGCATGACCACAGGTCCCAGTTTTGCTTTGTACTTTGAACTGTCATATGGCTGTATCTTTCTGCAGTGACGGCATTTAAACTCATAGCCTGCTTTTGCACTGAAGCAGCATTTTTCCTTCGGCTCTACGTTGTCAGCACAGCTTTTCCAAAAAGCTTCAAATCTCTTGACCGCCAGTTTATTCATCTCGATACTGTCATTAAAGGATTTGATCCTTTGATTATAAAGTTCGGTTTCCGCATCTTTCAGGTCGTTAACATGATCTTTCCTTAATGCGCTGTCGACCTCTTTGCTATCCACCGATTCAAAATGGAGAACATCGTCATTAACCGTTCCGCAGTACAAACAAGTATAGCGGCACGGATAATCAGCTTTAGCCCGGACTGTTATCATTGATCTTGTCGACATGAAGAATTCCCCCTTTCAAGGTTTGAGATCATGATCCCGCTTCCTGTTTGTTGAAGCGGAACAGGATAAAACTCAGGACTGCAGCGGCAGCAGGAAGGACAAACATGAAAAAGTCACAAGTGCAGTCCACATGAAAAGGTCCATAGCCGTTTATTAAGCACACGATCGCGTGACAGACAGGCGATACAAGACATACAAAACAGGCAATAAGCGAAGACCAGGACTGCTTCATCCAGGTAAGGGTGATCGATGCAATGGAGGTTAACATAAGGACCCAGACATAAACTGTCGCGGTCATTCTGAAAGAAGTCTTTGAGGTACGGAACAGAGCTTCGATATATGCGTTGGTTACTGTGAAGCCGGGGACTTTGATAACATTCTTTCCAAACAGGATGCAGGCGATTGCAGACAGAAGCAAGAATGTGATCAGGATCTTAAGAATAACGGTCTTTTTCATTAGCTTTACCTCCTTATTTGATAAGAAAATGATAGCCTATTATCCGAAAGTGCGTCAACGAAAAATAAATAGAAATTGATTATTAGTCTGCAGTCTGATAAAGTCATTATATATTTGAACTGAAGTGGCCGGGTTCTCATTTAATCACGTTGGTTTTCAACGATCGTAACATTTCAAAACAGCGAAGCAGAACAATTCCAAAACAGACTTAAATCGCGCGGCATCATCGGGGAGGGTATGTTATGCGTAAGGGGAAAATAATTCTAACCATAGTTGTCTTTGTGATCCTGGCGGGAGTGTTTGCGAGTTCATTCTTCATTTATGCTCTAAGCTTTATTCCGGCGGGCAAAGACGTTGCCGATAAGAATCTCGCTCTTATCAATAGTGATATTGTCGGGTTTAAGACCTTAGATTTCAAAAAGGATGCAAAAGTCAGTAAAAGAAACTATTCACATACTCCGAAGAATACTGAGGAGGACAATGTCGCACTTATTCAGTACAAAAACGGAGAGTGGATCCTTTCGACTTTTCGCGGAATGTCAGTAAACAAGGAACTGACGAAGGAAGATATTAAAAACATCGACGTGATCATTTTCGCAATCTATGATTATTCGAATGTTAACTACAAAGTAAAAAACACCGGAAAACAATGGACCCTCAGAAGGCAGACTGCAAACTTATATTATTTCAACGCCAGGAAAGGGAAATTCTATGATTACAAGGAAACAACCGTCAAGCAGCCTAAAGACTTGTCGATAAACAAGGATACGACACTCGATCTCAGCAACAGGCAGGTCTATAGTTCTCTGGTAAACGGTCTGATCATTAGCAATGATATCAGAGTTTTGGCTATAAGAGGTTTCGTAATTGTCGTCGCGATCGTTTATGTAGTGCTGATGCTTAAGAAAAAGTGGAAGACGGAATAACCTTTGACCGTAAAACCCAAATGAAAGGAAAAGACCCGGGAGACGATCCCGGGTCTTTTGTTGATTCTTTTTTGAGGGAAACGGTTTTCACCGGTTCAAGGCCGAAGATGCTTTCCCGATCGCCAGTCCCGTCAGCATCACAAGGCCGAAAGCAAACAAGATGCAGGCTCTTTTAATTTCTGCTTCAGCTTTGACGGCTCTTTCTTCCCAATAGGGCAGTTCGAACCCGTCCGGCACCTCGGCTTTCAAGACATTGAACACATTATATCTTCCCGTAACTCTGACCACCCGGAATGACGGTGAAGATATGTTATATCCGGGGATGGCGCCACCCAGGTCAAATTGAGAGGATTTCGATGACTTCTCGGGAAGTATGGCTTCATAAGACATGACGGCCGGGATCACGGGTCTTTCCAAGCCGGCGCAATATTCTTCCAGGCGGTCGAAAAAGATATATGCTCTTGCGTTGATATCCTCATGTTCCCTGACCACTCCGATCACAGTGTAATCGTTGCCCAGGATCCCTATCCTCTTTCCGATAACATCGTAAGATCTGAACATGCTCCATGCAGCGGCATCATTTAAGACGACCTGATACTTGTCGGTCGTATCTGAAGACAGAAAACCTCCTGACATAAACTCAAAAGGATGCATGACGGCGAACGAACCGCCTACAGCATAGATATCTGCTTCATATATCTTTCCCGATCCGAGGCTGCCGGAATTAATTTTTCCCGCAAGGCATGAACTGTAGCAGTCGGTCCATTCAGGAGATTTGACCGTCTTGTCCTTCGATCCCTTCTTTGGTCTGAAAGCAGTATCGACAACGCCCTGTAAAGCAGCGCGGATACTGTCTATGTCAGAGACTGAGAGCGATGATCCGTCATCAACATAAGCCAAAGGAGATGAAGCGCCGTTTGATCTTGCCCCTTTTGCGTAAACGGCTACATGTGCATATCCGGTCTTGCTTCCCTCACCCCAAAAGACAGCATTCTTGCGTTCGGGACGTGATCTGTAAACAGCGATACCTGCGACAACACAAGAGACCATCAAAACAACGGCCGCACAGGTCAGGATAATGAACAGATATCTAAAGACTGCCTTGAACTTTGACATGTCACTTCGCACCATAGTCTTCGAGTCTGACTCTCTGACCGTCCTCAAGGGCCGCTTCACTTCTTATGAGTATGATCTTAGACTTCAAGTCTTCACCTGAGATCGCAGTGTAAACACCGTCTGTCGCAAGCACGGAAACGTCAACTCTTCTGACTTTGTATGTGTTTCCGAAAGGCGACTTTGTCTCATCGATAATATAAACAAAGCTGCCGTTATTGTCTTTGAATACTGCACCTGAAGATACGAGATAATCGTAACTGCTGCCCGCTCTTCCGACATAACCAGTTACCAGTTCTCCCGGGAAGAACATCGTCGCTTTTACATCACACTTGACGAGCTTCGTGTTTCTGGGATCTTTCGAATCGGGTTTGATATTCAGTACCGTACATTCTTCGACCCAGTATGAATCCGTGGATATCTCCGTTCCCGGATCAAGAGACTCGACTGATTTTGCGGGGAACTTAAATGTGACTGTATATTCCGTTGCTTCGGGAATGACGATCAGGAGAACAGTATTCTCATCTGTCTCATCACCTTTGACTGCATCAACCGCGAAGGCCATACCTGCAACAGGGGATCTGACTTCTTCGATCTCGTAATGCTTTTCCATTTCCCCGATCAGCTTTTTGACTTCTTCGATCCTGTTCTTTCTGTTCTTCGTTGCGCCACTATATCCCGTTATGTCATTCAGCATTTTCTGAGCCAGTTTCAGACTGGACTCCGCGTCCTTAACCTCAGTCTTAGCTGCCGCGTTTTTCTTGTTTTTCTTGAGCACGGCCTTTGCTTTTTTGAGCCTCGCCTTCGCCTCGGAAACTCTTGCGGCATAGTAGCTTTCTTTCTCAAGTCTGGTGAGTTCTCTTTTCAGATCTTCAAGAACGCTTTGGTCTTCTTCTGACCTGTACTTGATCTTTAACAGAACCTCATCTTTTTTGACCTGTTCGTAATCTTCGACAAGGACCTGCTCGATCGTCCTGCCTCCTGCAACCTTTATCTTATAGCTCGTCACAGGTTCGACTTCAGCCGTGGCTTTATCCGTAAAAGAGAGCGTTCCGCCTCCGATCCTCTTTCCCGCGACCTTTGGAATAAAGAAATTCATTATCGTGTTTGAAAAGAATGTCAGCAGTATAAGAAACGCCGCAAAAGCGATTATGACTTTGGTAACCCATGTTCTCTTCTTAGTGTTTTCGCTCATAACAATAATCCTCTACTTTATTCCCGACTGTGATATTCCTTCGACAAGCTGATCCTCTCCTCTGAGGAAGATCAGGAGCGGCGGTATCATGTACAGCGCGCACGCTGCAAAAGCCAAACCTATATTCTCAACATTAACCTTTGACAGGAAAACCGACAGCGGCTGCATGCCTTCTTCCTGGAGCATTACCAGAGGCTGCTCGACCATGTTCCAGTAATCGATGAACAAAAGGATCGCCATCGCTGCAACAGGAGCTTTGCAGTTTGGCATTACGACCTTGGTAAATATCTGCCACTCACTGGCACCGTCAATTATCGCCGCCTCGATATACGCTTTCGGAATACGGCGCATATACTTTGTAAGGATATATACCGAGAACGTGGAGAACACACCCGGAAGTATGACAGCCAACGGTGTGTCCAGGATATTCAGAGCCTGGTTCATGATGTAATTCGGAACGAGCGTTACCTGGAAAGGCATAAGCATCAGGATGATATAGAGGAAGAACAACACTTCCCTTCTCTTTTTCCTGTACCGCATGAAACTGTAGGAAGCCATGCACGCAACGGCAAGCTGGCCTATAACGATAGGCACCGTAAGCAATATTGAATTCCAGTATCTGAACAGATATGAAGGGCTCTTGAAAAGAACTTCGGAATACTGGTCCGCACTTACCTCCTGAGGAACAAGCTGCAGCTGCGGAGCCTCATCCATAAACCTGCTCGCCTCATTCGATCCGCCGGGAAGGCTCTTGAAAACAACACCATAGTTGCCTTCTATCTCCGCAGAAGACATGAACGAATTGAGAAACGTGAAAAAGATTGGCAATATCGCGATAAAAGCGGCAACTGAAAGGAATGCCACACCGAACACTTTTGCAACTCTTGACCTTCTCTTCCTCTTTCTGAGAACAACGGCATTGGCTGCTCTCGCGCCTTTCATGAACACTTCTCTTTCATCAGGCGAAAGACTTGATACGAAAGACTGAGGTTGCTCTTTCTTTTCGTATATATGGTGTCTTGCAAGTATAGCCTGCTTCCTTCTTAACTCGCGGATCTTTTCGTCCATACCTATTCCTCCACACCCTTATCGATGCGGGATTCGATCAAGAACAGAATTCCGACGATTATCATCATGGCTATACTCAATATCACGGCAGCAACAGAAAGCTGCGTGTAATCCAGACGCGTGAATTTGTTGTTCATGAAATGCTGCAGAGTATAGAGCTTACCGTACGGATAATTACCTGTAAGCAGATACACTTCCCTGAATATCTTGAAAGAATTTATAAGCGACATGATGCCTACGAAAAATATCGTAGGACCCAGGTAGTAAAGTCTGATGGAGAAAAACCTTCTGACGGAACCGCATCCGTCCATCAGGGAAGATTCGACGACTTCCTGCGGAATGTTATTGAGTGCCGACAGGAACAATATGATGTTAAGTCCGAGGTTCTTCCAAAGGAACAACAACATGGTCAGAAGCTGACCGTGATCCTTCATCCAGTCTATACGTTCCAGACCGAATAACTGATAAGTCCATCCGTTCAGAACGCCGTTAAAACTGAACATGACCTGCCATATAAGAACGATGGATGCGACAGGCACCATCATAGGTGTAAGAAGAAGACTCCTGAACGTACTCTTTCCCGGAAGCTGAGTATTGAGAACAAGTGCTAAAAGAAGTGATATCAGGATAGCTGCGGGAACCGTAACCGCAGTGAACAATGCGGTGTTGCCGCATGCTTCCAGAAATGCTTCATTCGTCAATACTGCATTGTAATTTGCGAGCCCTGCGAAATCGCCGATCGTCGCAGACTTCTGGAAAGACATCTTAACAAGCATCAGAAAAGGGATAAAGAAAAACAAAAAAACGCCGGCAACGGAAGGAAGGAGAAATCCGATTCCGGCTCCCCATTCCTTCATTTTGAATAAGACGCGACGCAGACGTTCCAAAGCAGATCACCCCTTGGCTTAAAAACTGTCTTCATAATTCGCTTATAGCAAAATCCGACAATACAATTATCCGATGTATCACAGAAATCCACAATAGCAAATTCCCAATTCATTACGTTTTACCGCGTTTTCCATAAAGTTTCAGTTGTAGAATGCACAAAACGGCAGTACAAATTTTGTCATACATTTTCGAAAACTGACTGCAAAATATAATTGGGTATTTATATACGCGGGGGATCTGTATGAGAAGCATCAAACCTTTTGCCATGTTCATGGTCATCATCATGCTGATGCCTCTTGTCATGTCCTGTTCACCGTTCAGGAAACAGGCTGTTATCGTAAAGGCGGAAGATCCCTGGTATGACTCCACAATGTTCGAGATCGAAAAAGACATCCGCGCAAACGATACATTCGAATCATCAAGTTTATGCGCGAGCAATGAAAAGATCTTTTCCGTATACACCACATCGCAGGGAGGGTGGTCTTCCTCCCGCACGGTCGTAGACACCTATGATCTTTACGGCAACCGTCTAAACCGTAAGGATATTATATGCCCCAATGATCTGGACATCCTCTGCGTTTACAACATAAGTTCCAATCCCGAAGGAACGGCATTAAACGCCGTCGTTGTCTATCTCACTCTGGGCAAGAACGGCACCATGTTTACGCGCATCGATCCCGAGACCGGAAAGATGACCAATGTAAAAGATCTGTACAGCAAAAAGGCGAAAAGGACGATCAGAAAAGAAGCGTCCGTTCATGCTGTTTCTTTCATCGGAGAATATGCAGTCGTAACGATGATCTGCAATGACATGAGCAGTGACTATGTCGATTATCAGGTATTGCTGTATAAGAACAATGAATTCATCGGCGAGCTCGATCAGTCTTCTATTGACGTCATGATGTTCATGCCGGGATTCACCATAGATGAATCAACGGATACCCTTTTCGCGGCAGGTTATGAATCAACCAGCCTTATCACGATGGAATTTGATACGAGGAGCGGAAAGCTCAAGGACAAAAAGACTTTCGGCGAGACAGACGACAACAAGATCAACTTTGCTGAATACACCGCCACAGACACCGGCGACATGTGCAAGATAGACTCGCTCGGAAATATCGTAAAGATCGATACAGATGACATGACTCCCAAGACCATAGTCGACACCAACTGGTATACTCCGCTGTTCCATCCGTTTTTGAATGCAGACCGCACCGTTAATTCGAGCATCTTAAGCTGCAACGAAAACAGGACGATAATCGTTGAATCGGAAGCAACTCCGTATACTTCTGATTACTATGTTCAGCGTGATTACATCAGAGTGTTGAACAAAGCGGACAAGAATCCCCATGCCGGCAAGAAGGTAATAAAATTGGGACTTCCTCCCGATTCTGGCGTTACCGACTATATGTCGAAAGCCATATTCGAATTCAACAAAACAAACCCCGATTATCTGATAAGGATATGGGACAAGTATAAGACCGGTTTCAACGCTTACAGATACATCGGAAATCCCGATGAAGAAAAACAGATCTACACGATGATCCAGGACTTAAAGGGCGGAGATGCTCCGGACCTTGTCATCGGCATTCAGAAAAAATACGCGATGCGCGACGACATCTTCATGGACCTGACGGGCATGCTCGATCCTGAGGTCATGGAGAAACAGTACAAGAACATTTTCGAAGCTGCAAAGGTTGACGGCAAGCAGTACTTCCTGCCTGTCACTCTTGAGATAGAAGGACTTGTCACGAATAAGGATCTGCTTAAAGAAGGTGCCGTCGGTATTACCTTCGAAGAGTTCGACAAGATCATCAAGGAAAAGATGGAAGGGTTCTCTCCGTATGACTATCCGGGATCTTTTGAGAACAACAAGCGCTCGTTCATCCTGTCCTGCATAGATGCCAAGAGATCGATCGAAGGTGAAAAGATCGATTTCGGAACGGACCAGTTCAAAGCCGCAGTCAAATACGCAAAGGACAACTTCATATATAATGACATCTTAAGCTACCCGACCGGTTACGATTTCTCGGATTTCAGCCGTTACAGAGGCGAATGCTATTACAAAAAGATCAATGATTATCTTGATTATGTTCAGGCCTGTTACAAGAGTGAAGGACAATACAGCATCATCGGAACGCCTTCCGTAGATGCATCCGGTCCCAGGTTCAAAGCGATCGAGACCATATCGGTATCTGCATCCACAGGCGAGAAAGACGGCTGCAGAAAGTTTTTGAACTTCCTTTTCGCAGGAACCGCCTACGATTCCGCAACGCCCGATTTCAGGCATATCGTGACCAATAAAGAGATCATGGAGAAAAACGTTGAAGCGACCGGCAAGCTCAACAACCGCGGGTTTACAAATTACATGAACCAGGTGGAAAGCGGCGCGGTCGTACCTGCCGCCGGCCTTGATAAAGCGACCGGAGACAAGATGTCAACAGACGAAATGAAGGCGGTTTTCCTTAAGTGTCTCGGGGACCTTTCCACCTACTATTACGAGGATGCTGAGATCACCAAATTTGTTTTCGAGGAGATAGAACCTTACTTTAAGGGTGACCATTCTCTGGACGAAGCAATAACGGTCTTAAACGACAGGGCGGCCAAATACATAAGGGAGCTGTAAATGAAAAAGATAAAAGCTTTCGCCATTGCTATGGCTGTCATTATGCTGATGCCTATGCTCATGTCCTGTTCTCCCGTCAGGAAAAAGGCAACTGTAGTAAAAGCTGATGATCCCTGGTATGAATCGGTCAGATTCAATCTGGATCCCGCCCCTCAGGCAGCCGGAGCAGTTATGTATTCAGGACTTTGCGCCAGCGACGACAAGCTGTTCAGTCTTTATAACTACACCACAAACGCCTGGGGATCTTCGCATACTATCCTTGATGTGTTTGATCTTAACGGCAATCTGCTAAACCGTAAGGAAGTCACTTGTCCGAATGATCTTTGCACACTTGCCATTCATTCCATCAGTGCCGGGCCCGAAGGAAAGACCTTAAACGCGATCATAGGCTATCTGGGTGAAAACTCAGGCGGTCCCATGTTTACCAGCATTGATACGGAAACCGGGAAAATGACGAACATAAAAGAGATCAAAACCAAAAAGGTTAAAAGGTTAGTCAAAAAAGGAAGCACGGTGCATGATCTGATATACGCCGTAGAAAAGGAAGGCTGCAGGAAGTTTTTGAACTATCTTTTCGCAGGAACCGCCTACGATTCAGGCGAACCCGGTTTCAGACAGATCGTAACCAACAAAGAGATCATGGAAAGAAACATAGCAGCCGTTACCAAATACAACAA
>JAILIB010000058.1 GCA_024695505.1 Saccharofermentans sp.
AGGGGCTGCCATTGTATTTCCAGATGAAACAAATAACAGCGTATACATTGGCAGGATATTTATTGACAGCATCTATCATAGAAAAGGTTACGGAATTCTTTTGATGGAATGCATAGAAAAGGAATTCCCGTGTGCTGCTGAGTTTAATCTGGATACCCCATGCTGGAATGAGCGTACAAATGCTTTTTACAGAAAAATAGGCTATCGTATCATAAAAACTGAAGATGGTTTCGTCTTTTACCGGAAAAGAAAAAGTGAACCCGATTAGGAACGCCGATAGTATATCAAACCAGCAGCAAGGACGACTAAATGAAAGACGCGGGGTGGAAGTTTTCCCGATTACGATCGCACAGCATTTGGAATTGCTTAAGAAATGCGGTTTCCGTTCTGTAAATGTCTTGTGGACATCTTACTTACAGGCCGGCTTCTGGGCAATTAAGTAGCATAGAAGATCGGCAGTAAAACAGACACAATATGAGAATCTTATTGTGGGGATAGATTAGAAGATTTATGGATAAACTGTTTATTACGCACTACTATTATCCGGGAACAGAACCATGGAAAAACATAATGCTTCTTCCTGAAGAGGAGGCTTTCCGCAAGGCTGAAGAACTTGCCAATACTCATCAGGATATTACCAGTTTCGGCCGTTTTGCGGATTTCGCGAACTATTATCCGGTACGAAAGAAAGCAGATGAGTTTGTTCGGGAGAAGTTTATTGAGTTAGGCGGAACTCCAAAACTTTTGCACCCATATTCGTTTACGCTTCTGGAGTGTGAATATCTTAAAGAATGGTTTAACAGCAGTGATAAGATCATTATTGATCTGGATGACATTCCCGACGATCAGGTCAGCTTCACGCTTGGAGACAGCTGTGCTCTGATGCTGCATGGAAATGACCCCGTTGTTCTGACGAAAAAGCTTCTGTTTGACCGGATTGATGCATGTAACGGATCAGTTGACGTTTTTCTCAAAGAATCCCTCGGCAAGTATGCCTATGTGGAAGTGCAGTTGTGGGATAGAATATAGATGCTATATCTAAAATATTTGAGTAAGGGAATTAGTTTTCGCTATGGTTAAAAACTCAAAGAAGGTAAAGAAACCTCTGTCAAAAGGCAAGAAGATCGCACTGGTCATAGTCCTGTCGGTCCTGGGATTAAATCTTGCAGCGGTTGCCGTTGTATTGATCATGTTTGGTCCTGCCGGATATAAGCTTTTGTACATGCAGAAGGATACCGGCTATACAAGGGTAGAGACCTCTCTTACTGTTGAGCAGCGCCTTAAAGACTTCGATTACATGTATAAGTATGCATGTGCCGAGAATCCGGATCTTAAGCTTTTCGAGAAAGCATACGGAATCTCTTATGATGAGCTTTATCACAGATACCGCGGGTATGTCGAAAACGCCAGGGACGATTTTGAGTTTCTTTCTTATATGTCATCTTATCTGGCACTCCTTCCGGGTATCCACAATTCTTTGCATATTCCGAGCTATTATGTGCTGACGGAACAGGGTTTCGGAATGTCGGAGATCTACGGAACCCAGAAAGAAAAAGATTATGTTAATTCCTGGAATGATGAATTCCGTGATGATGTTCAAAAATACATGGAACACACTTTGACGGAATTCTATTATGTCAACGGGACATATATCGGGATCATGCCCGATGTTACAGTCAAGAATTATTCAACGAAATATGTGGGCGCACAGCTGATCTCGCTTAACGGTAAAGATCCAAAAGATATGTGTTTTGAGCTTTTTGAGACCAAGGCTCCTGTCTATGATGCGGGTAACAAATGCTATTTCCGCACGCATCTCCGCTTTAATGAAAGCACCGGGATCAAGTACACGGCCGAGATCCGCATGCCTGACGGAACGGTCGTAACTACTGATCTTTATGATGATCCTGCGTTCGATATCGTGTGTGCCGAGAGCGCGAGTATTTATCCGGAACTGTATGGGATCAATAAAGAAGAACAGAGAAGACAAAACAGCGCCAATCCTAATTACACGGTAGAGACGGATGCTGACAGAAAGACCGTTTATCTGAGGATTACAAAATGCAGTATGGCTGACGAAATCCGTATTGTGGAAGACCTTCAGAATGCAATAGACAAAGCCGGAGCCGATACGGTCATTGTCGATAACCGTGCGAATCCCGGTGGAGATCCTTCTCTTGTTACCAAGGTTCTCCTTCCTGTTCTGTTCTCGCATGACGTTGATCTTGAAGCTCAGTATGTGGGAAAGGTCAATGACTATACGAAGAATTTTGTTCATGACCATTTAAACCATCTGATCCTTCAGACCGGTTCAGTCAAGGTTAAAGACGGAAGATTTTATTACAGTGAGGACTTCAGCGTAAAAGGAAGTGCAAAAAAAGATCTGAAGATATATATGATCTCTTCGCAATTAACATGTTCGTCAGCAGACATCATGACTGCCTTAGGCAGGAAATATGATAACTGTGTGGTCGTTGGCACGAACACAAAGGGCGAAGGTATCTGCGGCACACCATTTAACTGTATCCTGCCGGAGAGCCATTGGGGATTTGTTTATGTTCCCACGCTCAGCGTTTCCAACCCCGAGGACGGCTACAACGGGATCAGCCCTGATGTATATATTCCTCTCACGGTTGAAGAATATCTGAAGTACATGGAGCTGAAAGATCAGGGCATCAATGCAGACTCATATTCAGTCCGTCTTACATGGGATCAGACTCTTCTTAAGATCCTTAAGATGGCAGGGAAGAATTAAGGCGGCTACAAAAACATGATAAGAAAAGCAGAACCAAAAGACATATCCAGGATTGCGGAGATCCTGGTTTTTACAAAGAGAATGAAGTACCGGTCGATCTTTCATAACGATGAGCACTCTTTTAACGGGCTGCAGGTAGTAAAGGTCGCCGATGAATTCAGGGATCCCAAACTCCTCGGTAAAGTCTGGGTATACGATGACGGCATAGTCAAGGGAATGATCCATCTGGAGGGAAAAGAGATCTCAGAATTATATGTGGATTACTTTTTCTGGAAAGAGGGCATCGGATCCCGGCTGGTTGAATTTGCAAAAGAAAAGTATGATGTCAGGTCCGTATGGACCCTGGAGAAGAACGAAGACGCCATCCGTTTTTACGAGGCGCATGGCTTTAAGCTCAACGGGAAAAGACGATTGGAAGAAGGTGCTCCTGAATATATCGTGATGTTTGAACGGGACTGATTATGTGGTTTAAGATGCATCCCTGGGTCTTTCCTGCCATACTCGGCGGCATCGGGATTTTACATTCTGGAGTTTCCTTTATGCTGTTTTTATTGCCGAAGCTTTTAAGAAGCCCAAAGACAACCAAAATCAGTAATCTGTAGTGCAACATTTTGGCGCCGCTTTCTGTATATAGGATATAAGGGGGTGGCGTTTATCATGAAAACACCGATTAAGAAAACACTGGCAGTAATCCTTGCAACGCTTATGATGACAGGCTTAGCAGCCTGCGGAAAGAAACCGGCCGAAACTAAAGAGGCTCCGGTTCCCGAACGAAAGGCCGAGACTACGGTGGCACAAGTTCCGGAAAGTAAGACTGAAGCAAAAGAGGCAACTGCCGGAGAAAAGAACGAAACTGCTGAAAAAGCGGACAGCAGCGCACCGGCGGGCGCTTTTAAGGAAGCAAAGCTTATAAAGATCGGAGAGCATACTTACTATCCTGAAGATCTTTTCGAACACAGCGACCGCGACAGGGATTACAAGGATCACATGATCTCACAGCTTACACAGGCCGATAAGGAGCTTCACGATGACATATACGTTCACGGCATAGGTGAATCGGAGGTAAAGGGAGAGTTCCGTTTCTTCGGCCTGATGATGAATGACGGAGTCACATATGATTGCGCGCAGATGACATGCTGGTACGACGAGGAAAAGGGAAGCGTATGGAGCATTGATTCAAGGTTTCGAAGATCTGACTTCAGCAAGAGCGGACTGATCAATGCTGAAACTGCATTTGGTAAAGTATATGAGAATGCTTTCAAGTCCGCCAAGGTCAGAAGGGTCAGCAGCACGGTAACCGGCACATATCTTCTCATGTGTGATTCAAACGGGAAGCTCTATTACCGTTTTACGGTCAACAAATACAGCACTGTCGATGTGGATGCAAAGACCGGAGAGATAATCTCCGAGCGTTACTGGGACGGTATATACACCTGACAGGCAGCACAAGGTTTTCGCGAAGGGGATGTCTCAAAATGAGGCGTCCCCTTTTTATCGGATAAACGGAAAGTGACGCATGGTATAATTGAAAGCCGTATAGAATAACATTCAAGGGCTATTTATGAAAAACAGGATCTGCGCACTGATAGTAGTTATTACGCTCCTTCTGACGGGGTGCTCGGGCAAAGCCCCCAAGACTCCGGCCGTCGATATTACCGAAGGCCTGGTCTATGACGAAACCGACAATACATGGTCTACCACGGATGAGGAATGGAAATACCTCGTTTACCGCATGAAGCAGGATAACGAGAGATGCAAGGATATGAAGGGTGTCCGCATCCTTGCGACCGATGACAAGGTCATCTTCATTTCGGGGCTTTCCGCAGTTGATAAGGACGGAAAGAAGGCCGATGCCTATACAACATACGAGATAGGTTCAGTCACCAAGATGTTTACAGCAACCTGTATCCTGCAGCTGGCTGAGCGGGGCAAGCTTTCGATAAGCGATACGCTCGACAAGTATTTCCCTGAGTTTGAGAAAGGCAAGGAGATCACTATCTTCGATGTACTCCATATGCAGGCGGGGCTTGAAAGAGAGTTCTTTCCGGATTCGGCCTTCTACAAACCGGACGGTTCTGTTGATGAGGATTTCACCAGAAAATACTACACAGACGGCTTCACGGACAAGGAACTCCTGAAAAGCCTCTTCTCGCTGGACCTTTTATATAAACCCGGAACCAACTGCCGGTACAGCAATGCCGGATACATCCTGCTCGCAATGATCATCGAAAAGGTTTCGAAAATGAGTTATTCCAAATACGTTCAGAAAAACATCTTCGATGTCTGCGGCATGACACACTCGAGCAGCATGAAGAAGGGTGACTTAACGAGCGTACCCGAAGAAGATAAGACATTTACGGAATTCAAGATCGGTGAACTGTTCGGGTCGTTATATTTCCAGGATCCGAAAACCGGCAGGGGCGCAGGGGACATTCATTCCTGCGCTGCCGACATGATCCTTTTTGACAGGGCTCTCATCGGAGGTAAACTGATAAATCAGGATTCGCTCAAGATCATGTTCGACCTGCAGATCAAATCCATAAACGAATACTACGACAAGAAAATGGACTACGGCTGCGGCTGGACCACTCACCCGGTGGTGCCGTTTGCCGGCGGCGTGGATGTTTACAGCCACTCGGGAAAGACGATGTCATATTCGACTGACAGCCTGTACTGCAAGAGCGAACATCACGGCAATGTTTACCTTATCCAGTTCTGTTCCGCCGTCACAGACAAGACAAGTGAATACATGAATATCTGTGACAAGTCAATTATCGATGCGCTGTCGGTCAAGTACTGGTAAAGAGCCGTGATCTGGTCACTCCGGTGTTTTGAAGGTCAGTCTTTCTTTGAGCACATTCAATTCAAATGCTTTTTGGAAGCCGCTGAATTCACCATCGAGCGATAATGCCAATTCTGTATCTGAAGAAAAGGACCCGCCCGTTATCTTGGTGGTGATTATGGCAGGATGGTCCAATGAACCGTTGCGCAAGACATTCAAAACGTCGATTGCATCCTTGTGGTTTTTCGGTACTTTAAGAAGAAGGAGTTCCATTATTCCGTCATTGGTTTTAGAAACTTCGTCAGAATAATTCGAAACTGCCCCATAAAGAAAATCATCTTCTATCTGCTCTTCTGCCGTATCTATCGCCATATGGAAAGAATGTCCCATATTCATGTTCAGTTCTCCGATGGCACGCAGGATATGTTTTGAATAGTCTATCGGGTTTTTCATCTGCTGGCTTGTAACGAAATTCACAGAAGATGCTGATACGAATGAAGCTGATAAAATGAAGGCCTTATCATTTATCACGCCGGCATCGAATCTGAAAGGCTTACCGTTAATAGCGGTTTCCATTGCAGGATCGAAATCATTATATAACCCGTTGATCCCGGCAAAACTGTTGGTGCTTCCAAACGGGATCAATCCGATCGCGGCTCCGGATCCGGAATCAATACATCCGTTTATGACCTGATTCAGGCTTCCGTCTCCGCCGCAACAGAGTATTATGTCAGCATCTTTATATGAGGGAGCTTTCTGATCGGGCATTAAACCGTATTGATCGTTAAGAAAAGTGACTGTTGAGCTGTATCCGTATTCTTGAAGTCTGCTGATGATATCGGAGGAGTAATCTTCTGCCGTTCCCAAACCGGCGGCAGGATTGATCAAAACTAAAGCTGACTTGGCATTTTGTTCCATACTTAACGTCCCGGATCTCAATACTTACATCGTTGACGAAACGATGATACAACTGTAACATCGGTGATATCAGCGGTCAATTATTCTGCTGACAACTGTTACAGTTGACATATGTTTCTGTAACACCCCTTGTTTAACCGGAGGTTGGATATGGAAAAAAAGGATACCGTTACGGTCAGACACTTGTCGAACAATGAAGCAAACAGGATTACGCGTGAGTCTATATGTACGGCCTTTTTGGAAATAATAATGACAAAAGATTTCGATGATATATCCATTTCTGAAATAGTACGGCGTGCCGGCGTATCGAGACAGTCATTTTACAGGAATTACGGTTCGAAAGAAGACATAGTGCTTGAGATAGAAAGTGTTTTTCATATAGAACTGACCAGAAAGATGAAAGATCCGGCATATTATAAAAATCCAAGATTGTTGTTTTTGGAGTTCTTTTCGACACTAAGAAAGAATAAGGCCGCTGCTACTATCTTATATAAGGCTGATCTCTTTGAAACGACAATTAAAAAGATCCCGTTGTGGATCGAATCTGACATGCCGGCTTCAGCTGCGGATCTTCATTACAGCATCATCGGTTCCATGGGAGCGGTGGGTGCAATAGCAGTAGCGTGGCTTAATGACGGCATGAAAGAAAGTGATGAGGAAATGGCCGATATCGGCATGATGTTCGTCCCACGCCTTTTCAAGTCATGATATAATCATCTGAGCTTGAACTGAAGAATATGCGAAAACATTATATCGATAACATCAGATGCCTGATCATACTGCTGTTGATCCCTTATCATGCCGCACAGGCATTTAACACCTGGGGAGAGCTGAATTATTTTCTTTTTCGTCCCGACAAGGTCATAAGCAGTTTCATTGTTTTCTGCAGTCCTTTCTATATGCCCGTAATGTTCCTTCTGGCAGGAGTAAGTACCAGGTATGCGCTGAAGAAGCGTTCTTACGGACAGTTCATTGCCGAAAGGGTAAAAAGACTCATCATACCTTTTGTGTTCGGTACTTTGGTCTTTTGTCCTGTCATGGCCTATATAGGCGATAAGACCAACTGCGGTTATGACGGAGGATTTTTCGCGCATTACAGGATCTTTTTCACCAAGTGGACGGATCTGTCGGGGTTTGATGGCGGTTTTGGCGTCGGACAGTTCTGGTTTCTCTATTTTCTTTTTGTGATATCGGTTGCCGGGATAGGCATAATTGCTTTATCAAAGCGCATATTCAAAAAGGAAGGAGCGGGAAACATGCCGTTCTGGGCGCTCTGTCTTTTTGTGATACCTCTTCCGTTCTTATATGATCTCCTGGTCGTCGGAGGGAAGAGTTTTGCAGAGTATCTTTACGTTTACCTTATCGGTTATTACGTCCTGTCAAATGACGATGTGCTGGAAAAAACGGAAAAGTTCAGATTCGTTTCTTTGGCCGCAGGTCTTTTTGCAGGCATTGCTGACGTCTATATGTTTATCTGGTCCGGAAAAGATTTCGGTGCAGTTAACACGGTTGCAAAAGCTTTTACTGAATGGTTCATGATCCTTGCATTGATCGGCATAGGAAAGCATATGATGGACCGTTCAGGCAAAGTTGCAGACTACTTTGCCCAAAGGTCTTTTCTCATCTTCAGCATTCATTTCCTGTGGATCGTTCTGTTTCAGTATTGGCTTTCAGGTCTTGTCGGAAACAATACTTTTCTGGCATATCTCCTGCCGGTCTTATGCGCATATCCCGTGACCATAGTCTGTTCGGAGACCGCTTACAGGATCCCTTTGCTGAGTTTTCTGATGGGGGCAAAGCCCAAGGCCGATTCAGGCAGATAACTGCTGTTATGTAACCTTTATCGTGACCGTCGCTTCCTTAACGTCTGAAGGCTCGTAGCCTAAGTTCCCCTTGGCCTTAACGCTTACCTTGACCTCATAAGTTTCGCCTTTCTTCAGGCCGTCCTTCTTGATGGTAATCTTTCCTGAAGACTTGTTGATGCTGATGTTCTTGTCTCCTGAAAGCTTTGTGAAGATGAAACCGCCTCGTCCGGAGGACAGGCCGTCGAATAACTTGCTCGCTTTAATCGTCTGCTTCTTTGACTTAAGCTTGCTGCTGTTGACTGTTGCTTCTTTTCCCGTTACCGACAGCGGATTGGGTGCTTTTGTGAGTTTGTAATCTTCCAGATAACCTACGGCTATTGCCAGCTTTTCTGATTCAAAGAGCCCTACGCTGACTGAGGCGGACATTTCCACAGCAGAGACTCTGAAAGAAAAATCGGCATTTTCCAGATCCAGATCTTTATCAAGCTCTGTAGCGATATAGTTGTTGATGTCGGTTTTATTCTTATCAGCATAATACTCGTCGACCCGTTTTCCGCCGATGAATATCTCGATGTAATAACGATCGGCGCCTTCAACTGCATCCCAAGTCATTACACCGTCTTTAATGGTCAGATTCTTGATGGCAGCCAGATTACCGCCGGGAACGGCATTCGAAGCGTATTTATATGTTGTTTCCCACTGAGCAAGATACTTCTCATTAACAGTATCGTATGCAACCATTCTGATGTTGTAAGTGTCCGTATTCTTAATGAAACCGGCCTTGATCATGAAATCGATCTGTTTGTTAAGAGAGAATTTCTTTGGTTCTTCTCCGACATAAACGTAGTATTCATTTATATAGATCTCATATCTGTCAGCTCTCTTAAGGCCGGTCCAACTAAGGTTACTATTTTCATCGATGGAGGCTGAGATCTTTCCCATTTTTCCTGCCTTCGCCTTGGAAGCGTAAGTGATCTCTCCGCTCCAGGAAGCATAAGTTTCCCAATAATCCGAACCCTCTGCTATTAACAAAACCGGATATTTATTGTTCGCGGATTTCTTGAGAGATCCATCCTTGATGGCATCATCGATGTCTTTTTTCAGATTGATCTTATACTCTTTGCCGGCTTTACTCTCGTTAAAATCGATGCATCTGACACACGCACCTGATATGTAAACGTTATAGGAAAGCGAATATTCTTCAGGATCGTCAACGGATTGGGGGTCAGGAATCATGTCTTTCCATTTCAAGATGCCCTTTTCATCGATACTTGCATCGATCTGTCTGCCGGCCTGGAAAGGTCCGCCGCATAACGTATATTTCGCAAAGAACGCACTCGGCGCTTTCGTTGTTTCAACGACAGTCGTTTCAGACTCTTTCGGAGCTTCGGTCGTGGTAGTCTCAGATTCCTTAGGTGCTTCCGTTTCAGTGCTTGCGGCAGAAGTCGTAGCCGAAGTGTTTTCTTTATTATCAGGCGCCTTTGTGCAGCCTGTGGCAAGACTGACAGACATTGTGAGTGCCATTAAGGCCGCGCTGAATCTCTTAAATGTTTTGTTCATATAACACCTCCGATAAAGCTCAAGAATCCTTCGCCTTTATTTTCTTAAGAATCACGAATAAGGTAAGCGTAAGACAAAGACTGACCAGGGAGACAATGATGCCCTTCGTAAGATACGGAACCTGGAATTTCAGTACGATCTCGTGATGGCCTTCCGACAGGTTCAGGCCCATGAATGCGTAGTTTGCGCGCAGGATCTCTGTCTCCTTCCCGTCAACGTACGCCGTCCAGCCGTCTTCATAAGGTACCGTAATACAGAGTACCTTGTTGCCTGTAATATCGATCGTGCCGGAAAACTCATTGGTCCCGAGAACTACGTTTTGCAGTTTTTCCTGTCTCAGCTTTTCTGCCTGCTCCGGGTAGTGATCCATAGGGAGAGCATAAAGCTCGATAGCCTCAAGTTTAAACGTGCCGGCGGCAGGGATCTGGAACTGTATTGTGCTTCTGTCCTCGTCCATACATCCCAGACAGAACAGATAGTTCTCTCGTCCGTAATACCAGGGATAGGAGGGAGCCATAGCGCGGGCAGTCTTAACAACACTTCCGGATTTCACGTAAATGTCGATGCTTGAGTTTGTGCTTATCGTGAAGCTTTCCTTGCCGTAGCCGTCGATGTTAAAGCCTTTAATGCGGATATAGTATTCGGTTCCCTTCTTAAGATCGGCTTCGAGCTCTATCTGGCCTCCGCTGTTGCCCGTCTTTACATAGCCGTTTTTCCATGTGCAGCCCCTGCAATTAAAGTTGTATGGGAGCCGCACATGTTCGGTCTCAATGGAACCGGGGGTGATCTGCTTGTCCTTGTCAAGGACCACGGAACGCAGCATGACCTCCTGCATGCCGATTCCGTTCAGGCCGGAAACCTGATCATAGGAAACGGAATGGTCATAGGTATAGCCCCAGCCCAATGAGTATTCGTTCTGATAGACTTGGTAACCGAGCGGGGACTCGCCTAAGTACTTATATCCGTACGGTACATATTGGGTATAGGGCGGCAGTTCATACTGCTGGTCAACGGAAAGCAGCGTGTTTAAGATAGTTCTCTGATCAGAGGAGAAGATCTTAAAATACTGAATGTTCCCGCAGGATTCCGTTTTATCCCTGAATTCAACGATATTGCCGGTCAGCAGAGGGGAATAGATGTTTGTTGCCGGCTGGCCATAAACGGTGGAATTGTCATAATACAGGTCGTTGCTGTCTATACGTCCGTTTCCTGTTTTATAGCCGTAAGGGGAAAGAACAGGTTCGCCTTCAACGGCATTCATTATCCTTCTTTCCTCCTGCTTTGCCGGTGTAAACCATTTGGACCAGCCCATTGATTCAAGTGAGCAAAGAAACAGAGAGTTAGCTGTCACATTCAGGCAGACAAGCACGAGACAAAGAGGTTTTCTTAACTTGGCGGTCTTCTCCGGAACATCGCTTAAAAGACTGATCAGCAGCAGGGTAAAAGCTAGGAATGCCGTGCCCACAGAAGCGAAGACTTCTTTCCTGATGGAGGCAGAAAAAAGTCCTATACATCCGTAGGCAATGACGGCGGTCAGGCAGGCTTTTTTCTGAAGGCCGCTCAGCTTGAACAGATCGGGGAGCGTATCAGTGACCAGAAAGCCCGCAAACAGTGCCAGTCCGAAGCTCCAGCGGTTGCAAGGGTACTGGAATCCGTTCATGACAATACCGCACCAAGGGCAGAACAGCATGAACAGGCCAATGACGAGCAGCCATTTTTGCGTAAACTTCTGCTTTCTTCCCGCAGTGAAGATAACGACTGCGCATAAAAGAAAGATGGCGGCAAAAGCGGGATAATCCAGTCCCCAATCCCAGTCGTAATTGCGGACAGGAGCGATAAGAGACATTAACCTCTGCCAGAAAACACGCCAGTGAGTTGCAAAACTGCTTGAAATACTGATGTTGCGGAATTCGCTCCTGGCGGCAGAACCGAAGCCCAATGTTGCAGGAAGTAAGATAAATCCGGAAAGGCCAAGTCCGAGAAGCCATTTCCCGATGCCGCTTGCCAACCGTCCTGGCAAAGCCTTCAGCCGCTCCCAACCCGGATAGAGAGCAAACAGCCTGACGATGCAGTATAAGCCGATCATTATCGTCTGGATATACAGATGATAGTAGCCGCACATCGCGGTATACATAACGGTAAACACAAAACCGATGCTCTTTTCCTTCCGCATGACCCTTTCGGCGCCTGTGATAAGCAGCGGAAACTGGATCATCGGAGTGATGTAACTCGGGAATGCAAGTCCCGCATAGACCATATAACCGCTGAACAGGTAAACAAAGCATCCCGTCAGAGAGCTTATCCGGTCTTTTTTGAAATAGCGGCAAAGATAAAGAAATGACAGTCCTGCAAGATAGAGCTTCAGTACGATGATTATCAGATAAAGGGCTTCACCATAAGCTTTATCAAAAAAGGGCGTGATCAGAAGATCGAGCGGATCGAGTCCGGTTCCGAGGCCCCTGACGCCCCAGCCTGAGCTGAAACTATAAAGCGGGACGGTGAAATCGCCGTGGAGAAAGTTGCTTATGATCTGGCGCACCCAGATTCCTGTAGCAATGTAAGACTGGAAATATGTTTCACGGCCGTCAAAGATGCAGATGAAGGTCCTGTTACCTGCCAGAAACACACTAAAGGCCGCATAAAACACCAACAGAAAGAGGAGAGTATAGAGATACAAAGTCTTTTTTCTCTCACTCAGCTTATTGTATTCAGAACGTAACGAGCTTAGCAGTTTTCCGGCCAGATTCTTCTTGTCTTCCATATATGTACTTGCATTCTTTCCGGGTCTTATTTGAGCCCTTTGCACAAAAATTTTTAATATTTGCATTATACACTTTTATTGTTTTTTCCGTTTTGTTTCTATAAAATGTGGCAATAATCGGAAAAACAAGGGGGAAGAAAGATGTTTTGTCCTAATTGCGGAACTCAGAATAACGACGGCGTAAGGTTTTGCGCCAATTGCGGAACGGCTCTCACGCCTAATGTAAGTGCAGCGCCTCAGGCTGCGCCCATGCAGACGCCCCCGCCGGCGCCCGCTCCCGTTCAGCCTGTCGCACCTGTTGCACCCGTGCAGCCTCAGGCCGTGCCAGTTAGCGCTAATCCGCAGCAGAAGACCAATGTTCTTTGCATAGTAGGTCTTATCGGATCGCTGGCATCGATCGTTTTTCTTGGAACGACCGCGATCGTGTTCCTGATCCTCTCAATCATCGGTCTGATCTCGGCCGGCAAAAAGAATGAGAAGGGCAAGGGCCAGGCCATTGCCGGAATCATAATATCCGCAATACTCGTGGTCGTATGGATCGCCGGAATTTCCTTAGGATTTTCGGGTGCAAGCAAGTACAGAAAGAAATATAACGAATATACCCGCGTAACCACCACTGAGCGCGAGGAGACCACCCGCAGAACAACGAGAGAGACTACAGAGGATACTGAGGCTACAACGGAAGATACAACAAGGGAAGAGACCACAAGAGAGACGGCTCCCGAGACTTCCGCTTCAGGATCCAAGAATGGCGCTTATCTGACTACCGTCGGAAATGAAAAGACCGGAACGGTACCTCTGACTTCAGGCAAGTGGGTCGAATTTATTGAAGCTGGCGGCTTCTCCAGCGACGTGACGGAGCATAAGCAGGCGAAGAATCTGGAAAACAGTTCTATCATCGGACTGTTTGTCCTTAACGTTTCCAAAACTCCTGAGGAACTTGCCAAAGCCAGCATGTATTCGATGGAGCAGGCAGGAGCAAAGAAGGTTACCGGAGCTCACGTTAAGATCGGCGGCTACGATGCGATCCAGTGCTATGGAACGTATCCCGACGGAGTGATCCTTGTCATATGGTATTTCAGAGGTGATGACGGCCTTATGAGAAAGGTGACCGTTGAGTTCCCTTCCACCGATTCAAGTGCCTTCCATCTCGTTGAGAACGGTTACAAGTTAGACAGGTGATCTTAACCTAACATGTCCCAGGGCATGTTGTTGTAAGTCCTGATCAGAACGGCGATCACGGCCACGGTGATGATCGCACAGATGACGATTATCACTATCAGTTCGGTAAGCGTAAATCCGTGCTTATTCGGCTTGATGTGTTTTTTCATGGCCGTGAGTCCTTTCTGTTTTTTCAGATTAAATCACAGTTTAACGGTCGCGACAAACCTGTCGTCTTCATACTTTACGTCAAGCTTGAAGCCGAGCATCGCGAGGTTGTTGTTCGCGATAGCGAGGCCAAGGCCCGTGCCGCCTGTGCTGCGTGCTTTGCTGCCTTTGACAAACGGGTCTTTCAGGTCTTTGGCGTTGTCAGAGACCTCTTCTGCGATATTGATGATCACCAGGTTCTTTTCATCGCAGGTGATGCTGATCTCCGTACCCTCTTTGCTGTAAAGCACAGCATTGTTTATTAGGTTTGCGATTGCCATCCTGAAAAGGTTCAGGTCGGTCCTGACGCTCACGCTCTTTTTCGTGAAGTTGATCTTAAGCGAACGCTCGCTGATGATGTGTTCGTTGTCAGAGATTATCTTTTCGATAACGTCCGCGATATCCACATTTTCCTTTGTGATCACGGCATTCCGGTTTTCTGATTTTGAGAACTCCAGGATGTCGTTTACCATGCGGTTCATCTGGGCGACCTTGTCCTCGATCTTGCCCGCGTAGTATTCCTTCTTGTCCGTCGCAATGTTGTTGGAAAGGTTTTCCGCATATGCAGAGATCGCTGCCATCGGGGTCTTCAGGTCGTGTGCCATCGCGTCGACCATCTTGCGCCTGTATTCGAAAATCTCGTATCTTCTCTTTCTCGTGTTGTAGATTATGGTCGCAGGGACGAACGCGAAGATGAAAGCGCCGCAGCAGATGAGAACGATCGCGAAATCGAGTTTGTATTTATTTGCCTCATAATAATGGATCACTTTCATGGGGCCCGCTTTGAAATCAAAGCTGTGGTAAGTGTTGCCGAATTCATCA